>JANMDV010000034.1:0-8138 GCA_031376485.1 Actinomycetota bacterium
CCGCTCATCGGCCGCGACAGCGACAGGGGTTGGTAGGCGGCTCCCGCGGCAATGGCGTCCAGAACCTCGTCCTGACTCAAACCGAGTTCCTCTGCGACCTCGTGGACAGACGGGCTGTGGCGGAGCCGCGACGTCATGTCGTCGATCGTCCGGTTGACGGCGGCATGCGCGTCCTGAGTCCCTCGCGGGACATGCACCATCCACGTCTTGTCGCGAAAGTGGCGGCGGATCTCGCCGAGGATGGTCGGTGTCGCGAAGCTCGCGAGCTCGCTGCCGCGCTCGGGATCGAACCGGTCAATCGCCTTGATGAGCCCGATCGTGCCGACTTGGATCAAATCGTCGAGCGGCTCTCCGCGGTTGGCATACCGCCGCGCAAGAGCTTTGACCAGAGGCATCAGGTCCATGATGAGCGCTTCGCGGTCGGTGCTACGAGATCGTGGATTGAGCGGCGGCATGCGGTTGGGTGATCCCATCATGAGGTGTCCGCGCTCACCGACCGGCCGGCGCGAGAATTTTGCGGCGCTTTGATCTGCCCGAACATCGTCTCAAACGTCGGCGACCGGTGGACGAATGCGAGCGGGAGAGATCGTACGACCAGCCTGCGATCCCACGAAAAAGGCCATTCGCACTTCGGTCCCCCCCGCGGCGGGCGTTCCGAACGAGACGTCGTCCGCGAGCGCGGTGATGAGCGGGATCCCGAGCCCCAAACCGCTCGACTCCCGGGCACCGGGGATGCCGACCCCCGTGTCGACGGTGCTGACGATGATTGCGTCGCCACAGAGGATGCCCGTCACTTCGAACATCTCCTCGCTATCGGGCACACCGTGAACCACGGCATTCGCGCACGACTCGGCGACTGCAAGCTCGATCTCGTCCAGGCGCTCGCCAGCGAACCCCGCCCGTGCGGCGAACGCACGCACAGCACGGCGCGCCATCCGCGTCGCGAGCGGCGTCGTGGGAAGTCGAAGACAGAACGATGGTGTGGCGTCCTTTGGAGACACGATCATGTGAACAGAGCCTTCTTCACTCGTGGGGGTGAGTATCGAGGCCATCCCACCGCTCCCCGCCGAGAGGCCGAACAACTCGTGTGCGACAACACTCGTCATGTACCCAAACGGGCCGCGAAGAAACCTGCGACGGATGGCTTTTCCTCCGCCGAAACGCCCTGGGGACACTGCACGCCAACGTGCGCCACCGATCGACCAGCGAATTGACGTTTTGCCATCCCACGTGTGCCGGCGGCGCTTTCGGGCAAGGGTGACCAAAGGATCTGCCCACGATTGCGGGCGGGACATTGTTGACAAAAAAGACCCGAAGCGCAGCGACTGTTTGTCGGCGTTGACGCGCCATACGGCACAGCGGTCATTTCAGACCGTTCCCCGAACGGAGACAACATTGTCAAGGACCGAGCACAGGTCTTTCTTCCAGACGGTTTATGCAACTCGATGCGCACTCACTGGCATCACCCGCCCGTAGGCCCGTCGCTGTGTCGCAACCGGTGCCGCCGAGCGTCTCGGAACCCACCCCAGGCACGGCGCCCCCCGTCGAACCGTGGCGGGACCCATCCGAGCCGCTGCCCGAACCAGTGCCGGGTCCCGCCCCGAGCCCCCCTCTGGAGCCTCCGAACATCCCGGAGCCAACCCCTGACCCGGTGCCTCCGATCACACCGCCAGGCGAACGTATCTCGGGTCGCGCGGCTGCCGCTACGTGTTCGCGTCAGGACCGAGAGCCTCGACGTCGTCTTCGATCTGCCCGTCTTCACGCTCGGCTCGAACCACGGCTGAGATGAATCCGGCACCGAGTGCCGCGGCCACGCCCATCCCAATCGCGATCGCCCAATTGCCCCAGATGAGACCTACGACGACCGCGACGACGACGGCGGCACCGAGGCCCCAAACGAGCCCGATGACGGCCATCGACCTCCCGACCCGCCGACGGGAAGTCGGGTCGTTTGGCATTTGGGAGCGCGCGTCGCCACCTTCCACGGATACATCATTCGCGATGGGTGCTTCTGGGTCCGTCCGGCCTTGGTCGTGTGCCATGGCACCTCCCTCTCTTGACGAGGTACGTACCCGCAAACGACGGGCCCTACACACGCCGCGTTGCAGCCGCTCAGCGAGGATGCACGACGTTTACCCATGTTGCGATCCGGGAAACCGTTCCGTCACACCCACAACGGAAGGTCAACCATGTACATCGGAATCGGCACGGTACTTGTCGTCATCATCCTCCTGATCATCTTCCTGTGATCTGACCGGAAGCGATCGCAAAGCGCTTCGATCACGGCGCGAAACGGACGGGAGCGACTCCTGAGCCGACAGGCCGGAGCCGCTCCAGATACCGCACTCGCGCGCTCAAACGATGGCGCCCGCGCCATCCGCCCGTAACGCGCCCCCTCGACCCATCAGCGGCCGTTCATCCGTTCGTCGCCGGCGCCGACCGTAAACGGGATATCGACCAGGTGCTCGGCCACGAACCACACCTGGGGTTCGTCTGTCGGCAACACCGCCATGCGGCGTCGACGGGCGGCCACGCCCGATAGCCACTGACGTGAGTTTTCGCCCGCCATCCAGCACAGCAGTATTCTGCGCGGACCCTCACCTTGGGCATCCTCACCCCGCGGGACATCGGTGTCGGTACGACGCACGTGCGGAGGGTTTTGTGCGTGACGACGATTGCGTTTGAGTCGCGCGAGGCCGGGTACGACACAATCACGCGATGGGCACGATGTCCTGCGTATCCGCGAACGGCGATTGCGAGACATGAACGACGATGATCACCCACGAATCGCATTCCCCCCCTTTATGCGCTTCGTGCGGGGTGTCTCGGTCTCGCAATCGCTACGCGGGAGCTACCGTTGACGGTTCCGTGAGCAGCTGTAGCCCAACCGACCAATCCCTGAATCGTCAGGGGCCATCACGCGTATCGGCGATCCAACCTTGTTCGAACGAGGTCCGTCGATGAGCCGCGACGCGTCCATCGAGATGACACTGCCGGCGCGACCCGAAAGCGTGACCGTCGTGCGTCAGGCGCTCAGCGGGCTGGCCGAGGTCGATGGATGGAGTCCGGCCTTCCTGACCGATGCGAAGATCGCCGTCAGCGAGGCCAGCACGAATGTCGTCGTACACGCCTACCCCGACGGCAATTCAGGAATGCTGTCGGTGACCATGACGCTCAACGACGACCGCCTGGTCGTCGTTGTCCGTGATCAAGGCGTCGGAATCGCACCACGACTCAACGATCGCAGCGCGGGCCTTGGCCTGGGCCTTCCCTTGATCGCTGCGTTGTCGAGCGAGGTACAGGTCAAAAGCAAGGATGACGGGCACACCCAGGTCTCGATGGTGTTCGTGGTGCCGCGCGACGAAGACGCCGAATGACCGCCGCCGGCCAGGTCGAGGTGACCTTAACGGCGGGACCGGTCGCCGACGCCGTACTGCGGAGGATCGTGGGCGCCGTCGCGGCGCAAGCCGCGCTCCCGATCGATCGCATCAACGATGCGACGCTCATCATGGACACGTTGCTTGGCGTCCTCGCCACGGAGCATGTTTCTGCGCTGTTCGTACCACACCACCAGGGGATCGAGATCGCGGTCGGACCCTTGGCCGACGGCGAGGGCACGCGTCTCCTGACCGACGCGGAACTCCCCGAACTCGGTTCGATCGTCCACGGTTTGAGCGACCGCGTTTGGGTCGATGCGGAGCGGCGTCCCCACGAGTACCTGTGCGTGTTGATCGGCCGCAGCGCCGCACGCTGACAGGTTCGTCGCCACCTCCTGGCACCCCGCCATCGGACCCGCGCGATTCACGGTTCAACGTGGACGCCCGTACAATCCCCCGCCTGTGGAGGGCCGAGGTTTGAGGTGGGCGGTCGAGGGAAATCATGCGGATACTCGCATCCTTACCAAGGAGAACAACGATGACGATGCAGCCGCACGCCACAACGACCGGAACCGCACTACCCGATTTGGATCAGCTCAAAGGCATGAACGTGTACGACCTCAACGACGAGAAGATCGGCTCAGTCGAGGGCGTGTACGTCGACGGAGATGATCGCACACCGGGTACCGTTCGTTACCTGGCCGTTGAGAGCGGATGGTTCGGCACGAAGCGCCACATCATCCCGCTGGACGACGTCCACGTCACCGATCGGGGCGATGCACTCGTGGTGCCGTACGGTCGCGACCATCTCGAGACGGCACCCACGTACGACGACCGGGACCAGATCTCGGCCGACGACGAAGATCAGATCTACGGCCATTACGGCCGCACCGGATACTGGGAAGCGGTCCACGCACGGCAGACAACCCCTGCCCCGACCCCAGAGATCGCGCGGGCGGAAACCGCTGACGATCTGGCACGAGGCAGGGACGGGCGCCGGTCGAACGAGCCCGACGATCGCCTGACGGTCGCCGAGCGCCAGTCGACACCCGCTCCGACCCCCGAGATCGCAGAGGCCGCCATTGCCGACGAGATGACACGCGGCGCCGTTGACTCCGACCGCGCGGTGGCCGGCGACGGCCGAATCGAGACCGCCGATCGGAACATCACCGACCGCGACGCCCAGTACGACCGCCCTGGTGTGCGTCGTTACGAATGGTGAGCCACGTGCGGCTCGCGACTTCTGATGTGTTGACGATCGCGCCCCGGGGACACTCCTCGGGGCGCATCGCCATCGTTGCCCCGCCGTGGATCCCCATCCCACCTCCGGCCTATGGCGGTATCGAGCAAGTCGTCGCACTGCAGGCCCGCGTGCTGGCGGACAGCGGTTATGAGGTCACTTTGGTCGCCGCCCCCGGCTCTGACATCGCGGGGGTCGACTGTGTGACACCGCTCGATTCTCTGCCGGCCTACGTGGGTGAGCGGGACGCCGAATGGCACTACCTGCTGGCGATTGACGACCTGTTGGATGACCACGATTTGATCATCGACCATTCCGGCCCCCTCGGAGCGGTGCTTCTGGGCCACCGTGGCGTCCCAGTCATGCATGTCACGCATGGGGAGCTGCACGCGGACGCGACGCGCATCTACGAGGGGATCGCCAAGCGCTCTCCGTCGTTGCGCTACGTCGCGATCAGCGAGGCGCAACGATCCACCGCGCCAACACTGCCGTTCGCAGGTGTTGCGTTGAACGCGCTTGACACCACGCACGTGCCCTTCTCGAGCCATCCCGAT
Source organism: Actinomycetota bacterium (assembly GCA_031376485.1). Taxonomy (GTDB): domain Bacteria; phylum Actinomycetota; class Thermoleophilia; order Miltoncostaeales; family Miltoncostaeaceae; genus CALMEC01. The sequence goes on from JANMDV010000034.1 coordinate 5,172, forward strand.
GGGTACCTGGCGTTTCTGGGTCGTATGGCGCCCGAGAAAGGCGCACTCGAAGCGATCGAAATCGCTCAATCGAGCGGTCGGCCAATCATGCTTGCGGCGAAGTGCCGTGAGCCTGCAGAGATCGCGTACTTCGAGCGGTACATCGAACCGCGACTTGGTGACGACGTCATCTGGATGGGCGAGATCGGTGAGGTGGCGAAGTACGAACTACTGGCCGGCGCCGATGCTCTGGTGTTCCCCATCTCGTGGCCGGAACCCTTCGGAATGGTCATGATCGAGGCCATGGCCTGCGGAACCCCGGTACTGGCGACCCCGCGTGGGGCGGTGCCCGAGGTCGTCATCGACGGACGCACCGGCTTCATCGCAGCAGACCTGAACGAACTCGCCGACGCCGTCTCGCGCCTTGGCGAGATCGACCGCATCGCCTGTCGCGATCATGTCGAACGGGAGTTCAGCCCGACGCGATTCGCGCAGCGCTGGGAGCGACTGATCCATTCCTACATGCCGACCCGGTCGCACGGACAACGCCGCCATCTCGAACAGATCACTGGTCCCGAATCAACGCGTGGGACGAACCTGCGGCGGCCATTCATCGACTCATCTGTCGTCGCATCATGGTCGGCCAATGAGCCGACGGCGTGATCGGATCGCTCAGGGGAGAACTGCCACTGCATCCGTGACGCGCGCGGAATCGGATTCGACTCGCGCTCTCGTCGCGATCTTCGTCGCGAACTTTCCTGAGGCGTTCGGCAGCGCGAGGGCGTGCGGTCCGTCGCGTTCATTTTGACCGTCGGGGTCCGCGCGGGCATCGGACTGGCCGGGTCGGTCGTTGCAGGCTCGTTACTTCTGGGGGGAGTGTTCCGGCGGTACCCTCGCACTACTCCTTGGATTCGCCGCAGGCGCAGTGCTCGCGTCACTCGCCAACACCGTGCTGCCCAGGTGTTCGACCGCGCGGACCCATACGTCGCCTTCGCCACGGTGTCGGCGTTTCTGGTCGCGTACGTCCTCTCCAACGCCTGACGAGTCCGCATCAGGGCTGCTCTGGCGCCGGGGCGGGTGACGGACGTTTGGACGTCACGATTTCGGGGCACATTTCCTATGAATCATCGACGATCGGGGATGCCATGAACACGCGATTCCAACGGCGCTTGCGCCGAATCGACACAGCGGAAGATCATATGAACGGTCAGGGTTCGACGCTCGGGGACGCGCCCGGTGAACAGGATCAGGGCGACGTCGAGGAGACCGGATCTAGACGCTTCGGTCGCTCGATCGATCCTGCCGCCGAGCCCACGACCCGCGTCGATGCGTCGACGGGGCGCGACGTGGATGAACCGAGGCAACGTCTCGACGGCCCCGCACGGCCCGCGTTCGGCGATGAGAGCCGCAGGCATGGCGCTGACCACCCCACGACCGCACCCGGCATCGAGGCGTCTCACCCAAACGACGGTCGAACGTTGTCCTCGCCCGGCGACCATCACGACGACTCCGGGTTCGACGGTCGGGCACTGCCTGCAACAAATGATGAGGACGTGCGCCACCTGGACGCATCGTCCGAAGCACCCGCTCATCGCACCGCGTCATCGCCATCCGCCATCGCCGTCGCGGATACCGACACACGCGTCGACGACGCGCACACCCAACGGGTCCAGACCGTGCGCGATACGCGTGACGGCGATGCGCGCACGTCGCCGATCGCACCGGAGGTGCATCCCCCCGCGAGCGGAGGACGGGCCCTGCTGCGAACGCCACGGCTGGCGCCGTTGGCCGCAGTCGGCGGGTGGGCCGCAGCCTGGGGTATCGCAATCGTCGCCCTTGCATGCTTTGCGGCCGCGGGCATCGCAACCGGATTGGGATTGGGGATCGCCGACGGCGGCCCGGGTGCCGCCGACGGCGTCACCGCCGGCGCTTGGATGGCGGCGGTCTTGGCCCTCGGGTTTTTGGGAGGGGGTTACGTCGCGGCGCGGATGGCCCGCACCGCGCCTGTGGCGCACGGGGTGACGGCGTGGTTGTTTGCGCTGCTGGCCACGGCTGCAGATGGTCTGGTCGCAGATCGGCGCGGCTCGGCGAGCGTGCTCGACACGCTCGGACTGCCGAGCTGGCAGGGCGGCGATGCCTACTCAGGCACCGATCTCATCCTCCCGCTCATTCTGCTTGCCGCAGCGTCGCTCCTCGGCGTGCTGGTCGGAGCAGCTCTCGGCGCCGCTGCCAACCGCCGCGAACGGTCTCCGATGCGCCAAATCTGAGTCGATTACGCAGTCAATGGAATCGGGCGTTGCCGTCCGTCGAGACACCCAACCCCCAAAATGTTTCCCGCCGAAATCGCGCCGCGGAGCCGACTGGACCTGATGCATGCGGGGGTCAGACGGTTTGCAGCGCGCGCAACGTATCGACATCAACAGATTCGACCTCGGTGAACCGCGACCGCAGGTCCACCAAATCGAGCAGCCGCGTGACTGCGACTCCAGGGCGGAAAATGGCGAGCTTGCGACCTTTCTCGGCCGCGATGCGCTGGGCATCCAGTAGCGCCCGGACGCCGCTCGAGTCCACGAACGTGACGGAGCTGAGATCAAGCACAACGGGTTCGCTCAATTCGGACAGGCCCGTGATGGTGTCTGTCAATTGAGAGGCGCTCGCGAGGTCCAATTCCCCGTCGATCACGATCATCGCAGCGCCGTCGATCTGGCCGTTCTCGATCCGACAAGCGGTCGGTGCGCGGTCGTCACTCATCCGAGGCGAAACCTAGCAGGTTGTTCTCTCATTACCGCGCGAACAGGGCGCGCGGCCCTGGCGTGCGCGGAGCGTCAGCCGGGGACGATCTCGATTACCTGGCCGAGGCCGACAATGTCGACCAGGCGACGCACCGAGCCGCCATCGGCGACGACGATCGTGATCGCTCGACCCGCATTCGTCGCCGTACTCGCGATCTCCAGGAGCGCGCGCACGCCGTGCGAATCGATGAATTCG
>JANMDV010000094.1:0-5003 GCA_031376485.1 Actinomycetota bacterium
GTCCCGACCCGGTACATCGGATGAAGCGACGTCATCGGATCCTGGAACACCATGCCGATGCCGTCGCCGCGCAACTCGCGGAGTTCGCGTTCGCTCAGGCTCAGGAGGTCCTGGCCGTTGAATCGCGCCTCCCCCTCAACGTCGGTATAGGAGCGGTTGAGCAGGCCCATGATCGCCATGAACGTGACGCTTTTGCCGGATCCGGATTCGCCAACCACACCGAGCGATTCGCCACGTTCGACGGTGAACGACAACCCGTCGACCGCCCGGACGATTCCGTCCGCCGTCGTGAAGCGCACGGAGAGGTCCCGCACCTCGAGGAGTGGCTCGCTCACGTGTACCGCACCCGCGGGTCGAGGAACGCATAGACGATGTCGACCAAAAGTCCCATCAGGGTGACGAACACCGCGGTGATGACGGTGACCGCCATCGCGATCGGCAGGTCGTTCTGGAAGACCGCATCCAGCACGTACGCCCCGACGCCGGGGATGTTGAACACGCTCTCGGTCACCACGGCGCTGCTGATCAGCACCGCGAAGTCGATACCGGCCAGCGTCACGACGGGCGCGATGCTGGAGCGCAGCATGTGGCGGGTCACCACCGCGCGCTCGGTCAAGCCCTTGGCCCGCGCCGTACGGACATAGTCTTCGCTCATCACCTCGAGCATGCTGCCCCGCACGATTCGCGCGTACACGGCGGCAAACAGAAGCGCCAGCACGATCCACGGCATGATGAGCTTGCTGAACCACTCGCCCGGGTTCTCACGGAATCCGGTGTAGCCGGTACCGGACGTCAGCCCGAGCTTAAACCAGAACACATAGAGGAACACGAGCCCCAAGAAGAACACGGGCGTCGAGATTCCGAGCAGCGCAAACCCCATTGCCGCCCGGTCGACCCAGGTTCGTCGTTTGAGCGCCGACACGACGCCGATCGAGACGCCCATCACGAGCCACAGGATGAGCGCCCCGATCGCCAGTTGCAGGGTGACCACCATGCGGCTAAACAGCTCGTCGTGGATGCCGTCGCGCGTGTTGAACGACTTGCCGAACCCCGGCCATCCGTACTCATCGCCGAGGACCAGGTTCTTGACGAACGTGCCGTACTGCACCGGAAGCGAGGAGTCCAAGTTGAGGCTCTTCCTGACCTCTGCCTTGAGCTCCTCGGTCGGTTGCTTACCGGCGAACGCCGTCGTCGGATCGGTGGAGGGCAGGACGTAGAAGATCAAGAACGCGAACAGCGTCGTCAGGACGATGACGAACACCGACCACAACAGGCGACGTGCGATATAGCGACCCATCTCCTACGTCCTACCGTTTCTCCATTGCTCCGGTGCCGCCTACTTCTGCTTTGCGGGATCGACGGCCAGGTGCGCGAACGCCATCTCACTCGCGAATTGGTCGAACTCGTACTGGGTGACGGCCGGACCGATGACGTCGATGTTGTTGGCGAAGAGGTACGGCACCCACGGAACGACCTCCTCCATCAACTTCTTGTCGAAGGCGATCCAGCACTGCTGGCGCTCGTCACCCGAGAACGGCTCGCACTTCTTGATGTCCGCGTCCACGCTCGGCACGACGCCGTCGGCAACCGGGACCTTGAGGTCCTTCGCCTGCGCGGCGGTCAGGCCGATCAGGCTGTAGTTGCTGTTGCCCGTGGGGATGATCGTCGCGCTCTGGAAGAGCACCGCGAACGTCCCGACGTCGGCGTAGTCCTTGGTCCATCCGGCGTTGGAAGCAACCGGCACGTTACGTGCGACGGTCTGGATCGTTGTGTACGCATTGCCGGTTGGCAGCTCGCGGGTGTTGAGCTCGATGCCGATCTTCTTGAACGACTCGGCGATGACCGGGTTGTACTTGCTCCACGGCTCGCTGTTTCGCGAAACATGGAAGACGTTCTTGCACGCCGGCGCGTCGCACAGACCGTCCTTGTCGGTGTCGTACTTGGACGCCTTCATGGCCTCCTTGGCCTTGGCCTCGTCCAGCGGGTACGGCTCATAATCGGCCGGGAACGCGTCCCCGTACATGGCGTCGGGCACGATGTGCTTGGCGATCGAGCCCGCTGCCGTGCCACCCCACGCCTGCTGGATGGCGGCCTTGTCGATGATGAAGTTGGCCGCCTTGCGGACGTTGACGTCGTCGAACGGCGCGCGCGCGGTGTTCATCGTGATGAACCACGTGCGGTCACCGGAGTTGATCTTGAGCAGGTCCTTGAGGGCGGCGTCTTGGGCGTACTCGGCCACGACCGTGTTGGGCGGCGTGTCGGGTGAGCCGTCGAGCTGACCTTGCTTGATCTTGTCGAAGATGTCCTGCGAGTTCGTGTTGATGTCGACCGTGACACTGTCGACGTTGGCCGAGCGGTACTCGGCGTCGTCGGTCGCCGGGTCGTAGTTGGGGTTGCGGACGAACGTCAGGTTCTTTGACGGGTCCCAGCCGCTGAGCGGCTTGAGCGTCTTGCAGCTGGTCGCGTCCTGGGCGGCGCTGCCGTCGATCATGTACGGGCCCGATGCCACGACGTAGCGGCCGTAGTCGCCCGCGTTCTTGAAGCACCCCGCCACCTCGCGCGGCATCGGCTGCGTCGCCGGCATCGCCAGGCGGTACAGGAATTCACCGCTCGGGGCGGTCAGCTTGAACGAGATCGTCTTGTCGTCCGGCGTCTGGATGCCCGTGATCGTCTTGGCGGAGCCGTCCTTGAACGCCGCCATGCCCTCGATGACGTCGTAGTAAAAACCGTACTGCGCTGCGAGGGACTTGGTCCCGATGCGCTCGAACGCGAAGGCGATGTCCTTGGACGTGATCTCGCGGTCGAGCGGAGGGCCGAACTTGATGCCTTGCTTCAGCTTGAACGTGTACGTCAGACCGTCGGATGAGGGCTCCGGAACGGAATCGGCGAGGTCGGGCACGAGCTCGTTGCCCGGTCCGCCCGGCCGGTGTCGATACCCGACGAGGGTACGGCTCAGCAGGTTCGAGTAGTACCCCCATGCGAGGCCGAGGTACTCGCCGGTCGGGTCGAACGCGTTGGTGAACCCGAAGTCCACCGTTGCGATGCGGTAGGTCCCGCCCTTCTTGACGTCGGCCGACGGCCCGCCACTGCCACCGTCGTCGCCACCACACCCCGCGGCGATGAGCGCCACGGACGCGACGAGCGCCGACCCAATGATCCAGCGTTTGCTTGATTTCAAGTGATCCTCCGTTGAATTGTCAGCGTCCGGTCCTCGGGTCGAGCGCGTCGCGCAGACCGTCGCCCAGCAGGTTGAAGGCAAGAACCGTGAGCATCAGGAAAAGGCCAGGGAACAGCCAGAACCACCACGCCACTCGGAAGATGCCGATCGACTCGGCCAGCATCTTGCCCCACGACGGCGTGTCGCCCGGGACGCCGAGACCCAGGAATGAAAGATACGACTCAAAGAGCACCGACGCCGGGATGAGCAGCGACCCGTAGACCACGATCGGCGCGATCAGATTCGGAAGGATCTCCCGGAACATGATCGTGCGCTCTTTCGCACCGAGCGCGCGCGCCGCCTCGACGAACTCCTTCTCGCGAAGTGACAGGGTGGCACCCCGCACAAGACGCGCCGGTGACGGCCATGAGAAGAGCGCGAAGATGATGATGACCAGCAGCAGGCCCGGTTTGAGCGTGCCGCCGAGACACCCTTCCTCGGACGTCGAGCACGCCGCCACGATGCCGAGCGCGAAAACCACGAGCGGCAGCGACAACACCACGTCGCCGGCGCGGGAAATGACCGTGTCGACCCAGCCGCCGATATAGCCGGCGACCAACCCCAGGGTTACGCCGATGACAAGCGCGATCCCCGAGGCGATGATGCCGACGAGGAGCGAAACCCGGGCCCCATACGCCAACCGCACGAGGACGTCCCGACCGGCTGCGTCCGCTCCGAGGAGGAACTCCCCATTGGGGCCCTTCGGCAGTCCAAACGCGTCTTTGACGCTGGTGAACGTTTCGTTTGGTCCGTGTCCGGTGAGTGACGCGATCAGCGGAGCGATCAGCGCCAGCACGACCATCATCCCGATGAGCGCGAGGCCGAAGAACGCCAGGCGGTCCTGTTTAAAACGCGCCCAAAACAGCTGCCACGGCGTGCGGCCTTGGACGGCGCCCTCGTCGATGGTCAATGCGGGTGGCCCTTCGACGCTGAGCGTGCTCATCCAGCGGACTCGCTGTGGCTGTGTGCATGTGTCATTTGTTGCACGTTATACCCCACGCGGATGTTGATTCCCAGGTTCTCTCCGAGATTGCCCTCGCTCGACACCCGTCGGAACACCTCGAACGGAAACCGCGTGACGAACCCCATCGCGTACCGCGGCGCCAGCCAGTTCGGCGGCGACGACGCCGACAATGAACGCGCTTGACGATTGCGTCCCCGTGGCCAGGCAAAACGCGACGTCGCCGTCGAGGGGCGTGTGGACGGGGTTGATCGCACGGGCGATTCCGGTCTGGGCCATACGGGCGACCTGACCGGCTTCGATCTTCGTCAGAGCGGCGTCGGTGGCGACGCAGACGAGCGTCGTGTGCTCGCCGTCGCCGAGCCGTGGGTGTTCGGGTGGGGCTTCGAGAACGTAGCTCGGCGCGCGGACGAACCCCCGGCGGGCATCCCACGCGCCGGCGATCACCTCGCCGCCCACGACGCACACGCCACCGAAGGCGCCGACGACGACGAGCACCGCCACCGTCGCGCCGTCCAAGAGTCGTGCGCTTGCGGCCCCCAGGCCGCCCTTGCACCATCCACGCTGCCCCAGGATCTTGCCGACCGTCGCACCGGTGCCGGCGCCCACACTGCCCACGTCATGCGGCGCCGCTGACGCGGCGAGACATGCCGCGTACCCCTCCTGCGGTCCGGGGCGCCGCGTATTGCCCGAGATGCCCAGGTCATAGATGACCGCGGCGGGGACCACGGGGACGCGCGCCGCACCGGTGTCGATGCCGAGCCCCTGCTCCTCGCACCAGCTCATGACCCCGTCTGCCGCGGCCAGACCGAATGCGGAGCCGCC
>JANMDV010000042.1:0-19456 GCA_031376485.1 Actinomycetota bacterium
TCGACGAGCAGACCCAGCACCGCATCGCCGGCCACAACGCGCCCGTCGCGCCGCACCCCCGCGAGGACTCGATGTGCCGACTCGTGGTCGAGTCGGGCGAGCGCATCGCCACCGCGGACGCCAGCGAGGAGGAGCGGTTTAGCTACACGTCCTTTACGCAGGGCGACGAGCCGGGGGTCCGCATGTACGTCTCGACCCCGCTCCCGCTGGGCGGCGATGTGGTCGGCACGCTGTGCGCCTGGGACTCCGGCGCGGCGACGCTGAGCGACGAGCAGCTCGCCGCCTTCGACGACCTCGCGCTCGTCGCCGCCCGCGTCCTGACGGCGAGCGAGTCCGAGGCCTCCCGCACGAGCGTCTCATAGCCCCGGCCCGAGCGCTGCTTGATGAGCATCAGGCACACGACGCGCTCCATCGGGATCGTCGGCCGCCCGCGCAGCGCGCCAGCGGATCCCACGAGCGCACGATTGGCTCCCGGCGCGCTGTGCCATTGAATCACCCGCTTTGCAGGATGGAGACTGACGAAGGGCTCGGGCGTCACAGGACGCTCAGCCGCGACTCATTCCGGGGCAAATAGCTGGGGCCCGTGCCAGAATCACTCTCGCGAGGGTGGCAAGCGAAAACTCAAGCGAGGCGGTGCTGGCGAGCGTCGCTGCTACGGGTCGTCACAACGATCTCGCCAGTGCCGTATTGCGAAGGTGCAGTCGCCGACGAGCGGGAGTTCTGGGACGGGGCCCTTAACGAGCTAGAGACTCCCTTGCAGGAGTCCCTAGTCCTTGTCGTCCGGGTCCGTTTCCCGCTTCGCCGACCCGAAGGCCGTCTCCACAGGTCCCGGTGTCAAATTCGTCGCCTCCCGAAGGAGATCTCGACTCCAACCCCGTCCAACGCGATGAACACTGCGCTCCTGCACCACGGGTTGCAAGTCTGTGACCGCGCCAAAATGCGCTGAGAGCGATCTTGGATGTTCAGCCGATGTTCGCGTCGAGCGGGAATGTCGATATCACGCCTTGGGCCACAACGAAAAGAGGCCCGGGGGAGGCGTGATCGCCGAACCCCGGGCCCCGGTGGCAGCAGTGGATTGGCTGGGGGTGCTACCCCGACCCTCCACGCTGCGCTGCGCGTTGGAAGGCGCACCCCTCAGCTACTGCCACCTCTACTGGATCTTTGCACTCGACCACCTCCTTTCCGTAGTCGCACAAATGTAGCGCCACGAGCGGACACGGTCCAGTCCGACGCTCCTTTCTACGTCGCCAGGAAGTCGAGGATGGTCCGCGACAGCGCGCCGCCGCGCCATGTGAGCGGGGCCTCGCCGTAGGCCTCGACGACAAAGCGTGCTCCGGGGATGCGCTGTGCGTACTCCCGGGCCACTGCGAGGGGGTGGTCGGGATCGACCTCGTCCCGGCTTCCGACGACCAGGGTGGGTACGCCAATCGCGTTGAGCGCGTCCAGACCGTCAAACGCAGCGGACCGCGGTGTGGCGCGCAGTGCGTCGGCGACTGCGCCGGGATGCAGATGCTTGCCCAGCCGTTGGACGATGACGGTCCGCAATGAGCCGGCCCACTTGTCGGGTACATCGAGCGGCTCGAGCGCGGCCAACATCCCCTCAGGTCCGCCCTGCGCCAGGCCCTCGGCGAGTGAGTCCCACCGTCCGAGATCTGCCGATGGCCGTCCCAGATGGGCCGGGGCGCCCAGCACCAGGGCCGCCACACGGTTGGGGTGGGTCAGCGCCAGGCGGGCTGCGGTGTGCGCGCCCATCGAATGTCCGACCAACACCGCGCGCTCGACGCCCAGGTGGTCCAGAACCGCGAGGGCGTCATCGGCGTAGTCGGCATACCGGTAGTCCGACGGGGTTGGCGCCGGATCCGACTGGCCGTGTCCACGGGCGTCGTAGGCGACGACGCGGTAGCCGGAGCGCTCGATGGTGCGCGAACCGTGCAGCACGTACCGGCGCGCCGCCGTCAGGCCATGCAGCGCGACGATCAGCGGACCGTCGCCTGCGACCTCGCCATGCAGGGTCAGGCCGGGACGCGCGACCGCGACCGGAGCGGGCACCGGGACCGTCACTCGGCGGTGTTCGCCGCCGTGGAGGCGTCACGCTCTGTGGTCGCCTGCGCCGCGTCGCGCGCGCGCAGCTCGTCGCGCAGGTGCCGTTCGGTGCGCTTGCCGCGTCTGCGCATCCACAGGATGTACATCAGCACCAGGACGATCACGGCGGCGCCGATCGCGCCGATCAGTGTGCTCGCGCGAAAGTACGGTGCTTCGACGTCGAGGGTCCGTTCGCCCGCGTGCGCTGCATCGCCTGACCCGACGACGATTCCCAACGTCAACAGGTTGGGGATTGCGATCAGCGCAGCCCCGACCGTCACTCCCAGCCACACCTTCCATGATCGGCGCCTGCGAAACCCGAGCCACAGCACCACGAGCGGAACGAAGGTGAAGACCGACCCGTAGAACAGGCCGATGCCGATGCCGGACGCGGTGCTCTGATTGACCTGGTCGCCGATGCGGTGGGCCCACCAGCGCGGCAGGAACGCCGCGCCGATCACAAAGACGACTACCGCGGCCAGGACCAGAAACCCGCCGATGACGAGCCGACGTCCCCAGCGGCGCTCCTTTGGCTCCGTTTGGGGGGGACCGGGATCCGGCGTCGCGTCGTCGACCATGGGCGCATTGTCGCAGGGCGGCGTACCGTTCGCGTATGGCGGATATCAAGGACGCCGAGCAGCTCCTTCGCCATCCCATCGCGGTGGCGTTGACCGAGGATCGTAATTCCGTGATGTTGGCGGCGTCGGTCGCGGGGGACCCTCCGCGCACCCGGCTTGCGTGGATCGACTGGCGCGCTGCCACAATCGCGGCGCGTATCGTCTGCCCGCCGGGTCGGCCCAGCCGGATGCGGCCGCTCGTGGCGACGGACGTTCGGGTGGATCAGGCCGGAATCGACGATCGGGTCATCGCGATCCGTGTCGCGGACGGCGTGTCCGCGGTCCAGTTGATCACGGCCGACGAGGCGCCTGCGCTGCACACGGCGGTCGGTCCCGAGGGCGTGGCGCTTGTGCGGGTCGACCTCCGCACACTGGTGTTGGGTGTCGATGCGCTGTCCGGCGGCGGTGAGCCGGTCGGTCGTCTGGATGCCGCCGGTATCGGGTTGCTGTCGCTCTCGGGTGGCCGTGTCACCGGCAGGCTTGGCGCCAGCCACGGACTTGCGGCCGGGTTCGGTGCGGGGCACTGGGTTGCCGATGTCGAGGACGCGACCTTCGAGGCTGGATTTACGCCCGTTCTGCCCGCATGGCTCCCGCAGGGGCTTGAATGCGGGATGTTCCATATCGAGCCCGATGTCGCATATCCGTCCGCGTCGCCATCGGTCGTCGTCGCGTGGGGACGTGAGCCGACGCGGGTGTTGGTACGCCAAATGCCCGGCATCCTCGCCAGCCCCGATCCGGGTGGCGCGCGCTCGCATCTGGTCACGGTCGGATCGTTCCCCGCGATCATGACCTCCCGCGGACGGTTTGCCACCCTCGTCTGGGAAGGGTCCGATCGTGCCTTCGGAGTCCAGGTCTCCGGCGTGGACGAACCCGGTGACGTCGCGTTGCGTGTGGCCGCCTCCATGTAGCCTTGGTGGCTGTGGCGACTGTCCGAGTAGCTCCCGCACCTGCGCTGTGCGGGGCAATCCTGATCCCGCCGGACAAGTCGATCACCCATCGGGCCATCTTGTTCGGCGCGATCTCCGACCGCACGGTCGCGGTTGACCGACCCCTCGATTCGGAGGACACCGGCGCCACCCTCGCAGCGATGGAAGTCTGCGGAGTCGAGGTGCGCGGACACCTCGGTGATCGCATCGAACTCGACGGCGCCGGCCTGCGCGGCCTGTATCCCCCGGCGACGATCGATTGCATGAACTCCGGGACCCTCGCACGGCTGCTGACGGGGATCCTGGTCGGGCAGTCGTGTGACGGGACGACCGTCGACGGCGATGCGTCGTTGCGACGCCGCCCTATGAACCGCATCGCCCGGCCGTTGGCGGCAATGGGCGCCGAGATCCACACGATGCCGGGCGGCACGCCTCCGATCGTCATCTGGGGACCCAGAGGGCTCGCGGGCATGGTTCACGAGCTTCCCGTCGCGAGTGCGCAGGTCAAAAGCTGCCTGCTCCTGGCAGGATTGTTCGCCGACGGCGAGACCTGGGTCCACGAGCCGCAGCGCTCGCGCGACCACACCGAGCGAATGCTCGAGGCGGCGGGCGTGACGATCCTGCGTGACGGTCTGGCCGTCGGCGTGCGCGGGCCGGTCGACCGGATCGCGCTCCCCGATCTTGCAGTGCCCGGTGATTTCTCGTCGGCCGCATTCCACGCGGTTGCCGGTGCGCTTTGCGCCGACCCGCAGGTACGGCTCAACGGCGTCAACCTCAATCCGACGCGCACCGGGCTGATGGCCGTGATGGCCCGCATGGGGGCTGATGTGCAGGTGCTTGAGCGCCCGTTGATGGCAGGAGAGCCGACCGGCGACCTGATCGTCACGCGTGCCGACGGGTTGCGCGCGACGGAGGTGGCGCCCGAGGAGGTGCCGTCCCTGATCGACGAGCTGCCCCTGATCGGTCTGTTGGGTGCGTTTGCCTCCGGGGTCACAACAGTGCGGGGTGCCCACGAACTTCGGCTCAAGGAGAGCGACCGTATCGCTGCCGTCTGCCAGGCGCTTCGCGCGCTGGGCGTTCGGACGGACGAGCACGACGATGGATTCTCGGTCCACGGCGCGGGCGGTATCGCCGGCGGTGAGATCGACTCCCATGGCGATCACCGGCTTGCGATGCTCGGCGCGATTGCAGGCTTGGCGAGTCGCGAGGGTGTCAGTGTCACGGGTTTCGAGGCCGCGGCCGTGTCCTACCCCGGCTTCGGGCGCGACCTGGCCGCGCTCGGTGCCGTCGCGTGATCGTGGCGATCGACGGCCCCGCGGGCGCAGGGAAGAGCACAGTTGCGCGCACCCTGGCGGCGCGCCTGGGCGTCGGATACCTCAACACAGGTTCGATGTATCGCGCGCTGACGTTGCTCGCACTTCGCACCGGCGTGGACACGGACGACGACGCAGCGCTCGCGGCGCTTGCTCGAGGTCACGTCATCCGGCTGCAGGCCACACCGACGGGCGACCATGTGATGCTCGACGGCGAGGACGTGTCCGATGCGGTGCGCAATGCCGAGGTAACGGGCGCCGTTTCGCACGTCGCTTCGCACAGGGCCGTGCGCGTCGCGATCGTGGCACTCCAGCAGGCAGTGCTGACGTCGGGGGACTGGGTCGCCGACGGCCGTGACATCGGCAGCGTCGTGTGCCCGTCGGCCGATCTCAAGGTGTTCCTGACCGCCGATCCCGAGGTGCGCGCGCGCAGACGTCATGCCGAGCTGGTCGCGGGTGGAGATGATGTGCTCCTGGGCGACGTCCTGCAGGACATCACCCGCCGCGACGCGATCGACTCCACGCGCGCTGAGAGCCCGTTGGCCATCGCTCCGGGAGCGATCGTGATCGACAGCTCGGCGCGTGCGATCGATGACGTTGTCGAGCAAATCTGCGGGTTGGCGAGAGGGGGCCACGGGGAATGATGAGTCGACTGATGTGGGACGTGGGGCGAGCGCTCCTGCGCCCGCTCCATCAGTTCGGATTCCGCCTGACCAGGACCGGGTCCGAGCACATCCCTGCGACCGGACCGGTCCTGATCGTGTGCAACCACCTGTCCAGCTTCGATCCACCGCTCGTCGGCGCGTCGGCGCGGCCACGCCGTCTCTACTTCATGTCCAAGGCGGAACTCTTCCGATTCCGGCCGGTCGGCTGGGTGCTTGCGAAAGTGGGCGCGTTCCCGGTCGAGCGCGGCGGCGCCGACCGTGACGCCATCCGTACCGCACGCGGGATCCTTGCCCGGGGAGATGCGATGGTGATGTTCCCCGAGGGAACGCGCAGCCTGTCCGGCAACCTCCGCCCGTTCTACCCGGGGGCCGGCCTCATGGCGCTCGAGCCCGGTGTGCGCGTCGTGCCGGCGGCACTGTGGGGGAGTCAACGCCGGTTCGGGCCCGTCAGGGTCGTGTTCGGGGAGGCGTTTACGTTGAATGACCTCCCCGCGGGCGCCCGCAGCGAACGTGCGCGCCTCGCCACGGAGCGCATCGTTACGGCGATCGCTGCACTCGTCTCTGAGGCCGGCGGGCCGCCACAGACGATGCCTCAGGGCGAACCTTCGCTGGAGCGCTACTGACCGGTTTCGCACGAATTGATGCTCCGCTGCTGCCGGAACCTGCTTCACTTGTCGCTGTGTCTACCAATCGAGGACGACCAACCGCATCAGAACGGCGTGCCGAGGCGCGAGAGCGCCGCACGGCCACGATCGCCACAATCGGTGACGGGCTTCCCGTCGTCGCCATCGTTGGGTATCCGAACGTCGGCAAATCGACGCTCTTCAACCGCTTGACCGGACGGCGGGAGGCCGTCGTCGACGAACGCCCCGGTGTCACACGCGACCGTCGGGAGACGACGGCCGACTGGCGCGGACGCGTGTTCCAGCTCGTCGACACCGGCGGCATCGACGACTCGGACCCGACGCCGATCGGCCGGCAGGTGGTGATCCAGACGGCGACGGCCATCGAGGAAGCCGACCTGATCCTGTTTGTCATCGACGCGCAAGCCGGCGCGGCCGCGGGCGACCTGGACGTGGCGGAGCGACTGCGCCGCGCGCAGAAACCCGTGTTCGTCATTGCCAACAAGTGCGACCACGAGCGCCTTGAGGTCGAAGCCCAGTCCCTGTGGGCGCTGGGCATCGGCGACGTGTTCCCGATCTCGGCCCAGCACGGACGCGGCGCAGGGGACCTGCTGGACGCCATCGTCGAGCGCCTACCTCAGGCGCCGGACATCGACCTGGATGCGGTCGCGCCGCCGGCGTTCGCCATCCTTGGGCGACCCAACGTCGGCAAGAGCAGCATCCTCAACGCCCTTCTGGGTGAGGAACGCGTCATCGTCCACGACGTGCCCGGTACCACGCGCGACCCCGTGGACACGGTCATCGAGGTGGACGGGCAACGCATTGTGCTGACCGACACCGCGGGACTGCGCAAGCGCGGCAAATCCGTCGAAGTGGTGGAGCGGTACAGCCACCTGCGCGCGGTCCAGTCGGCGGATCGAAGCGATGTCGCGATCGTCGTGTGCGATGCGGTGGAGGGAATCACCGACGCCGACCTGGCGGCAGCCGACTACGCGGCCAAGGCACACTGCGCAACGTTGATCGTCATGAACAAGTGGGACCTCGCGCAGCCGCCACTCGATCATCTGACGGGCCTCGTGCGTGCCAAGGTGCGCCAGCGGCCGACGATCGAGGTCAGCTCGGCGACGACCGGTGAGGGGATCGACCGCATCCTTCCCGCGGCCTTGCGGCTTTACGGGCGGCTGTCGCAACGGATCTCCACCAAGCGGCTCAACACGGAGCTTCGGAATCTCGCCGAGGAGCGTCCCGGACCACGCAAGGGAAACCGCCGACTCTCGATGCGCTACATCGTGCAGACGGGGGTCAATCCCCCGACGTTCCGCCTGGACGTCAACGACAAGGCCCTTCTGACACGCGACTACATCTTCTGGCTCGAGAACCGGCTGCGCCGGGCATTCGACCTGGAGGGGCTGCCGCTCATCATCGAGGTCCGCGAGCGCCTGCGAACTTGACCAAGTCTTTACCGACGACGTGACCACGCGGCGGATCCCGGTGCTACGGTCGTTCATCGTCACGTTCATCGGTGTCCTGGGGGGTTTGCGATGCATTTCGTCGTACCACGCGCGCTGAAGAATCGGCGCAAGTCAGGTGCTCTTGCGGCCGCACTTGCCGCAGCATCGTTGGCCGTGGTCGGCTGCGGAGGGGGATCTGCGTCGACAGGCGCCGGGGCCTCTGATGTCGCGGGCTTCATTCCTGCCGGCGCGCCCGTGTACTTCGAGTTATCGACCGACCTGGGCGGGACGCAGTGGACCCAGACCGTGGCCCTTGCAAAGCGCTTTCCGGGCTACGAGAAGTTCGTCACGAGCGTCACTGACGAACTCGGCAACGAGAAGCTCGACTTCGCGGGACAGATCAAGCCTCTGCTCGGATCCGCGGCCGGCATCGGGGTGCTCGCCATCAAGGGCCTGGGTAAGGACGATCCCGATCCCGCCGTGGTCGGGGCCATCGATCTGGCCGACGGCAAGGATGCCGAGGTCCTCGCCTTGATCCAGAGCGGCAAGGACCCGGCCAAGAAGGTCGGCCGGCACGACGGTGTCGATCTGTACGGCGACTCGGAGACCACGTTCGCGATCCTGGACGGCAAGTTGCTGGTCAGCGACAAACCCGATCGAATCACGCGTGCAATCGACGCTCACCGCGGCGGCGATTCTCAGACGATGGCCGGATCGGCCAAGCTCGACAAGGCGTTCGCGGAGCTTCCGGACGAGGTCCTGGCCCAGGGGTTCGTCGACCTTGGTGCACTCGTCACGCTCGCCGGCTCGGTGGGCGGCGAGGCCGTCGCCAATCAGCTCAAAAACGCGGGGTTGGGCGCCGATGCGACCCTTGGGCTCTCGGTCTCCGCCGAAGCCGACGGAGCCCGGATCAAGGCGGTCGGGCTCGACCTTGGCAACGCTGCTCCCAAGACCGAGCCCTTCACCCCCAAGCTCGTCGAGAAGGTCCCAGCCGACGCGATCGCCTACGCCGGGCTCAAGAATGGGTACTCCCTCGGTGAGCAGGTCATCGCGCAGCTCGGTGGACAGAGTCCCGAAGTCAAGAAAGGCCTCGCACAAGCATCGCTCGTCCTGCCGCTGCTCGGCATCAACCTGGACGACGTCAAGGGACTCACGAGCCTCGAACACGCCCTTGTCGTCACCAAGGGCGCCAAGTACCCCGGCGTGGTGATCGCGCTCGAGGTCGCCGATCCAGCGAAGGCCGGCGTGACCCTCGACGCCCTGCGCACGAGCGCGCCGGCGCTGATCGAACGGACCGGCACGAAGGTGCCGGCGTTTACCAAGGTCACACTCGCCAACGGTGTCAGCGGGTGGCAGTCGGCGATCAGGCCCGAGGCGAGCGTCGTTTACGGCGTCGACGGCAACCTCGCGCTGATCGGAACACAGGCTGACGCGGTCAAGCAAGTGCAGGCTCCTGCGTCCAAACTGACCGACGATCCGGCATACCAGGCGGCGACGCGTCAGATGCCGTCCAAGGTCGACAGCTTGCTGTGGCTCAATGGTGAGGAGCTGCTGACGGCCCTCGATGCGGCCGGTGTCCTCAAGGACGCACCCGCTGACGTGATCGCCAACCTGCGCCCACTCAAGAACGTGGCGGCATGGAGCACCGGAGGCGACAAGCCGACGTTCGAGGCGTTCCTCACGATCAAGTAGCGATGGATGACGCCGGACCTTCCCTCCCGACGGAGGGAGGTCCGGGTCGTTCGGCACCGCAGGGGTCCGTCGGCGCCCGTGGGGATCTCGCAGAAACTCCTGCACCGCCTGACGTGAGATTTCGCTCGTCTCCGGCACAGCAGTTACTTCTGCGCGGACCCTTGGTATGCTCGCCGCCGTCTCACTCCTGAACGGCAGCTGTACTCCCCTGGGGAATCAGACGCCGTCGGCACGTGGGAGAACACCAACATCGGCGACGCGTTCGCCGGCGCCGCCCGGGAGGGTTCTCGCATGAAACGTTCCATCATCTTCGCAGTGCTCTTCGGTTTCATCCTCGGAGCGGCGCTCGTCATGCGCCGTCGCGCCGAGAAGTAGTTTCTCGCCCGTTCCAGGGCTCTCTCGGGTGAGCGCTGTCCAGGTCGTCCTGCTGCTTGCGACGCGGGCGCTCGATCGACCCCTCGACTACGCGGTGCCTCCGGTGCTCGCCGAGCGCGCTCGGCGCGGGGCTTTGGTCGCGTGTCCCCTCGGTCGTCGCACCGTCCTCGGTGTGATCGTCGGGGCCGACGAGCCGACTTGGCAGGGGGATCTGGCCGCACTCGCCGGCATCGTTGATGCGCAGCCGATCCCGGACGCTCTGGTCGAACTCGCCGCGTGGATCTCCCGTTATTACGCGGCCCCGCTTGCGGCGTGCCTGCGGTTGGTGCTCCCCCCGGGCGCCGAGGGGACGCTCAAGCGATTGCCGGGCGGCGGATGGCGGCTTGCCGAGATGCCCGGACCCGCGGTGCAGCTCGTGGCGAGTGCACCGGTTGAGGGTGGCACCGCGCGCCATCGCGCCATCGCTTCGACGTTGGCGGATGCCGGTGGCACCCTGACCGCGACCGACCTGTGCGCCCGCGCCGGGACCACGCTCCCCACGTTGCGGCGGATGGCCGAGGCCGGGCGAATCGCACTCGAACGCCGCGAGCGCACGCATGCGGACGCGGTGGCGGAGAGTGATCCTGTGCCCGGACCGCAGTTGAACCCAGAGCAGATGGCCGCCGTCGCCGAGATCACGGATGCACTCGATCGCGGCCAAGAGGCGCTCCTGGTCCATGGGGTGACCGGATCGGGCAAGACCGAGGTCTATATCCATGCGATTGAGGCCGCGCGGGCGCGGGGCAGGGGGGCAATTGTGCTGGCTCCTGAGATAGCACTGACGCCGCAGCTCGTGGAGCGCCTACGAGCCCGTCTGGGTGCGGGGGTCGCGCTGTGGCACTCCGGCCTGTCTGACGGCGAGCGTGCCGTCGAGGACCGACGGATTCGGGCCGGCGATGCGGACGTCGTGGTCGGCGCCCGAAGCGCCGTGTTCGCGCCGCTCGCGAACGTCGGATTGATCGTTGTCGACGAGGAACACGAGGCGTCCTACAAGCAGGACGCATCGCCCCGCTATGACGCGCGCGGGGTGGCCTACCGACGGGGCCGGCTGGAGGACGCGCTGGTCGTCTATGGAAGCGCGACGCCGCGTCCCGAATCGTGGTGGGCGCTGCACCATGTGACGTTGCCCAACCGAGCCGATGGCGCCCCGCTTCCACACGTGGTCGTCGTCGACATGCGGACCCAGCCCCCGGGACCCGTTTCTCGACCACTTGCGCGGGCGTTGCAGGAGGCGGCGTCGCGCGGCGAGAAGGCCATCCTGCTGCTCAACCGGCGAGGTTTGGCGCGTATGGGGCTGTGCCGGGCGTGCGGCTGGATCGCCCGCTGCCCGTCATGCGATGTGCCGCTCGTCGTCCACGACCGGCCGGAACATCTGGTGTGCCACCACTGTGGGTACGACACGCCCGTGCCGGTGCTGTGCCCGTCGTGTCGTGCAGCCGAGGTCGTGCGACAAGGCTCGGGAACCCAAGGACTCGAAGAGGCGCTCGCTGCCATCGTTCCCGACGTTCCGTTGATCCGGCTCGACGGTGATGCGATTGCGCGACGAGGCGAGCTCGGGAGCAGGCTTGCGCGGTTTGCCCGGCCCGGCGCGGCGGTGCTCCTGGGGACGCAGATGGTGGCCAAAGGCCACGATCTGCCGTCGGTGACGGTCGCAGGTGTGCTTGACGCCGACGGCGCTCTGCAGAAACCCGATTTTCGCGCAGAGGAACGCGCATTCGCGCTCATCGTCCAGCTCGCCGGACGTGCCGGGCGTCGTGGCGAGCCGTCAACGGTGTTCGTGCAGGCGTGGGAGCCCGATGGGCGTGCGGTCAAGCTC
Source organism: Actinomycetota bacterium (assembly GCA_031376485.1). GTDB lineage: Bacteria > Actinomycetota > Thermoleophilia > Miltoncostaeales > Miltoncostaeaceae > CALMEC01. The sequence goes on from JANMDV010000042.1 coordinate 11,600, forward strand.
GGCGCCAACCACGCCGTGACGGAGTTTCTCGCAGGGGAGATCCACCGACGTCAGGACCGGCAGTTCCCGCCGTTCGGGCATTTGGTGCGAATCGTCCTGGACGGGGACAATCCGGGCTCGGTGCTCGACGCAGCGCGAGGGTTGGCGGACGTCCTGCGAGAGTCCGAGCCAACGGTCAGCGTGCTCGGACCCGCCATGTTGCACCGGCTCCGGACGCGTTCGCGTCGCGCGATCCTGGTTCGGGCCGAGCGGGCGACCGACGCGACCGCGCTCATCTTGCGCCACATCGAGGCCCGTCAGGCGGCGCTGCGGACGGCGGCGGTGCGGATCGTCATCGACGTGGATCCCCAGGACACCTAGACAGTGCGCTCCTCAGGTTCCCCAGGACGGTTGACTCTGTGTGACGGGCACTTGCTGCGCGCGTTCCTCGTCGGACATCGATACGATTCCGCGGCCCGGACAACACCTGTGACGAGGAGTGTCGCGACCCATGCCGGTACCCCGCCTTTTCGAGTCCTCATCCGATCAATGTGAACGTTGGATCCATGTGCTTGCCTGCCTGATCGGCCTTTCGGGACCCGAGACCCGACCCGCCGTGCTCGCCGAGTTGACCGGCGAGGATCTGCCTGGCGTCGAGGATGCCCAGACACGCGAGACTCACCCCTTGGGTGGCACAGGCGTCGACATCTTGGTGCGCGATCGCAACCGGCGATGGGCGGTGGCCGTTCAGGCGACGCTGGGATTCGACGCCGACACGTATCCCGGCATCGTTGCGGCGCACGCCGCGCTGGCCGATCAGGCCGAACGTGTCATCGGGGTTGTCATCACACCCGATCGCAAGCCGCCCCCAGGTGTACATGCGGCGAAGGCCGACGGTCTCGATGCCCGTCACAAGAGCTGGCTTCGCGTGCGTGACTGGGTTCAGGAGCGGCCCGAGCGGGGCGGTTCCACCGGCGTGGATCTGGCATTGCTGCGTGAGGCCGAGTACTTCTTCACACCGCGGGTGGCCGAACTCTACCGGCTTGAGGAGTACAGCCCGCCGCTTGCGCAACACCTTCGTCCCGTCTTCTCCGCTGCGTTCTTCGATCTCAACGACATCTCTGCGGCACCTCGCATCGTGAGTGGGTCGACCGGGACGACGGAGGCGCGGATCGCGTTCCCCCGCACCGGCGACGCCGTGGCCGAGATCATCCTGGACAATGGCGCCATGTCGGTTCGGGTGGCCGACGCCGACATCGGGGGTGGGTTCGTCGCCGACGGCTCGACTGCGACGCTTGCAATCACGGAGCCCGCCGACTGGGTGCGCAACCGGTCAGGAGCGCTGGCCGCTGCGCGCCGCCTCCTGCCAGTGACGCGGTAGGTCGTCTGTGGCCGACCGCACATTCGACGATCCGGCGCTCGAAGAGCGCCGACAACGGGCACTGGGCTACGTCCGGCAGATCGGCGACCCCGTGCTGCGGACGCCGTCGGCACGCGTCGAGGTCTTCGACGACGCGTTACGTGACGAGGTCGCCACGATGATGGAGCTGATGCACAGCGCGCGCGGCGTCGGGCTTGCCGCGCCCCAGCTCGGACGGTTGCGCCGGTTGATCGTCATCGACCCGTTCGAAGATGAACCCCCCGTTGCACTGGCCAATCCCGAGATCACCTGGCATTCGGACGAGCAGGAATCCGCTGACGAAGGCTGCCTCTCGATCGGCGAGATCGTCGTGCCGGTCACGCGCCCCGTCGCGATACGCGTGCAGGCGCAGGATGTCGCCGGCAACCCGGTCGCGCTGGAGATCGAGGGCTTCGGCGCACGCGTCATCCAGCACGAAATCGACCACCTGGACGGCATCTTGATCTTGGACCGCACCGGACCCGACGACCGCAAGGAGGCGTTGAGGCAGCTGCGCGCAGGGGACTCGTAGTGGCACGGGTTGCTTTCGCTGGAAGCCCTCCGGCGGCCGCGACCGTGCTGCGCGCCCTCGTCGCGGCGGGCCACGACATCCCGGTCGTCATCTCACAGCCTGACCGGCCCAAAGGGCGGGGTGGCAATACCGTGCCGACCGCCGTCAGCGACGCGGCCGTCGATCTGGGGCTCGAGCTGCGGCGCCCGGCGTCCATCAACGACGCCGAGATGCTGGACGAACTCGCCGCACTGGGCATCGCGGCGGTCTGCGTGGTCGGATTCGGCCAGATCCTGCGGGAACAGCTGCTCACGAGGTGGCCGTGCATCAACGTGCATTTCTCGATTTTGCCCGCGTATCGGGGCGCCGCCCCGGTGGAGCGCGTGCTGATGGACGGCGGTGCCGAGACCGGCGTGACGATCATGCGGATGGATGCCGGACTCGACACCGGTCCCATCATCTCGATCGGCCGTATCGCAATCGGGTCCGACGAGGATGCCGGGTCGCTGCTCGACCGACTCGCAGTGTGCGGCGGTCAGTACTTGAACACGGCGCTAACCGACCTGTCGGCAGGAACCCTGTCGATGCGTAACCAGCCAGGCGACGGCGTGTCCTTCGCACCGAAGATCAGCGGTGCCGACATCGCGCTCGACTTCAGTCAGGCTGCGGCGTCGGTGGCCAATCGCATCCGGGCACTGTCGCCACACATCGGGGCGGTCTGCCTGATCGACGGACAACGCTTCAAGCTCTGGGCGGCGCGACCGGTCCACACGCACGGTCTGCAGCCGGGCGTGATGGGAGTCGAGGATGGTCGCCTGCTCCTGCCATGTCGCGACGGCGCGCTGCACGTGTTGGAGCTGCAGCCACCCAACCGCAGCCGGATGCCCGCCGCGGACTTTCTGCGCGGTTGGCGCGGCGGGCTCGGGCTCGGCCAGATCCCCGCCCACTGATGACTGTCGCCGATGCCACTCCCGAGAGGCGGGTCGCCTTTCGGGTGCTGCGCCGCGTGACCGAGGGCGCATATGCGGATCGCGCGCTGTCCGGTGAGGCGCGACGTGAAGGCCTCGCGCCCGGGCCGCGCGGACAGGCGCATCGCCTGGCGTTTGGCGTCGTGCAGCGACGGCGGACCCTTGATTGGCTGATCGATGCGGAGCTCGACCGCCCGGGTGGAGTAGAGCCGGCAGTCCGCGACGTGCTGCGCCTAGGAGCGTTCGAACTGGCCTACAGCGATGGTGTGCCGGAATCGGCGGCGGTGGATCAGGCGGTGCGTCTTGCACGTGGTCTGCCCGGCGGACCGCGACGCGTGGCGGCTCGTGCGGGCCTCGTCAACGCCGTGCTTCGCAAGGTCGCGACGAGCGCGCGACAGCGACTGGGGACCCTGACGGACGACATCCCGCAGTCCGCGGCGGTCGCCCACAGCGTGCCCGACTGGATTGCGACCCGTTTGTTCGATGCGCTTGGACCAGCGGTGGCTGTCGACGTTCTGGCGTGTGCCAACGGGGCCGCGGAGTCCGCGCTGCGCTGGAATCCTCTGCGTGGCTCTCGCGAGGAACTCGAGGTGTTGCTGCCCGACGATGCGTCACCGGACGCGGCGATCGCCGATGCATATGTCCTGCCCACACCGTTTGCCTTGGAGGACTCCCCGGTCTGGGAGCGGGGCCTGGCGATGGGGCAGAGCCGGGCCTCAATGTTGCCGGCCATCGCGCTTGCACCTCAGCCCGGCGAGCGCATCCTCGACCTGTGCGCAGCGCCCGGCGCCAAGGCCACTCACCTGGCTGCGCTGTCGCAGAACCGCGCCGACATCGTTTGCGTGGAGCCGCGACCCGCGCGCGCGTCGATGCTGAGAGAACTGGCAGAACGGATGGGTGCCGCCCTGACCGTTCTCGAGGGCGACGGTCGGACAATCCCGCTCCCGGGGACGTTTGACGCCGCGCTCGTCGACCCGCCGTGTACCGGTCTCGGTGTCCTTTCGGCCCGCCCCGACGCGCGGTGGCGCCGGCACGAGGAGGACATCGCCGACCTGGTCGACTTGCAGGCCGCCCTGCTTCGGCGGGCGATTGACGTCGTGCGACCAGGCGGTCGCATCGTCTACTCCACATGCACGCTCCTGCCGGAGGAGAACGAGCAGATCGTACTGGCATCAGGTCTCGAACGCATGGATCTGAGCGTGCGCTTCGGCCAGTTCGCCCATGCGCGACTCGATGGAGCGCTCCTGACCCTGCCGTCGCGTGATCACACGGACGGGTTCTTCGTCGCGGGGCTCCGCGTCCCGAACCGATAATCTGCCCGCTGTGAGCGCACGTTCGACACCAAAGGTGTTGCCCTCGATCATGTCCGCGGACTTTCTGCGCCTGGGTGAGCAGATCGACGCGATGCTCGCCGCCGGGGCACGGGTGTTCCACGTCGATGTGATGGACGGGCACTTCGTCCCTAATCTGACTGTCGGACCCGGGTTTGCCGCCGGCCTGGCGGTCCCCGTCAGGGCTGCTGGAGGGATGCTGGACGTCCACCTGATGGTCGAGCATCCCGGCGCGATGATCGAGCTCTTCGCGCCGCTCGCGGGGGCGATCAGCATCCACGCCGAGGCTGATCCGCACGTCCATAAATTGCTCAGTCGGATCAGAGAACTCGGATGCCTTGCGGGACTGGCGATCAACCCCGGCACGTCGCTGGCTGTCGTCGAGCCCGTCGCGCACATGCTCGACTTCGTCAACGTGATGAGCATCAATCCGGGGTTTGCGGGACAATCGTTTCTGTCGACCACTCCCGAACGCGTCGCTGACCTGTGGGAGCTTTTGCCGGACGGGGTCGCGATCGAGATCGATGGCGGGATCAGCGTCGCAACGCTTCCCGCCGTCCGCGACGCGGGAGCGACGCTGTTCGTGTCTGCGTCGTCCATCTTCGGGGCAGATGACCCCGTTGCGGCCTATAGCGAGTTGGCCGTTCTGGCGGCGGGGGCGTGACGGGGGCGACGACGTTGGACGTGGCGGCGAAGGAACTGTTCCAGCTTGCGTACGCACGCGAGCTTGCGATGCGTGGCCGTGGCCGTGTGAGCCCCAATCCCCTTGTGGGGGCGGTGGTGCTGCGTGGCGGCCGCGTCGTCGGCGAGGGATGGCACGAGGGACCGGGAACGCCGCATGCCGAAGTTGTCGCTTTGCGCGCGGCGGGTGACGCGTCACATGGGGCAACGGTCGTCTGCACGCTCGAGCCATGTTCCCATCACGGCCGCACGCCGCCGTGTTGCGATGCACTCATCGCGGCGGGCGTCGCCAGGGTCGTCATGGGCTGCCTCGATCCGCTCGAGCGGGGGCGCGCGGGTGGTGCGGCGGTGCTGTCGGCCGCCGGGATCGACGTCGCGCTGGCCCCGGACGACCAGGTCGCGGCGTGCCGTGAACAGAACGCCCCGTTCATCACCCACGCGCTGACGGGACTTCCGCTGGTGACACTCAAGTTCGCCACCAGCCTGGACGGCAAGGTCGCGACGGCAGCGGGGGAGAGCCGTTGGATCAGCGGTCCCCAGTCTCGTGCCGTGGTACACCGGTGGCGTGCCGACGCGGACGCCGTGGCGGTGGGCATCGGCACCGCGATCGCAGACGATCCGCTGCTGACGGCGCGTGACTTGGACGGAGATCTGCGGCAGCCCATCCGCGTCGTGTTCGATCGGCAGGCGCGGCTGCCGCTCGAGGGAGCGCTGGTGCGAAGCGTCGTCGATGCACCGGTGGTCGTGTTCGCCGGCGAGGACGCCGACTACGGGCGCATTACCAGGTTGCGCGACGTCGGCGTGGACGTGGTGGCCCTGGGTGGCGATCGGGGCGCGCACATCTGCGAGGCGTTGAAGACGCTTGCAGGTCGTCAGGTCCAGTCGATGTTCTTGGAGGGCGGTCCGATCCTGGCGGAGAGTTTCCTGGCCGCAGGAGCGGTCGATCGCGTGGCGTGGTTCGTCGCACCCTGTCTGATCGGTGGTGCGACGGCACCAGGAGCCCTCGCAGGACCGGGTCTCGGCCCGTTGGCAGCCGTGCCAAGGTTGGACGCGATCGATGTCACGCGTGTCGGAGATGACGTTCTGATCGCGGGTCGCCTGCGGCCGCTGGCGGGCGCCTGATGTTTACTGGGCTGGTCGAGGAGGTCGGTCAGGTCGTGGCGCTCCAACTGCGCGGTGACGGGGCCAGGCTTCGGGTGGGTGCCGCGCGTGTGCTGGATGGCCTGGCCTTGGGTGACTCGGTCGCCGTCGATGGCGCGTGCCTGACGGTCGTCGCGATTCACGACGACGCGTTCGAGGTCGATGCGGTCGCGGAGACGTTGGGACGCACGGCGCTGGGAGACCGGGCGGTCGGGGACCGTCTCAACCTGGAGCGCGCCGTCCGGGCAGGAGACCGGCTCGGCGGGCATCTGGTGCAAGGGCACGTGGACGGCACCGGTCAGATCCGAGGGGTGACCGACGAGGGGACGGGATCGCGCTTCATCATCACCGCCGCACCAGAGATCCTGCGGTACGTCGTCGAGAAAGGCAGCATCACGGTCGACGGGGTCAGCTTGACCGTCGCCGCGCGCGACAGCAACAGTTTTGTGGTGGCGCTCATCCCCCATACGCTGAACGAGACGACCCTGGGTCACGCGAACGCGGGGCGTCGGGTCAACCTGGAGGTCGACTTGGTGGCAAAGTATGTGGAGGCGCTCGTCGCGCCGTACAGGTCACGGGGAGAGGGCTTATGAGCACGACGTCACCATTCACCACCGTCGAGCGCGCGATCGACGAGATCCGCTCGGGCCGGATGGTGGTCGTCTGTGACTCCGAGGACCGTGAGAACGAGGGCGACTTGATCATGGCCGCGCAGTTCGCCACGCCCGAGGCCGTCAACTTCATGGCGACGAACGCGCGTGGACTCATCTGCCTCGCCTTGACCGAAGAGCGGTGCGAGCAGCTCGGGCTGGCGCTGACCGCGCGGCGCAACGAAACCCGGCATGCCACGGCATTCATGGACTCGATCGAGGCGCGCGAGGGCGTGACGACCGGCATCTCGGCGGCGGATCGCTCGCGCACGATCATGGTCGCGATCGATCCCACCAGCGGCGCGTACGACCTGGTCAAGCCCGGCCACGTGTTTCCGCTGCGCGCCCAAACCGGTGGTGTGCTCAAACGGGCCGGTCATACCGAGGCGTCGGTCGATCTGGCGCGCCTGGCGGGGCTCATCCCGGCCGGCGTCATCTGCGAGATCATGAACCAGGACGGCACCATGGCGCGTGTCACCGATCTTTCCCGGTACGCCGATGAGCACGGGCTGCAGATGATCACCGTGGCACAGATGATCGAGCATCGACGCCGCACCGAAAAGCTGATCGAACGTGGTGTGCCCGCGAGACTCCCGACCCCGTTCGGGGAGTTCTCCGCCGTCGGGTACCGCAGCATCATCGACGGCAAGGAGCACTTGGCGTTGATCATGGGCGAGGTGGATGGCCGCGAGAACGTGTTGGTGCGCGTCCACTCGGAGTGTCTGACCGGTGACGTGTTCGGCTCGCTTCGCTGCGACTGCGGGGAGCAACTGCAGGCGGCACTCCAGATCATCGGCCGCGAAGGCCGAGGGGTGGTGCTCTACATCGCCCAGGAGGGCCGTGGCATCGGCCTGCTCAACAAGCTGAGCGCCTACGAGCTGCAGGACAACGGCCTCGACACCGTCGAGGCCAACCTCGAGCTGGGGTTCGCGCCGGACCTTCGCGACTACGGCATAGGTGCCCAGATCCTCGTGGACCTCGGCTTGACGACGATCCGTCAGCTCACCAACAATCCCAAGAAGATCGCGGGTTTGAAAGGATACGGCTTGACGGTGGTCGAGCAGGTTCCGATCGAGGTGCCACCGGGTGCCGAGAACACCCGGTACCTGCAGACCAAACGCGACAAGCTGGGGCACAAGCTGCACCATCAAGACCTGCGCTTGGACGATGAGGACGATGAGGGGGGCGAGCTGGGCGG
>JANMDV010000117.1:0-7867 GCA_031376485.1 Actinomycetota bacterium
GAGACGGGCGAGGAGACCGCGATGACTGATGACTTGCAGGTCCGCTCGCATGGGGCCGCGATGACCGTGACCGGTTCGTGTCATCTGCTGGACACCGGAAGCGTCAACGTGCTCGTCGATTGCGGTGCGTTCCAGGGATCCGCGGCGTTGTCGGCACTCAACCGCGAGCCGTTTGGCTTCGACCCGCAGGCAATCGATGCGGTGCTCTTGACGCACGCCCACATGGACCACGCGGCACGCCTTCCCCTGTTGGTCCGGCGCGGCTATACGGGGCTGATCCATGCGCTCCCCGCCACCAAATTGCTGGCGCAACATCTGCTGCTGGATGGTGCCAAGCTGCAACGCGAGGACGCCGAGCGCGATGTGCGGCACGGCAAGGTCCCTCACGAGCCGCTGTTCGACGAGGATGACGTCCACCGAACGCTTGAGCTGTTCGTGCCGCTGCAGTACGACACGACCACGGACGTGGCGGGACTTGCCGTCACGCCGCAGGTCGCCGGGCACATCCCCGGGTCGGCCAGTTTTCTGGTCCAGGCGTCGGGCGCACGTGTCGTGTTCAGCGGTGACGTCGGAAACGCCCGCAAGGACGTCCTGCCTGACCCGGCGCCGTGTCCGGCGGCGGACCTGGTGTTCATCGAGTCGACGTATGGCGATCGCGACCACCGCGACTTCGACGCGACCATCGCCGAGCTCGCCGAGGTGCTGCGCGCGGCCCACAGGCGCAAGGGCAAGATCCTCATCCCGTCGTTTGCGCTGGAGCGCACGCAGGACGTGTTGTTCCACATCGCCCGGCTGGAGGAGGCGGGCGAGATCGAGCCGATGCCGGTCTACGTCGATTCGCCGCTCGCGGATCGCGTGGAGGACGTCTACCAGGCATGCATGGACGAGATGTCGGACGAGGTGCGCGCCATCGCCGCAACCGGCAAGGACCCGTTCGCTCCGGCTCGCCTCGAATACACGACGTCCGTTGACGCATCCAAGGCCTTGGATGCCTCACACGAAGCGGCGATCATCATCGCGGGGTCGGGAATGATGACCGGTGGTCGCATCCTGCATCACCTCCGCGCCCATCTGAACGACTCCCACACGACTGTGATGATCGTCGGGTTCCAGCCGACAGGAGGGCTGGGGCGGCTCCTCGTCGACGGCGTGCCCGAGGTCAAGATCATGGGGGAGTCGGTCAAGGTCAAAGCCCGGGTCTGCACGATCGGCGGACTCTCGGCGCACGCCGATCGCACGGAGCTATTGGACTGGGCATCGAGCGCAAGTCCGGGCGCGTCGTTTCGCTGCGTCCACGGCGAGCCCGGGGCGCTGGAGGCCCTCCGCGGGCAGCTCGCAACCCGTGGGTTCGCGGCCGAGATCCAGGCGAGCGAGGTGAGGCTTCCCGGTTCTGGGCGTGCGGACGAGGGCGGCGAGTAGGCTCGCTGGAGTTCTCACCGGGAGGTTCCGTGTTGATTCAGCAGTCGGTCGCCGAGGCTCTCAACGTGCATATGGGCCGGGAATTCGGCGCGCACTTCCAATATCTGGCTCTGTCGGGCTGGTTCGATCAGGAGGGTTTGCCGGAACTCGCCGGCTTCTTTGCGACGCAAGCCGCCGAAGAGCACATGCACGCGTTGAAGTTCTGGCGCTACATCCAGGATGCCGGCGCGCCGCTCGCGATTCCGGGCGTCGAGCCGCCGCGAGCCGGGTTTGCGACCGCCGAAGACGCCGTCACCGCAGCGGTGGACTGGGAGATCGCGGTCACCCGACACATCGACGAGTTGGTGCGTCTGTCGCGCGAGCACCACGACTACGCGACCGAGACGTTCTTGCACTGGTTCGTGACCGAGCAGGTCGAGGAGATCGCGACGATGACGCAGCTCCAGCAGGTCGTGCGCCGCGCAGGGGAGCCGAACCTGCTGCTCGTCGAGGACTACGTCGCCCGCAAGCTCGCGCGCGGCGGCGGGCCGGAGCCTGCAGCGCGGGAGTAACGCCGGTGAGGGTTCGTGAGGCTCCGCGCAGAAACAACTGCTGCGCCGGATGGCGAGCGAAACGGCCCGGAGCGGGGCTCGCCCCCGGCGGCTGGAAACACGAACCGCTGGACGGCTATTCTCAAAACCGAGCGACACGGTGTCGCCGAGCCTCGCTGCTACTGGTGGAACGGCGATCTCGGCGACGCCGTATGGCGACGGTTTGCAGTCGGCGGCTGCAAACGGTGCAATCGTTTCTGCGTGGTCCCTTAGGGAGCGTCTATCAATTAGTTGATGTGGTGATGGTGTAGTTCCATTCCGGGTGGAATTGGTCGTGGGTGATGTTGACGGCGGCGAGTTCGGTGTCTGTGACGTCGACTTTTGGGTAGGCGGTTTGGTCGAGGCGGGCGTGGACCTCGAGGCCGGTGCGGGTGGTGGTCGCGGCGATCGAGTTGATGATCACCTCGTAGGAGACCAGCGGCCGGCCGCGCCAGTTCTTGCTGATGAAGCTAAACAGGCGGTGCTCGATCTTGTTCCATTTCGAGGTGCCGGGCGGGAAGTGGCACACGGTGATGGCGAGGCCGGTGTGGTCGGCGAGTCGTTGCAGCTCGGTTTTCCACAGGCGGGTGCGGTTGCCGTTCGAGCCGCCGCAGTCGGCGGTGATCGTCAAGGTGGTCGCGGTGGGGTAGCGATCCTTGCCGAGTTGGTCCCACCAGGCGCTGATCGCGGCGACGGAGAACTGGGCGGTGTCGCGGTCGATCCCGACCGACACGAACCCGGTGTCGGTGTTGATGTCATAGATCCCGTAGGGGATCGCCTTCCCGTCGGCGATGCTGGGGAAGTCGTAGGTGTTGACCGCCGGTGGCTGGCCCTCGGGGTGCCACTCAACACCCGCGTTTTTGAACGCGCCGACGAGTTCCTTCTTCTTCGTGTCGATACTGATCGCCGGCTGACCCGCGGCGATCGCCGCGCCGACCCGTGCGTTGATCAACTGGAACTGGGCGTCGCGGTCGGGGTGCTGGGTGCCCTCCAGCGTCTTACGCGAGGCTTGCAGGCTGTAGCCGAGCTTGCGCAACAACTTCGGGACGGTCCGAAACCCGATCGGATGGCCGCCCTCGACCAACTCATCGGCGAGGTTGCGCACGCTCTTGGCCGTCCACAACAACACCCGCTCCGGATCACCACGCGCATCTGGCTCCACAAGAGCGCGCAACGCATCGAGCAACCCCGGGTCGCTCTCATGCGCCGCCGGCCGCCCAGCCCCCGGCCGGCGCACCCGACCAGCCTCAAGGGGCTCCAAGTCAAGCTCACCAAGCCCCTTACGGACCGTGTTCTCAGCCAACCCGCACGCCCTGGCCGCCGCAGCGATCCCACCACGCCCGAACGTCCTGGCCTCCGACGCCGCGAACGCACGCCGCTGACGCTCGTTGAGCTGCGGCCCCATCAACCGAAACCGCTCCGCGATCGCCCTCTCCCCGTCACTCATACACCACTACTTCTCCCACCCCACCCCAAACCCTGCGCCTAATTTACGGACAATCCCTTAGTGGTCCTCGTCGCAAATACGGGCACGTTTCCCGAGCGAAAACGGAGTCAGGGGAGGACGCAGTGTCCCGCCGCTATCGGTCGCCATAACGGTGGGACCGAGGACAATGCCTGGCGACCGTTTGCAGCCGGGAAACGTGGTCGTACTTGCGAGGAGGACCGCTTTCGACAGTTGTCACGGGACTGGTGATGCGCGTACGAGCGCGCGGACCTGGGCCGCAGAGGTGCAAGCGAGTGCGGCAGCGGACAACTGCGCGAGCCCCGAGGTGTCGAGCGTCCGCACCAGGCGCTTGATCTGGCCGATCCCCGGTGTCGCGAGCGACAGTTCGCGGACGCCGAGGCCGACGAGCACCGGCACCATCTCCGGGTCGGCCGCGGCCTCGCCGCACACTCCGACCCGGCGGCCGCGGTCACCGGCCGCCGCGCAGACACGTGCGATCAACCGCAACACCGCGGGGTGGGCCGCGTCCGCCAAGTCCGCGACCAGCGGGTTGCCGCGTTCGGCGGCCAGCACATACTGCGTCAGGTCATTGGTGCCGATCGAGAAGAAGTCGACCTCGGGGGCCAGCGCATCGACGAGCAGTGCCGCGGACGGCACCTCGATCATCACCCCGACCTGGGGCATACCCGCAGCCATGCCCGCTGCCTCAAGCTCATCCCGGGCGATCTGCAGTTGGGCCCGAGCGTGGCGCAGTTCGCCCAACGTCGCCACCATCGGAAACATGACCGCCACGTCGGGATGTTCGGCGGCGACCCGCAAAATGGCCCGAAGCTGGGCGCGAAAGACTTCGGGGAACGCAAGGCTGAGCCGGATGCCGCGGCGTCCGAGGAACGGGTTCTGCTGGGCTGTCTGGTCCAGGTAGGCGACGGGTTTGTCGGCGCCGGCATCGAGCGTCCGGATGATGAGTGGCCGCCCTGCAATGTCCGAGGCGGCCGCGCGGTATGCCTCGAGTTGCTCGTCCTGGCTCGGTGGCACATCGCGATTCATGAACAAGAACTCGGTGCGAAACAGCCCGACGCCGTCAGCGCCGCCCTCGACAGCCGGCCGAGACTCGTCGGCGCCGGAGATATTGGCGACCACCTCGACGATGACGCCATCTCGTGTGATCGCAGCAGCGCCGGCCTCGCGGCGTGCCTGCTCATGGCGCGACGCCCGCTCCGCCTGCGCCCGTTCGGCCGCGGCGATCGTCGCCTCGTCCGGCTCGATGGTGATCGTTCCGGTGTCGCCGTCGACCATCAGCATCGTCTCCTCGCCGATGGTCAACACCACATCACCCGCGTTGACGACCGCGGGCACGCCAAGTGCCCGGGCCAAAATCGCGCTGTGGGACGTCGGGCTGCCGGTCGCAACGACGATGCCGCAGACCAGCGACAGGTCGAGGGTGGCGGTCGCGGCGGCGCCAAGTTCGCGTGCCACCAGGATGCCCGGGCCGCGAAGCACCACGGTGGCGCCCATTCCCATCACGTGATCGAGTATCCGCCTGCCGACTTCGCGCACGTCGTCGGCCCTGGCCCGAAGGTAGGGGTCGTCCAGCGCCGCAAACCGTTCGACTGCAGCCGAGATGGCCTGCGTCCACGCGACTTCCGCGCGTGTGCCGCCGGCGATGGCCGTCCGCGCCGGACCGATCAGCGCGTCGTCGTGGAGTAACGCCAGTTGTGCGTCCAACATCGTGGCGTGCGCTTCGCCCGCCTGGCTGGCCAGGGTGTCGCGGAGCGCACCCAGATCCGCATGGGCGCGGTCGAGCGCGGCGGTCAGGGCGGCCAGCTCACCGGCGGGGTCGCCATGCTCGCGCGGCGTGGGCGGCCCGCGCCGCAACCGTCGAGCCCGGCCGACCGCGACGCCCCCGGAGGCCGCCAACCCGCGGATCGCCGCGACGTCCGACAGCACTGCCTGGTGTACAAGCGGCCGCGTGGTGACGGCCGGCGGCGGGGCGGGCGCCTGCTGATCGTCGAAGCCGCGTGCCGCCAGATCCATCAGCGCCGCCAATGCCTGCCGGGCCTGCGTTCCCCGTGCGCGCAGACGCACCTGGTGTCCCTGCGACGCGCCAAGCGTGGCCACGTCGGTCAGGCTCCGGGCGCGAGCGGGGCCGGCCCCGCTCGAGAGGTTGTCCGCCACGATCTCTGCGTCGAATGCCGCCGCGGTCTGCACGAACCGGGCCGCAGGGCGCGCGTGCAGCCCCATGGGAATCGTCACGACGATCGTGGCCTCGTGCCAGTCCTCCGACGCAAAATCGCGTGACGCCGCAGTGGTCTGCGCGCCATCGCCCAGGTGGGCGACCTTGGGAGCCAGCCCGGCGCACGCCTCGGCCGCGACGTCGGCCAGCGAGCCGCCGATTGCGGCTGCGACCGCGGCGGCGACCGCCCCCTCCACGAGCGGCGCCTCACACAGCTCCACCTGGGCGGCGACCTGCGGATCGAGCAACGCGCACGCTTGACCGGCGGACACGACGGCGCTCCCCAGGTCCATCAGGACGAGCACGCCGTCCCCGCCCGCCGCCCGCGTGATCGCCGCAGCGATCCGATGCGCGTCGGTGCCGATCGGGTTGGCGTGATCGGGGACACCGCCTGCGGCCTCGATGACCGCCGCTGGTCCCGCAATCTGACGAGCCAGCTCGACGACGCCGTCGGCGATCCGCGCGCTGTGAGAGACGATGACGATTCCGACCACCCCCCAACCTTGCCACGCGCGCCGCCGGAGAGGACCAGGGACGCGCAACGGCATGCGCGAGTCGCCCTGACATCGTGTGGTTTGAAACGATCCGACTGCGGGGATGTTGAGCACAGACGAATCGGAAGGGGTGTGCGATGAGCATCTTCACCGCAGAGCTCGTCGGGACGGCGATCCTGATCCTGCTCGGCAACGGGGTGGTGGCAGGCGTACTCCTGGCCAAGTCAAAGGCCGAGAACGCCGGCTGGATGGTCATCACCACAGGATGGGCCCTGGGCGTTGCGATGGGCGTTTACGCGGTCGGCCAGTTCAGCGGCGCGCATTTGAACCCGGCAGTCACCCTGGGGCTCTTGTCGATCGACGGCATCGACGGAGGCGACACGTACAAGTACATCCTCGGCCAATTCGCCGGGGCCGGGATCGGCGCAACCCTGGTCTACCTGATGTACCTGCCGCACTGGAAGGAGACCGAGGACCCCGGGCTCAAGCTCGCTGCGTACTCGACCGGTCCGGCAATCCGCAATCCCATGACGAATTTCATCAGCGAGTTCATCGGGACATTTCTGCTGCTCTTTGGTGTCCTCGCGATCGGGGACCACTTCTCGGAGGAGAACCTGAGCGCGGGCGCCGAGCTGCAAGCTGCGTTCGCCGGTGGGTTCTCGCCGCTGATCGTGGCGGGCCTCGTGTGGGCGATCGGATTGTCGCTGGGAGGCCCGACGGGCTACGCGATCAACCCGGCCAGGGACCTGGGCCCGCGCATCATGCACGCGATCTTGCCGATCGCGGGCAAGGGGCCCTCGGATTGGGGCTACGCCTGGATCCCGGTACTCGGACCGATCGCCGGGGGCATCTGCGGCGCGCTGGTGTTCGACGCCCTGTACCCGGGTTGATCCGTGATCGCGACGAGAACAACCCCAGGCGATGGCCCCCAGTCGACTGTCGAACGGCCGGCGGCACTACACGTAACTGCTGGCCGGCGCCGCGTGCGGCGGGCAGCCCAGAGAGGACGTTGACGATGGCACAGTACGTAGGCGCAATCGACCAGGGGACCACGAGCACGCGGTTCATGATCTTCGACCACGGCGGGAACGTCGTCGGGATCGATCAAAAAGAGCATGAGCAGATTTACCCGAAGCCCGGGTGGGTCGAGCACGACGCGAACGAGATCTGGACCAACACGCAGGAGGTCGTCAAGGGCTGCCTCGAAAAATGCGACGTGGCCGCGTCAAACCTTGCGGCGGTCGGCATCACGAATCAACGTGAGACGACGTTGGTCTGGGACACGGCCACCGGCGCCCCGATCCACAACGCGCTGGTCTGGCAAGACACGCGCACCGACCACCTGTGCAACGAACTGGCAAAATCCGAAGGCCAGGACCGGTTCCGCGCGACGACGGGACTGCCGATCGCAACGTACTTCTCGGGTCCCAAGATCACGTGGCTCCTGGACAACGTCGACGGCGCGCGCGAACGGGCAGAAGCCGGCGACCTCCTGTTCGGCAACATGGACACCTGGATCATCTGGAACCTGACGGGTGGACCTGACGGCGGCGTCCACATCACGGACGTCACCAACGCCAGCCGCACGATGATGATGGGCTTGAAGACCTTGGAGTGGGACGACGCGCTTCTGGACGTGCTGAGGGTGCCTCGCGCGATGCTGCCCCAGATCAAGGCCTCGTCCGAGGTGTACGGCGAAGCGGTG
>JANMDV010000166.1:0-29241 GCA_031376485.1 Actinomycetota bacterium
CTCGGATCTGGACCTGGTCGTCTGGCGCCCGGGAGCGCCCGCGTTCGTCCCTGGTGGGACCTATGCCCGTGACTGGCTCGCTGCGACGGCGCTGGGGCCGGGCACCACAGAGACGTTGCGCTACACCGCAACGCAGCCGGGGCCGCATACGATCGAAGTGCAGGCGGCGTCAGGCCGGGGCCACTACCGGCTGACGGTGCGTCGCATCGCGGCACCGCCCCCGCCACCCGCGATGCCTTAACGGACCACGCAGAAACGACTGCACCGTTAGGCGGCTGCAACCCGTCGCGATATGGCGTCGCAGCGATCGCCGTGACCACCAGTAGCAGCGCGGCTTGGCGACACCGCCGTGCCTTTGCGGTTTTGCTTTGGAGATAGCCGTCGTGCGGTACGTATTTCCAGCCGCCGGGGGCGAGCCCCGCTCCGCGCCGTTTCGCTCGCCATCCGGCACAGAAGTGATTTCTGCGCGGACCCTCAATCGCCTCGGGGTTGTGCAAACACCGTTGCGAGGTGGTGACGAGGATGTGTCGTTCGGCTGATCTCGGGCACACTGTTGACAATGGAAGTCATTCCACCACGACGCCGGGTCCGCACGGGTGAGGTGCTGCTCGACGATCCGGCCCTCTACATCAACCGGGAGCTCTCGTGGTTGGACTTCAACACCCGGGTGTTGGCGCTCGCAGCCGACCCGGAGCAGCCGCTTCTGGAGCGCTGCAAGTTCCTGGCGATCACATCCAGCAACCTCGACGAGTTCTTCATGGTGCGGGTCGCCGGTCATCAGGATGCATTGCAGGCGGGACGGTCGTCGTCTGCTCCTGACGGATTGGGGCGCGACGAACTGCTCGAACTCATTGCGGAGCGCACGACGAGCCTTGTCGCGGAGCAGGGCAGGTTGTGGAAGACGGAGATCCGTCCCGCGCTCGCGCACGCGGGGCTTGCGATCCTGTCGTTGTCGGACCTCGACACGCGTGCTGCCAAACGTGTCGCAACGATCTTCGAGCGCGAGATCTATCCCGTGCTGACGCCGTTGGCCGCCGGATCGGGGCAACCGTTTCCGTACATCTCGGGTCTGTCGCTCAGTCTCGGGGCGCACGTACGACACCGGGCAGCCGGCGAGACGCGCCTTGCGCGCGTCAAGCTCTCGCCGGGACTCCCGCGGTTCACCGAAGTGCCCGGCGGCCTGATCCCGACCGAACAGATTGTGCGCGCCAATCTGGAGCGCATCTTCCCGGGCATGGAAGTCGCCGACTCGGTGCTCTTTCGTGTGACGCGGGACGCGGATTTTGCCGTTTCGGATGAAGCGGACGACCTGCTCGGCGCGGTCGAAGCGCAGCTGCGACGTCGCCGGTTCGGCGATGTCGTGCGCCTCGAGGTCGAAAACAGCGCGCAGAAGGCGGTTGTGGCGGAGTTGCGCGACGCGCTCGGCCTGACCCAGCGCGATGTCTACCGCATCTCGGGCCTTCTCGACCTGACGTGCCTGTGGCAGCTTATCGACGTCGACCGTCCCGACCTGCGGGACGCCCCATGGGAGCCCCGGGTCCATCCGCGGTTGCGCGCAGACGACGGCGAAGCGCCCGACATCTTCGCGGTCATCCGGCAGGGCGATCTGCTGGTGCATCACCCGTATGACGACTTCGAGACCAGCGTCGCGCGGTTCGTGGAACAGGCCGCAGCGGACCCGGATGTGGTGGCGATCAGGCAGACGCTGTACCGCACGAGCGGTGAGAGCCCCATCGTGCCTGCGTTGATGCACGCCGCCGAGCGCGGCAAGCAGACCGTGTGCCTGGTCGAACTGCAGGCGCGCTTCGACGAGGAGCGCAACATCCAGTGGGCGCGCGCGCTGGAGCGGGCCGGGGTCCACGTCGTCTACGGGTCGGCCGGGCGCAAGACCCACGCAAAGCTCGCGCTCGTGGTGCGCCGCGAAGGCAAGCACCTCAACCGGTACGTCCACATCGGCACGGGTAACTACCATCCGGCTACCGCGCGCCTCTACACGGACCTGGGGCTCTTCACCTGTCGTGACGACATCACCGAAGACGTCGCCGACCTGTTCAACTACCTGACCGGGTTCTCCCGCACGCCGGCGTTTCGCAAGGTGCTCGTGGCTCCGGATGGGCTCCGGACCGGCCTGATCGCCGAAATCGAGCGCGTCACCAAGAAGCATCGTGCTGGAACGATTGGTCGGATTGTGTGGAAGATCAACGCGATCATCGACGGCGCGATCATCCGCGCGCTGTGCGCCGCGTCCCAGGCGGGCGTGCCCGTCGACCTCCTGGTGCGGGGTGTTTGCGGGTTGCGACCCGGCGTCCCCGGCATCAGCGACGGCATACACGTGCGTTCGGTGGTGGGACGGTTTCTGGAGCACGCACGGATCTTCGCGTTCACCAGCGGTGAGGAGACCCGGTACTTCATTGGCTCGGCCGACATGATGGGGCGCAACCTGGACGCCCGCGTGGAGCTCATGACGCCCGTTGAGGATCAGGCAGCCCGCGAGGAGCTGCAGGCGATCTTGGCGATTGGGCTTCACGACGACGACCTGGCCTGGTCGCTCACCCCGGACGGCACGTGGCATCGCGTTCAGGGCCCGATGGACGCTGCCCCGCGAAACAGTCAGGACGAACTGATGGAGCGCAGCGCCGCCCGCTGATTATCGAACCGCTGTTTGCACCACCTCGAAGTCCGCGCCCGAGATGCGGTTGAGTTCGTGCAGGTCGTCGTCGTCCCAGCTCGGGCTGGGCGCGCCGGTGATGTACAACGGCGAGCCGTTGTCGGCCAGGATCATCCCGTAGCGCTTGAGCGCCTGCAGCACCACGCGCGACTGCACGCCGAACCCGTCCAGGCTGACAGACGCCTTGAGGCGCATGCGGAGCCCCATCGGCGGCAGCGCCGGGTCGCTGGACGAGCCGGCTTGATGGCGCGCGGGGAAGACGAACGCCCGCCGTGTCCTGGGCGCGGTGAACCGCAGGGCGTGGTCGATGCGGCCCGCTCGAACTTCGGTGGCGCGCGCGAGGCCCGGGAAGATCGGAAGCCCCGCGGCATCGGCGCTCGTCCATCCGAGTGGGCGCAGCGCGTTCGAGCGCAAGTTGAAGATGGCACCCGAGCCGGCGGTCCAACGGCCGGCGACCTTACGTGCCGCAAACAACTCGTACAGTCGGCAGCGATCGCGATCGACGATCAGGATGTGCCGGTCGCTGCCGCGTTCGATCCTGGGACGTGGTGGGATGGGGTACGGACCACGGTCGGACTCGTCCGAGTACTCGAACCGGACACGAGAAGTCTTCTGGGTGCGACGCACGACGTTGAACGGAATACCGTACCCGCCCTGATCACTGAAGTCCGGGTGCAGTTTGGCGTCCGACCCGATCGATGCGATCAACGTGTCGGAGTCCTCAGCGACCGGCAACGCCGAGATGTCCTGGTTCCACGGATTGTCGGCAGGGAACACCGGGCAGATCGGGGCGCCAGGCAGCGTGGCCGCGGCAGCCAACGTCGGTACGACGAGCGTCAGAAGCGTGACGCCAGTCAGGTATCGCAGTCTCATGTGGGTTCCCCTCGCGGCAGCACTACAATCAGCCAATCCTGGTCAACCAGGGTTCCATCCCTATGAACAAAGTCCTTCGCACCGTGTTGTGGCCGGCCTCCCATGCATCACGATGGGTGTGGGGCCTGTTCTTGGCCGTGTTACGTCGCGCGATGTCCCATGGGGCCACCGGCACTGCGAGCCAGTTCGCGTTCAACACGTTCCTGGCAACGGTGCCGTTCATGTTCGTCGTCGTCACGGCGATCAAACTCTCGAGCCCCACTGCGTACGACGAGTTGTTCGATGCGCTCGACGGAACGATCCCGGGGATCACCCGCCTGACCGACACGTTCAGGAGCAGTACCGCTACCGGTACCGCAGCCGGATTCCTGATCCTGGCGGGCGTGGTCTTGGGCTTGTACATGGCGTCCAATGCGATCGGTGCGCTGGTCGACGGGCTCGACCGCGCCCAGCACCTCAACCACCGGCCGTGGTGGCGAGGCAAGGTCCTCAACTTCTGTTTCGCCGCGGGGGCCAGCATTCTGGCTGCTGCCAGCACGCTTGCGCTGGCGGGCGGGCCGGAGTTGGTCCGGGGTCTTGCCAGACTGCTCGGAGCGAGCCGCTTTGTGCGTGGTCTCGCCGACTCGCTGACACTTCCCGTCGGTGTGTTCACGCTGCTCCTGTTTACCGTGCTGATCTACCGGCTCGGCCCCAACGGAATGAAGATGGCGTATCGCACCCTTCTTCCGGGCGCGTTGCTGTCCGTAGTCGCGACGTTCGGTCTCACCAAGTTGATCGGGTTATATGCCGACGCGTTCAACAACCTGAACGCGGTGTATGGCACCCTGGGCAGTCTGTTCGTCTACCTCACATTCCTGTACTTCACCGGCCTGCTGTTCCTGACCGGTGCGGAGCTCAACGCCGAGCTTGTCCACCGTCGCCTGATTCGGGCGTCCACCAAGGACGCAGCGCTCCGCGCGGCCAAGGATGCCGCGGCCTCCCATGCGGCGGCGTCCGAAGCCCCGACGCGCGACGGCGCGGCCGGCGATTTGCATCCGATCGCCCCGTCCTCTGCCGCAACGACCCCGATCGTGGACGTCGAACCGCGCTGATGCCCGAATGGGCGAGCATGCAGGTACCGCTCTGTCATCATCAGATCAGAATCCCATGACCGATAAATCACCCGACAACGAGACACCCCCCCGCAGACCCAAGAGCACGCCACCCGAATGGCGCGTCGAAGGGGCCCCACCCGAGAGCGACAGCGGCAGCGGACGGCGCATCAAGCCCCCTGGGGGACGGCGGTTCTGGTGGATACTGGTGGGGGCGCTCGCGCTCAACTGGATCGTGTTCCAGGCGTTCGCGCCGAACGAGCCCAAACGCATCACGATCCCGTACACGGAGTTTCTGAAGCAGATCGACAGCGGCAACGTCGAAAAGATCAGCTCGCTCGGCGACCGCATCACGGGCAACGCCCGAAACGAGATCCAAGAGGTCGACGGCACGGAGCGCGCGAAGGGCTTCCGAACGGTGCGGCCGAGCTACGTCGAGAACGACGAACTGCAGAAACGTCTCGAGGCGAAGGGCGTCTTGGACACGGCCAAGTCGCTCGACGAGCCCCGGCCGTTCTGGGAGACACTGCTGGTCGGGTTCGGTCCGGCGATTCTGCTGATCCTGTTGTTCGTCTACTTCTTCAGGCGCGCGGCCGGCGGCGCAGGCGGCGGCGGTGGCATCCTGGGGGTGGGCAAATCGCGCGCCAAGCGCTACGAGGCCAACGAGCAGCGCACGACGTTCGAGGATGTGGCGGGCATCGACGAGGTCAAACTCGAACTCTCCGAGGTCGTCGATTTCCTCGCACACCCCGAGAAGTATCTGAAGCTCGGTGGGAGGATCCCGCGCGGGGTCCTTCTGTACGGGCCGCCCGGCACCGGCAAGACGCTTCTGGCCAGGGCCGTGGCGGGCGAGGCCAACGTGCCATTCTTTTCGCTGTCGGCCTCGGAGTTCGTCGAGATGTTCGTGGGTGTGGGCGCCAGCCGCGTGCGTGACCTGTTCAAACAGGCCAAAGAGGCCGCGCCCGCCATCATCTTCATCGACGAACTCGACGCCATCGGACGCTCTCGCGGCGGCGGGGTCATGGGCGGGCACGAGGAGCGTGAGCAGACGCTCAACCAGATCCTGACGGAGATGGACGGCTTCAGCGGCGCCGAAGGGGTCATCGTCCTGGCCGCCACGAACCGCCCCGAGATTCTGGACGCAGCGTTGATGCGGCCTGGGCGCTTCGACCGGCGGGTCGCGGTCAATTCGCCCGACCAGGCCGGTCGCCTTGCCATCCTCAAGGTGCATACCCGGCACATGCCGCTCGCAGACGATGTCGACTTGGAAGGCCTCGCGTCGTCCTCGCCGGGAATGGTCGGCGCCGACTTGAAGAACCTGGCCAACGAGGCGGCGCTGATGGCGGCGCGGCGTGCCCACGAGCGGGTGCAACTCGCCGACTTCACGGATGCGCTCGAGAAGATCCTGCTGGGGGCGGAACGCAAGATCATGCTCAGCAAGGAGGAGCGTGAGCGCACGGCCTACCACGAGTCCGGGCATGCGCTGCTCGGCATGCTCCAACCGGGGGCCGATCCGGTGCGCAAGATCTCGATCATCCCGCGCGGCCGAGCACTGGGCGTGACGTTCCAGTCGCCGTCAGCCGATCGGTATGGCTACGACGCCGAATACCTGCGGGGGCGTATCGTGGGCGCGTTGGGCGGCAGGGCGGCCGAGAAAATCATCTACGGGGACGTCACGACGGGCGCGGAGTCCGACCTGGAGCAGGTCACGCGCATCGCCAAGCAGATGGTCGGACGATGGGGGATGAGCGAGGCGATTGGTCCCGTGTCGGTGCTGCCGGGACCCAACGACGAGCCGTTTCTCTTGCCCGGCACGGGGCCCGGTGGCCCTTCGGCACACACGCTCGAGTTGATCGACAGGGAGGTCCGAAAGATCATCGACGAGTGCTACAAGAAGGCGCTCACCGAATTGGCCGCGAACCGCGACAAGCTCGAGGCCCTGGCACAGGCGCTTCTGGAGCGGGAGACCCTGGACGAGGCCGACGCGTACTCTGTCGCGGGCTTCCCGCGCCCACCGCGTCCGGAGCAGCTTGCGCCCCTCATCCCCACAGACCAGGTCGTCTCGCCAGAAGACGTGCCGACGACCTGACCTGGGTGGATCCGCCCGATCTGGCGGGAACCGCGCGTCGTGGCCGTCAACGCGAGTCGGGCTTCGCGGTGTCCGGGCGCCGTCATGAGTTGCGCGAACCCTTATTCGTAATGGAGCGCTTCGAGCGGGTTGAGTCGTGCTGCGCGTCGCGCCGGGAAGACTGCGGCCAGGACGCCTGCGACCAACGCCAGGACGAACACGGCGATGAGCGTTCCGACCGGGACGCTGAAGCTCAAACCCTCGCTCTCAAGGCCTTTGATCATCACCCACCCGAGGAACAGGCCGACCGCAAGCCCGATGACGCCGCCGATTGCGCACGTGATGACGCTCTCGCTGCGGACGATCGCGCGGATCTGGCCGCGGGTCGTGCCGACCGCGCGCATCATCCCGATCTCCCGCGTGCGCTCGTAGATCGACAGAAGGAGCGTGATGACCACGCCCACGAGCGAGATCAGCACTGAGAACGCAAGCAACGCGTAGAAGATCGTGAGGATCAGGTTGGTCTGCTCGCCGACGAAGTCCTTGTATTCGGCGCGGGTCCTGACCTTGGCCTGGGGATAGGACCGCTCGATCGCCGCCTCCACCGCGCCCTTACCGTTCTTGGGGTCGATGCCGGGCGTGAAAGCGGTCAGCAGCACGCCAATCTCCCTATCGGTCGATATTCGCTCGAACGCTGCGTTCGAGACGGTGAAGCCGGTGAACAGCTGCGGGTCCTTGTACTCACCGATGACCCGGAAGGCAGCCGTCGTGCCATCGATGCTGGTGACCTGGAAGTTGTCCCCGGCTGAGAGATCGTGGGATTGGGCGAAGCCGCGCTCGATGATGGCGCCGTCGGTGCCGAGTTGGTCGAGCAGGTTGTCGGTGCCGCCGTTCTGCCAGTCGAACCGGACCGCGGCACGAGCCCCGGCCGGGTCGATCGCGCTCAGCGTCTCCTGCCCGTCGCCGACTTTGACCTCGGCGAACCCGACGCCCAGGACGGACGCCACCCCCGGTGCCGATCGGGCGACGTCGACGATCCCGGCCGGCAGCGCCGCGAAGTTCTCACCCTCGATGATCAGGTCGGAGCGGACGGTCCTGTCGAGGGCGTCGAAGAACGAGCTCTTGAGGCCGTCGACGAAGACCGCGACGAAGACGACGAGGCCGATACCGACCATGAGGGCGGCGGCGGTACTCGCCGTGCGGGCGGGATCGCGCATCGTGTTCTGGCGTCCCAGGCGGGCGCTGGTACCGAACAGGCGTTGCAGCGGCCAGCCGACGGCGCGTGCGATCGGGCGGATGAGCATCCTCATCGCCATGCCCACGCCGATCAGGATCAGCAGGGCTCCGACGCCGATCAGCGACAGCGCCTGACCGCTGTCCGAGCTGCCGAAGCCGGCGACGATGGCGAGCACGCCGAGAAGTCCGAACAGCACGCCGACGTATGGGGTGAACCGGGAGAAACGCGACTTCGGGAGCACCGCCCCCTCGCGGAGCACCGCGACCGGGGGGACGCGCGTCGCGCGGATCGCCGGAATGATCGCGGCGATGAGCGTGACGACGACGCCGACGATGAGCGGCACGATCACGGTCCGGGCGTGAAGCGTGATGCCGGCCGTCGGGAGGCCGAAGCCGACGGCGTCGAAGATCCGGTTGAGCAGCATCGCGAACAGCACGCCGACCGCGATGCCGATGATCGACGCGATCAGGCCGATGACGGTGGCTTCGATCAGGACGCTTCGCATGATCTGGCGGCGGCTCGCGCCGATCGTCCGCAGCATCGCCATCTCCCGCACGCGCTGGGCGACGGTGATCGAGAACACGTTGAAGATGATGAACGCGCCGACGAGCACGGCGATCCCCGCGAACACGAACAGGAAGCCGCGTAGGAACCCCAGGTCGGCGTTGACGTCGTCCGCCTGGCGGTCGGAGTTCTGCCGGCCGGTCTCGACGCGCACGTCGGCCGGCACTTCGGCGGTGATCCGCCGGGCCAGCGCATCACCGCTGACTCCGGGCTCGGCGGCCACGACCACGGCGTTGACCCGGCCTTCGCGGTCGAACCAGCGCTGGGCGTCGGCGAGCGTCACCGCGGTGAGCGTGGCGCCCCCGATCGTGTCGGTGTCGGCGAATCGGAACGTCCCCACGATGCGGACAGGTTGCACCCCGGTGCGCGTCGCCAGCCCGACGTTGCGGCCGACGTCGAGTTTCTCGCGTTTGGCGAGGTCGACGTCGACCGCGATCTCTCCGGACGCTTTCGGAAACGCTCCGGCGACGAGCTGGTTTGTCTGGAAACGCTCGCTGGGCGTCGAGAACACCAGGTTCGGAGCGCCGCCGACCGACGAGACGAAATCGCCGTCGACGACCACCGAGGCCAGGTCCTGGATCACGCCCTCGGCCGCGGCGACGCCGTCGATCCCTTGGACCGTCACGACCAGCGACTCCGGAATCGGGCCGACCGCACCGGCCTCCTGCGACTGGAACGCCTCGCGCCTGCTCAGGACGACGTCGACGCCCACGTTCGCCTTCTCGAAGATCTCGTCGAACGCCCCGGTGATCTGATCGGTCAGGATGTAGGTGCCGGAGATCATCGCCGCGCCGAGCACGATGGCAAGCGCCGTGAGCGCGGAGCGGAGCTTGCGCGACCCGAGGCTTCGGAGGGCGATGCGCAGCATTACTCGAGCGACTTGACGACGTCGAGGATCGCATCCGCGGACAGCTTGCCGCCGTCGCGCACGATCAGGCCGTCTTGCAGGAACATGACGCGGTCGGCGATGGCTGCGGCGAACGGGTCGTGGGTGACCATGACGATGGTCTGGCCGAGTTCGTCGGCGGAGCGGCGCAGGAGGTCGAGGATCTCCTGGCCGGTCTTCGAATCGAGGTTGCCGGTCGGCTCGTCGGCGAAGACCACTGCGGGACGCGAGATGAGCGCTCTCGCGATCGCGACACGCTGCTGCTGGCCGCCCGAGAGCTCTGAGGGGCGGTGGCTCAGGCGGTCGCCGATGCCGACCTCCGCGACGAGCTGCTCTCGCCACCCGGCGTCCGGTTTCGTGCCGGCGACGGCGAGCGGGAGATCGAGGTTCTCACCGGCCGTCAGCATCGGGAGCAGGTTGAAGAACTGGAACACGAAACCGATCTTCTGCCGTCGCAGCAGGGTCAGTGCCTTGTCGCTGAGGCCGGTGATCTGGGTCCCGTCGATCCACGTCTGACCGTTGGTTGGCGCGTCGAGGCCCGCGAGGATGTGCATGAGCGTCGACTTGCCGGAGCCGGACGGTCCCATGATCGCGACGAACTGGCCCCGGTCCAGGTCGACGTCCACGCCCCGCAGGGCATCGACTGCGGTGTCGCCGGAGCCGAATCGCCGCGTGACTCCGCGGGCGGAGACCACCGCGGTACTCGGAGCGGCGTGCGCGGTGGCCGTGTCTTCGGCGTGGTCTCCCAACGCGGTACCTCCTCGAAGGTGATCGACGCGGGCGACCTTACCAAGCCATCGTGCGCTGTGCCGAATAATTCTTAAGGGGCCCGTGTCATGGAAACTCCCTGCCGGATGGCGAGCGAAACGGCCCGGCGCGGCGCTCGCCCCCGGCGGCTGGGAATACGAACCGCAGGACGGCTTCGACTCCCGCACGATGTGCCCAACGACCCGTGCGGTCGTTGCCGCCGTGCGGCGCGGCTAACCTTGCCGCGTGATTTGTCGACCCGCATTTGCGTTGCTCGGGCTGCTGCTCTTGCCGGCCGCGGCCAGTGCCGGTGACCTCGGCCTCATAGTGGCGTTGGACCGAGGTGCCGCTCCACTGGCCGCCGCATCGCGCGCGGCGGCGGCGGGCTCGCCGTCGCTGGTGCAAATCCACTACGACCGTGCGCGTGACCTGCACGAGCAGGTGCGTGCCGCCGCTCCGTTCTCGTTGTCGTGCCGCGCGCTCGCCGGTTGGGCAGCGCGGTACGCGGCCGCTGAGGTGGCGTCAGCCGAGGGCTTCGACCGCCTCGACCCCTCGCGCGCCCGCCGGTTCCGCGTGGCGGCGGCTGCTGCGCGCACACGCCTGACCTCGGCGCGCCGGTCGTGTGCGCCCGGGGTTGCGAGGCCGGCTGCCACGGCTGCGGCACTGATCGAGCCGCGCCCCTGGGCGGCGTCGTTCGGCCAGATCTCCGCGCGCGCCCCGTTCGGCGCCGATGCCGCGACGCTGTTTGCCGATGGCGCGTCGGCGGGATCGCTCGTCATCTCCGGTGGGATCGCCCGGGCGCGGCTGACCGGTCGAACGGGACGCTACGACCTGGAGGTCCGCTTTACGCGCGCGGGGGGTGATGTCGGACGTGCGCGGTCCCCAGGCGTCTGGCTTCTGCCCGACTCCGCCTCCAGTGCGGTCCGCGCCCCCGATCTGGATGCCGGGTGGCAGACACGGGTGGCTCAGGCGGCGGCGCGTTTTGGCGGTGTTTCGGCGGTGTGGATGCACGATCTGTCGAGCGGTCGCGCGGCGAGCTGGAACGCCGGCGCGCGCTTCCCCGCCGCGTCCACTGTGAAGTTGGGGGTGCTCGTGGAGGCCGCGCGCCGGATGGGGCCGCAGCCCGAGGGATCGGCGCTGTTTCATGACACCCGCGCGATCGGCGAATGGAGTTCCAACCTGGCGGCCAACCGGCTTCTTCGCCGTATCGGCGGGGCGGCAGGTGCGCAGGGGGCACTGCGCAGAATGGGCGCCACGTCGAGCACCTATACCGGCCCGTACATCGTTGCGACGGGGCGTCCTCCTGTCGATGCTCCGCGTCAACCACCCCGGGTGTCGGGCCGTGTCACGTCGGCGGTGGATCTGGGGACGGTCATGCGGGTGCTGCACGAGGCGGCGCTCGGCAACGCCGCGGCGCTCGGTGCGACACGGATGACACGGGCCCAGGCGCGCCTGGCGCTCGGACTGTTGCTCTCGTCGGAGCCGGTGGGCGACAACCTGGGCCTCTTTCGGGAGTCGTTCGATGCGGGCATCCCGGCGGCCCAGAAACACGGATGGATCTCGTCGGCGCGCCATTCGGCAGCCGTCGTCTACACGGCCCGCGGCCCCGTCGTCGTCGTCGTGTTGACCTACCAGCCCAGGTTGGCGCGGTCGGCCGCTGCCCGCCTCGGCGCAGAGCTCGTCACGATCGCGACGTCGTGATCCATTCGGGCGCCAGGCCATCGCCGGTGATCAACCGCGCGCCGCGACCACGGGTCACGAAGCTCCACGACCACCGGACGATCACGAGCACGCGGTTCTGGAACCCGATCAGGTAGAACAGGTGGAGCGCAAGCCACAGCCACCACGCGACGAAACCATGGAAGCGGACC
The DNA here is from genome assembly GCA_031376485.1 of Actinomycetota bacterium. Lineage (GTDB taxonomy): Bacteria > Actinomycetota > Thermoleophilia > Miltoncostaeales > Miltoncostaeaceae > CALMEC01. The sequence continues at coordinate 12,006 of JANMDV010000166.1, forward strand.
CCGGAGATGTCGGCGACCGCCTTGGCTCGTCCGATCGTCGCGACGTTGCCTTTGTCCGCGTAGGCAAACGGCTTGGGGGACGAGCCACGCAGGCGGTCGCAGATCGCGCGACCCGCGTATGTGCCCATCTGCATGGCGGCCGGCGCAACGCCGGGCAGCTTCGTGTCGGCTACCGTGACCATGTCGCCCAACGCGAACACATCCGGGTAGCCGTCGAGCGTCAGCCGGTCGGTGACGGGGACCCGTCCCACTCGATCCGGTTCGAGGCCGGCAGCCGCTGCGAGCTTGGCGGCGAGTGACGTGGCGGCGACCCCGGCCGCCCACACTACGGTTCGGGCAGCGATGTGCTCTCGTTCTCCGTGGCGTTCGACGGTGACTCCGCCGCTGTCGACGCCGCGTACAAGTGTGTCGGTGCGCACCGTGACGCCGAGTTCGGCGAGTGCCGTGACCGCGTGTGCCGATTGGCTGGGATCGAACGTCAGCAGGATTCGGTCCGCGCCTTCCACGAGCAGAACGGTCGCCGCGGCGGGGTCGAAGGAGCTGAACTGGTTGCGCATGGTGTCGCCTGCGATCTCACCGATCTGCCCGGCCAACTCGACACCGGTGGGTCCTCCACCGACCACGACGAATGTCAACCATCTCCGGAGGGCCTGGTCGTCGGTCTCCATCTCGGCGGCCTCGAATGCGATCAATACACGGCGTCGGATGACGAGCGCGTCTTCGAGTGATTTGAGCGCGGGTGCCGCCTCGGCCCAATCGTCGTTGCCGAAGTAGTGGTTCTTCATTCCGGTCGCAACGACGAGTGAGTCGTACGGCAGGCGCACGTCCTCGCCCCCGCCCGCTGCACGTCCGACCAGCACTTCGCGCGCGATCAGGTCGAAGTTGTGCACCTCGCCCAGAACGACGCGCACATTCTTCTGACGTCGCAGTACCGCACGCAGTGGCGTTGCGATCTCACCAGGCGAGAGCGAACCTGTGGCGACCTGGTAGAGCAGCGGTTGGAACAGGTGGAAGTTCCGCCGGTCGATCAGCGTGATGTCGACCGGTGCCCGCCTGAGCGCCTTCGCCGTCCGGAGCCCGGCAAACCCACCGCCGACGATCACAACGCGGTGCCGATGCCCATCGCCCGCGATGTCATCGAGATCCGTCACGAGCGCGAGGCTACCTTGATCGATAAAGCGTCATCTGGCGATCGAACCGGGTGGTGCGGGTCAACCTGCCTGATCTTCGGTTGCGCTCAGGCCCAAGACCTTGATCACGTCGCGCATCGAAAGGATCCCGACCAGGTGTTCCTCTTCGAACACGACGATGTGGCGGATGTGGTGCTTGGTCATCGCCTCGGCTGCCCGGGTGGCGGGCCAACTGGGCGCGGCGGTGATCACTTGGCTGTGCATGTAGTCGCCGACCAGGGCGTCGTCGGGGTCGGCGCCCTCGGCCAGCGCCCGCAGGATGTCCCGTTCGGTCACGATCCCCGGGCCGGGCAGCGTCGGGTCGATCACAAGCGCCGCGCCGGTCTTGTACTGCCCCATTCGGACCGCTGCTTGGCGGAGCGTTGTGGCGGCACCGACGGTTGCCTCGATTGGCGACATGATCTCGGAGACGGGAACGGGCATGACCGGTACCTTACCGATCACTCCCGAGCTTGTCACGTTCGTCACATGAGGTTCACCGCATGATCGACATCCGAATTCCGTCCGGGGACTGGTCGCTCGCGGCCACGCTGGACCACCATTACGCTCGATCCGACCAAGCTCGATGCAGCCGTGGGCTTGACCGGGGCGCGGTCGGCATCGGCCGTCATCGATCTTGCGCTTGACCGCCTGATCGCCATGGAGCGTCTCCGGCGCGACCTGATGGTGTACGGCCACGACGTCCAGGACGACATCGAGATCGCCTTGGGTGCGCTGCCTGTTGCATTCGATCTCGATGACGACGACGTGGACTACGACGTGCAGTACGGCCGGTGACGGCCGAGGGGCCGAGTCCCAAACGGGGAGAGGCGTGGTTTGCAGACGTCGCGGGCGACAAACGCCGTCCCGTCTTGGTCCTGACGCGCGATCCACTGGGGGGCTACCTGCATTCGGTGATCTGCTCCCATCACATCCCGCGTCCGAGGTCTCTCGACCGAGGTTGGCCTCGGCGCCGACGCGAGGCTCGTCGAGCCGTCAGTCGTCAACCTTGACAACACGTTCCTGCTTGAGCGGATGCGCCTGATCAGGCGACTGGGCGTCGCCGGCGACTCCGTCATGGACTCGGTGTGTGATGCGTTGGCCGTCGCGATCGGATGCGACAACGGCGGTGTCCAGCGCCGATCCTGAGCCCATCGTGGCCTCGGGGCCCGCCGCCGATCCCGCGACAGCCGGGGCACGAGTCGTGTGGCACCCTGAGTACGCGCCGTCGTGAACCTGACACCCATGGGTCGTCGAGTGGGGCCGGTGCGTTGACGTTTCATGAGACCTGGCACACGGGGCACCAGTAGACGGTGCGGTTGGCGTCGCCCATCCCGCGTGAGCGGATTGGGGCGCCGCAGCGTCGGCACGGGCGGCCGGTCCGGCCGTACACCCACGTCCGTTCGCGACTCCGAGGATTGGGCGGGCGATACGTCGTGATCGGTCCACGGTGGGCCACGCCGTCTGCCAGCAACCGCGATCCCGTCGCGCCGATCTCGCGCGCGTCGTCGGGGGAGAGCCGCTCGATGAGTCGCCAGGGGTCGATCCTGCAGAGGAACAACGTCTCGCTGCGGTAGACGTTGCCGATGCCTGACATCACGCGCTGGTCCATCAGGGCGTCGCCGACGGTGCGGTCGGGATCGAGGGCGACGAGGCGTCTGGCGGCGACTTCGGCGGGATCGAGGGTCGCGTCCAAAAGGTCGGGCCCGATGGCCGCGATGCCCGGGATCGGCTCGCCGGGCTCGTAGAGCCTCAGGCGCGGCCCGCGGTACTGAGCCGCGACGTGCGTCTCGGTCCACAGCGCCAACCACAGGTTGCGTTGCGGGAGCGGTCTGGATGCTGTCAGGAGTCGCCAGACGCCGACCATGCCCAAATGCGAATGCAGGACCCGTCCGCTGGCGAAGCGCACCAGATGATGCTTGCCGATTGCGTCGACCCGCTCGATCCGGTCACCGTCAAGTCGCTTCGGAATCTGCTGCGGCACGACGTGCGGGTCGGGCGCATCCACCCGCACCAAGTTGCGCCCGGCGAGCGCCGCAGTCAGGCGGATCGCGTTGCGGTGGCTGACCTGCCCCTCAGGCACCCGCTAGCCCGATTCGGCAGGAGCGAACACCACGAGCACGGACAGGTCGTCAGTGATTTCGAGGAATCGGTGGAGCGTGTGGGCCTCCACGAAGATCGTGTCGCCCGGCCCAATCGGTCGGCGTTCGCCGCTGCATTCGAACGTCGCGGCGCCGGCGACGACGTAGTACAGCTCGTTCTCGGTGTGCGGCTGCTGTGGATCGACGCTCCCGGCGGGCAGTTCGTACAGGCCGGCGCTCATCGAGGGCGTGCGCAGGAACTCCTCGTACAAGCGTCCCGCAACGGAGCGCGCGGTACGGACGTCGTCCAGTCGATCGATCTGCACTATCGCTCCCCGCGCAGTTCCATCCCACGCAGACCACTGAAGAACCCGGCCGCCAGGAGCAGCGGCTCCATCGATGACCCGAACACCGAGGCGCCGTCAACGCGCTCGATCGTGATGCGCCGGCCGCGTCCGGTTTGAATCCACGCGGCCAAAGCCGCGACGGCCGGGCGGCACCAGGACGGATCGAGATCGCGCAAGGTCACCAGGCTCTTGCCACCGCGCTCCAGGTACAGAACCGGTGCGCCATCCATCAGCACCACCTGGGCGCCAAACGTCCGCGACGGGCCCCGAGCCGTCCCGCGTTTGGGCCACGGCACGGCGGCTCCGAACGGCTGGGCCGGGTCGGCGGCGCCCAGCACCAGCGCCACCGGGTCGGCGTCGGGATCGCGCAGGTCACGGAGCCGCTCGATTGCCCCGGGCATCGCGAACTGGGCGCCGCCGAGGCCGGCCAGAAAGTACCCGCGGCGACACCGGCCCAGCGTTTCGAGCTCGGACAGCGGGCGGTACACGCCGGCGAAACCTCCTGGCACGCCGTCGCCCAGCACGGCTGCGCGGGTGACGACGCCGTGACGCTCCAACAGCAGCTCGGCTTGGGCTCGCAGGCGCTCGTCGCCGGATGGAGCCCTGGCGAAAAGTCGCCCGGTCAGCGACCATCGGCCGGCGATCGCGCCGTGTGCGGCGCCGCCGCCTCGGGCGGTGCGGCGACCAAATCGCGCCGCACTCGCGCGGGGTTGCGGCAGCTTGTGCGGTGCCCGCAGCGGCATCCACAGGTCATTGGTGACCTCACCTGCCCAGACCAAGCTCCACAGCGTCGAGAACACCTCCGCGGGAGCGCCACCCACGGCATCGAGGAGTTCGTCCCAGAACCCCGCGCCGCCTGCCAGGGCGTCCCGCATCGACGTGACGAGCTCCCCCTCGGGTGGTGGATCCGACGGCGGCGGGCCGAACAGCGCCGCGTCCTCGCGGAAGTACAGCGCCACGCGGCCGCCATCGCGGCCCATGGCGCCCGCGCCGACCCACACCAACTCGCCCGCCCCGGCGAGCGCATCGAGCCACGTGGGGGAGTAACCGCCGATACGCCGCGGCAACACCTCCTGCTCCCACTGCGCGGCCGGAAGCGCGAGACCCTGAAGCGGTGTGATGACCTCACGCAGCGCATCGACACCGGGCGTCTGATGCCGCCGATCGATGCGATGCCACGCCGGCAGGAATCGGCCAAGCGCCTCGGGCTCGACCGGCTCGACCTCCTTGCGCGCGGCGGCGAGGCTGGCGCGGCGCAGGCGACGCAGCACCTCGGCGTCGCACCATTCGCGACCACTCCCACCTGGGCGAATCTCGCCGCGCACGAGTGTGCCCGCGTCCTCCAGTGCGGCCAGTTCGTCGCCGGCGGCGTCGGCGGTGATGTCGAGTCGGTGTGCGAGCTGCTGCGGCGTGAACGGCCCATGCGTGCGGGCGTACCGGGCGACGAGCGAGCGCAGGGCGTCTGGGATCGGCTCCAGGAACGCATCGGGGAGGCCTGCCATCGGCATGACCCCGAGCCCGTCGCGGTAGCGGCCGGCGTCCTCTGCGGCGATCCAGCGCTGCTCACCGCTCAGGCGGACCTCGGTCGCGCGGCGCTCGTCGCGAAGCGCGCCCAGTAGCTCCAGCGCACGTTCGGGCTCGACCAGGCGGTCGGCCGCCTCCGCCACGGTCAAATCGCCGAGCCGCCGCAACAGATCGTGTAGGCCATCGGCGCCCCGGGCGCGCGCGCGCTCTGACAACCCCTGCAAGTCGGCCTCAAGCGTCTCGAGTGCTTCGGCATCGATCAGGTCGCGAAGCTCGTCCTGTCCCAAAAGCTCGCGTAACAGGTCACGGTCGAGCGACAGGGCGGTCGCGCGGCGCTCGGCGGCCGGCGTGTCGTCTTCGTACATGTAGGTCGCGACGTACTCGAACAGCAGCGACCCTGCGAACGGCGAGGCGGTGGCCGTCTCAACCTCGACGACTGCGAGTTCCCGCGACTGGATGCCCCGCAGCAGCTCGCGAAGCGCCGGCAAGTCGAACCAGTCGTTGAGGCACTCCCGGTAGGTCTCGAGGATGATCGGGAAGCTGCCGTAGTGGCGTGCGACCTCCAGCAGCGACGCCGCTTTGAGCCGCTGCTGCCATAACGGGGTGCGCCGCCCCGGCCGCCGCCGTGGGATCAGAAGCGCTCGTGACGCGTTCTCTCGAAACCGCGCCCCGAACAGCGCGGTCGAGCCGAGTTCGCCGACCACCAGGTCCTCCACATCTGCGGGTTCGATCAACGCGATCTCGGCGGCGGGGACCTCGTCGGCGTCGGGCAGGTGGATCGCGATGCCGTCGTCACTCCAGATGGCGTGTGCGGTCATGCCGCCACGGTCGCGCAGACGCGACTGCAGGGCCATTGCCCACGGCGCGTGTACCCGTGCGCCGAACGGGGTCAGCACGCACAAGCGCCAGTCGCCGATCTCGTCGCGGAAGCGCTCGACGACGACCGTGGTGTCGCTCGGCACGGCCCCGGTCGCGTCGACCTGGTCGTTGAGGTAGGCCATCAGGTTGGCGGCGGCGCGCTCGTCGAACGCCGATTCAGTCCGGAGCCTGGTGAGCGCACTGTCAGGGTGTGCTGCGACGAGCTCACGTGCAAGCTTGCCGACTTCGCGACCCAGCTCCACCGGGCGGCCGATGCCCTCACCCTTCCAGAACGGCACGGCGCCGGGGACACCGGGGGCGGGGGAGACCAGCACGCGATCACGGGTGATCTCCTCGATGCGCCAGCTCGACGCGCCCAGCAGGAACGTCTGACCGGTACGCGCCTCGTAGACCATCTCCTCGTCCAGCTCGCCGACGCGGGTGTTGCCGTCCACCAGGTACACGCCGAACAAGCCGCGGTCGGGGATGGTTCCGGCGTTCTGGACCGCGAGCTGTCGTGCGCCGCTGCGACCCCGCACCGTGCCCTCGGTGCGATCCCACACGACCCGTGGGGCGAGCTCGGCGAACTCATCGCTGGGGTAGCGGCCCGAGAGCATGTCGAGTACGCCTTCGAGCTGTTCACGCGACAGGTCCGCGAACGGGTAGGCGCCGCGAGCGAGGGCGTGTAGCTCGTCCACCGTCCACGGATCGCCCGATACGGTCGCCACGATCTGTTGGGCCAGGACGTCCAGGGGCAGGCGTGGAATCTGGGTCTCTTCGATGGCCGCCTCGCGCATCCGGCTGACGACGGCGGCGCATTCGAGCAGGTCGCCGCGGTACTTGGGAAAGATCCGCCCGCGGCTGGCCGCGCCGACCTGGTGGCCGGAGCGGCCGACGCGTTGGATGCCCCGTGCGACGCTGCGGGGGCTTTCCACCTGGATTACCAGGTCGATTGCGCCCATGTCGATGCCAAGCTCCAGGCTGCTGGTTGCGACCAGCGCGGGCAATCTCCCGGCCTTCAACTCCTCCTCGATGATCATTCTCTGCTCGGCGGCCAGGCTGCCGTGATGGGCGCGGGCGACTTCGGCCTCGGCCAACTCGTTCAACCGCAGCGCAAGGCGCTCTGCCAGGCGCCGGCTGTTGACGAAGATCAGAGTCGACCGATGGGCCCGTACAAGGTCCAGGATCGCCGGGTAGACGGCAGGCCAGATCGACTTGCGGTTGCCGCCGTCACCCGGCACTGCAAGCGGGTCATCAAAGACGGGCGCACCGGGGTTTGCCAGGTCGCGCATGTCGTCGACCGGCACGATGACCTCGAGGTCCAGCTCCTTGCGCTGCCCCGCGTCAACGATTGTGACCGGGCGGGGCGTCCCGGAACCGTCCTGTCCACCCAGGAATTGGGCGATGACGCTGAGCGGACGTTGCGTCGCCGACAGCCCGATGCGCTGCAGCGGGCCGTCGGTCGCACGCTCCAGGCGTTCGAGGCTGAGCGCCAGGTGGGCGCCGCGCTTGGTCGCCGCGACGGCGTGGATCTCGTCGATGATGACCGTGCGCGCCGCCTGCAGCATCTCGATGCCGCGTGAGGTCAAGAGCAAGTACAGGCTCTCGGGAGTGGTGATCAGGATGTCGGGCGGCGTACGCAACATGCGCGCGCGGTCGCGCTGGGGCGTGTCGCCGGTGCGGACGGCGACAGACAGCTCCGGGAACTCCAGCCCTTGGCGGCGGGCAGCGTCTGCGAGACCTGCGAGCGGTCCGCGCAGGTTGCGCTCAACGTCGTAGTTGAGCGCCTTGAGGGGCGATATGTACACCAGGCGGGTGGCGGTCTCGCCGCGCAGGCGTTCTTCGATCAGGGTGTTGAGCCCCCAGAGGAACGCGGCGAGCGTTTTGCCGCTGCCGGTCGGGGCGACGATCAGCGCATGTTCACCGGCCGCGATCGCAGGCCAGCCAAGCCGCTGCGCGTCCGTGGGCTCGGCGAACGCGCGCGCGAACCAGTCCGCGACGAGCGGATGAAACGGAGCCGTTCGGGCGGGAGCTGTCGCCACCCGCGAATCGTAGCCGTCCGGGGGTGGCTCGATTCGCCTCGCGGGTCGGTCAGGGCACGATTCCCAGTGCATTCGGCAAGCCGGCGACCTCGACGCCTTCCTCGCGTGCGATTTGAGCGAGCAGTGCGTCGGCCGTCGCAAGTCGACCGATATCCAAGCTCGCTGCCAGTGCGACGCAATCGGCGAGCGAGAGCGGGCGATCGCGTCGATGGTAGTGACGCGAGCGCAGCATCGCCGCCGAGAACGCCAATTCAGTCGTCACCGGGAGAGCTTGCACCTCTTTCTGCAGGAGCGGATCCACAAGGCCTCGGATCTCGTTCTCGCTGAAACCGTCCCGACGCACCAGGATGTCGAGGACCTCGGCAAGGTTGAGCGTGCAAATCTTGGCGTCACCGGCGCGAATGAGCAGCTCGACCTGCATCGCTGCGGGTTCGGCCTTGAAGAGGGCGATCAACCCCTGCGCGTCGAGCACTGTCGCTATGAGCGTCGCCGTTCGGCGTGGGCTTCGTCCTCCCGGGCGAGTCGGCGGAGTTCGTCCGACGAACGGCCCCGTCCGGCGAGCGCCCCCCTGGCCGCTGTGATCGGGTCATCTGCGACCGGTCGCAGAACGACATGGTCGCCACGATCCTCCGCGACGACTGTGCGGGTACCCCAGCGGTGACGCACCTCTGCGGGAATCGAAACCTGTCCGCCACGAGAAATTGTAAGGCGCTTCATGGTCATGTAATCATATCATGGCCATGGGCATGCGCGCGCCATCGTGATTGATAGCCTCCCGACCCAATGAATGCCGGTCGGGTTTCGGATCATGCGCGTGCTCGCCGACACCTGATCCGATACGGCGGGACGTTTCAGCCGTTCATCGCGGAGCGGGCGTCCGGATCATTTGTCGAGGACGCCTCTGGGCGCAAAGTGCTCGACTTCACCAGCGGACAGATGAGTGCGATCCTGGGGCACTGCCACCCCGAGATCGTCGAGGTCGTCACCGAGATGATCGGGCGTCTGGACCACCTGTTCAGCGGGATGCTGTGCCAGCCGGTCATCGACTTGGCCGAGACGCTCGGCACGCTCGCGCCGCCACTCTCGAAGGTCATCCTGCTGACGACCGGCGCCGAGGCCAACGAGGCCGCTCTGAGGCTCGCCAGGACCGCGACGGGGCGGTTCGAGGTCGTCGGTTTTGCGCAGAGCTGGCACGGGATGACCGGTGGCGCGGCATCCGCGACGTATTCGGCCGGGCGACGCGGGCACGGTCCGGCCGGGGTTGGGAACATGGCGATCATGGCGCCCAACGCCTACCGCCCGCGATTTTGCACACCTGACGGCGACCTGGATTGGCAGACTGAACTCGATGATGGCTTCGACTTGATCGACCGTCAGACCTGTGGCTCGCTCGCGGCGTTCATCGCCGAGCCGATCCTCTCGTCGGGCGGGATCCTCGAACTGCCCGAGGGGTACCTGCCGGCACTCACGGCCAAGTGCGCGGAGCGTGGGATGCTGCTCATCCTCGACGAAGCCCAGACCGGGGTGGGGCGGACGGGGACGATGTTCGCGTTCGAGCGCGATGGCGTCCCTCCGGACCTCCTCACGCTGTCCAAGACCCTGGGTGCCGGCCTCCCACTCGCGGCGGTGCTGTGTACCGACGCGATCGAGGCCGCCGCGCACGAGGCCGGGTTCCTGTTCTATACGACACACGTCAGTGACCCGCTGCCGGCGGCGGTCGGTCTCAAGGTCATCGAGGTGGTGGTACGCGAGCGGCTCGCTGCGCGCGCGGTCACGGCAGGTGCCCGGCTGACGCGGGGCTTGCGCGAGTTGCAGGACCGGTTCGAGTGCATCGGTGACGTGCGGGGACGGGGGCTACTGCTCGGGATGGAGATCGTGGCCGACCGTGACACGAAGCGGGCTGCGCCCGAACTCGGCGGAGCGATCACCGATCGGTGCTTTGCGCTCGGCCTCTCGATGAATATCGTCAACCTGCCCGGGATGGGCGGCGTCTTCCGAATTGCCCCGCCACTGACCGTTACCGATGACGAGATCGACCTGGGTGTCGAAATCCTTGGCCAAGCGATGGCTGACGTCGCGGGTTGAGCCGCCTCCAGTCGGTCACGGGTCGTCCTTCCAGGGGTGGACGAAGGGGAAGACTGGGTTCTGCGTCATTCCGCGGGGCATCAGGCCAACGCCCGGCCGAAGGAACTTGGAAGGGATCGTCGGGAGTGAGCGGCGGCGCTGCTCTGGGCGCGGTGCGTCCAACCACCGTGCCTGTGTGAACCATCGGCGCATCGTGCGTACCGATGGCGCCAGTGCAGGACCATCTGCGTTGTTCTGGCGAAGTTCGGTGATGACGGCGTGAGGGTCTTCGCCAGCGGCGAAGCGGCGCTCTGCCTCCTCGCGGAGTACGGGCCAGGAATACGAACCGGGCCGGGCTCGGTGCGCGCCCGCGCTGCGGACCCGGCGGACGTGCGCCGAGAGGGCGTCGCCCCAGCGTTGGCTGGTGATGCCAGAAGCCGCCCACACGCCGGCGAGGCGTTCAGCGAAGTCCATGCCGCCCCGCCGGCAGATGAAGGCATCCCCGCCATGAGAATCGCAGAGCCACACCGAGATCCCGTGCGTCAAGTGCCGCTGGGTCCGCAGTCCACGCTTGGTGTCTCCACAGATCGCACACGGTGGCGTCGCGGCAGCCCACGACCAGTCGGACCGGACCTCTCCCGATTGGCCGCCCCCGCTCGTTGACACCTTCGCCATGCACAGATCGTGGCAAACGACGGTGTTACAGCGCTACGCGCATCTGTCACAAAACACGCCGAACCTGTGTCATTTAACGTCACCATTGGCGCATCCGATCTACTCCGATTGGCAGTTTCGGATGCGCGCCGATGGGGCCGAGCGCCTGAGATGGGGCACGGCCGGTAGTACGGTCGCGTGAGCATTCGGTACCCGGTGTTCGGCGTTCGAATTGGGGCGGCGTGAGGCGGCGTCGGGGTATCGACGTGGGTATCCGGCGGCGGCAAGGGGGTTTTGGCATCGGCACAGAGATCGGCTCGACGTCGACGGGGTCTGTCTCGGTACCTGCGTGGGTTGCAACCTGGTGTGCCGGCCGGGGTCCGCGCAGGGCTGCGTTCTGGAGGACGCGCGCCCGCATGCACATTGGTGTGGTAAGTCCACGCGGACAACGGCACCCATGAATCGAGTCGCGTCGTCGGACCGGTCGTCGTCAATCGCGCAGTGGACCGGCTGGGTTCGCGGTGCGTTGGCCGTGACCAGCCGTGGGTCATCGAAATGTGAAATGGCAGCGGCTGGTAGGCTGGATGACAGCTGTGATCGGTGCGTACTGGGTCCTCTGTGGCGCCAGAGCAGCCGATCACGACAACTGGCCGATGTCGTCCGCAAATCCCGAACCGGGCGCAGGGGCCGACATGGCCCCTGCGTACCAGAGGGGAACGCAGGGCTTTGGGAGGGTCCACCACCGCGGCGCGGTTTGCGCACAACGTCATGCACCGTATTAACGATCTTGGAGCGACCGATGCTGATCAACGAACTGAGCAAGCGCGTCATACCGTTTCGCCCGCACGACGCCAAACGGGTCGGCGACGGGGCCTTCTACATCGATCAAATCGTCTGGTTGAACGGGGACCGCATCGAGCTGGGCGAGAAAGTCGGATTCAACTTCGGGTGCTACGTGAACGGTTTCGGCGGCCTCACTATCGGGGACAGGACAATCATCGGCCCCTACACCATGATCCATACCGCCAACCACGAAATGGAGACCGACCGGCCGATCCCTGAACAAGGGTGGAACCTCGGTCCCGTCGCGCTCGGCGCCGACTGCTGGATCGGTATGGGTGTGTGCATCCTTCCCGGAGTCACCCTTGGTGACGGTTGCGTCGTCGGAGCCGGCAGCGTCGTGACCCGCGACGTCGAGCCCTATGCGGTCGTCGTCGGCAACCCCGCAAAGGCGATCAAGAACCGGGTGGATTGATGAGAGTCCTCTTCCTGCAACGCCAGCCATGTGTTCGCGCGCTCAAGTACGCGGTTGGACTGCGCGGGGCGTGGCCCGAACTCAAGCTGGGCTTCGCCTATCAAGGGCGCACCCTGACCGAGTTCTACGGTTCAGGCGACGAGCTCTTCGACGGGTGGTGGGACCTCGGTCAGGACGCGCAGCCCACCGACGCGCTGCAGGCCGTCCTCGACGACTTCCAGCCCGATTTGATCCACAGCCACAACCTGCCCGATGTCCTGACCGTGCTGGCCCTGGACTTGGTGGGCGACGCCATCCCGCTCGTGCACGACATCCACGATCTCCAGAGCCTGCGTCACACGCCGTATCGCGACGGGTTTCCGGAGCCCATCGGCCCGCTCGCCCTCGAGCGCGCTGCGATCGAGGGAGCGTCCGCGCTGATCACCGTCTCACCGGAGCTGGTCGACGTCGTTCGGGCCCAGTACGAGCTTCCTGATCGGACGCTCGTGCTGGGCAACCTCGCACTGCGTCGCGACCGCATCGTCGACCTTCCCGAGCGCGCGGACGGCGGTCATCCACTGACGATGGTGTACGAAGGAAGTCTGTCGACCGACGGAAGTCACTACGACCTGCGCGAGCTGTTCCGTGGTATCGCACGGGCAGGGTTGTCGGTTGCGATCCACCCGTCACGTCCGGCTCCCGACTACGAGGCCCTCTCCGCGGAGTGGACCAACGTTCACTGTCACAAACCTCTGGACCCCGCGACGCTGATGCGGACCATTCCGAAGTATGACCTGGGCTGGGCGGGTTTCAACAGCACGTTGAACGCGGCCCACCTCGACACGGTCCTTCCGAACAAGTTGTACGAGTACCTCGGCGCCGGGTTGCCTGTCGTCACCCTGCATGAGCACTTGGCGCTTCGCCGGTTCGTGGAGCGGGAGGGCGTCGGCGTTGTGCTTGACGACATCGCCGACATCGGTGATGCCCTTCATGATCTCGACATGGCATCCCTGCGTCGCGCTGTCGCCGGGAAACGCCATCGCTTCACATTCGAGGCCCAGATCGGTCAGGTCATCGATCTCTACCGAGATCTGATCGGGCTGCAGCGGCCCGTCGGCAGCGTCGCCGGCGGGTAGTCGGGGCTCACCGAGACAGTGACTTCTGTGCCGGATGGCGAGTGAACACAGCGTGACGATGTCGCCGATCTGTGGTGCGATTGGTCGTCACGGTGATCTCGGCGACGCTGTCTGGCGATGGTTTGCAGCCGCCAGACGGTGCAGTCGTTTCTGCGTGGTCCCTACGTACCCTGCTCGCCAGTGGGGCCCACTGCCGTCATTGTGACCTTCGCGCTCAGCTCACCGCCGGCCGGGCCGCGGAACATCCCCCTGATCGGGGGGACGTCCGAGTAGCTTCGTCCGTGCCCGATCTTGACGTGGTTCGCGCCCGTGAGCCCGCGGTTGGTGGGATCGAGCCCGACCCACGTCCCCGACCCGCCTCCGGTGGGGAGCAAGGCCTCGATCCATGCGTGTGTCTCGACCTCGGCCGACTGCGGGTTGGCGCCGTTCGCGACGAACAAGTAGCCGGAGCAGTAGCGGGCGGCGATTCCCAGGCGACGCAGGATGAGCAGGCCCAGGTGAACGAAGTCCTGACACACACCCGCTCCGGCGACCAGGAAGTCGTCCACCGTCGAGCCGACGTAGGTGACACCGCGGCGGTACGCAAATCGCTCCGGGATCAGCTCGGTTAACGCGAGGGCGGTTGCAAGCGGCGTGTGCGTCCTGACCTCGCCGGCCAAGACGTCGACCTGCTGATCCGAGGGCGTCGGAATCGCTGCGAACAAGAACTCGGCGCCGGCGTCAAGGTACGCCGAGAGTTCCACTTCCTGCCATGCCGGGTCAGGAGGTAAAACGGGCATCAGGGTCTCGACCCGCGATTTGACGTCGATCGTGAGGCTCTGGTGGGCCTGCACCACCTCGAACTCGTGTACCGCGGTACCGAAGTAGTCGTCGTACTCGACGATCCGCACGTCGGGTATCGTCGCCAGCGTGAACTCCCGTCGCTTCTGCGTCGTGGTCGTCGCAGGCCTGACGCGCAGCGTGTTCATGCTGTCGATGACCGGTCCGAGGTAGCGGTATTCCGTGGTGTAGCGGATGTCGAAGATCATCGGCGGCTCGCGTGCAGTGCAGGCCGTTCGGCGCCCGCGAAGTATCGCCGCGAGATGTCGGTGTCGACGGCGGTCAACTCGCCCTGTGCGATGGCGAGCGCCTCCAAGAGTGCCGGGACCTTTGACAGCTCTCGGCGACGAAAGTCGAGGTCCGCCGCGAGTCGCGCGAGTCGCAGGACCGGCGGCGAGGTCGATGCCCCGATGTCAGCGCGCGCGAGCGCCCGGTGCAACCCGTCGACGCACGCGGCGATGGAGTCGGGAAACGCGCCTTCGAACAGCAGGAACCGGGCCACGGGAACCAAGTGCGGTGGTGTCGACGTCGCCCGGCGAAACGCCTGCAATCCGCCGACCGCGTGCAGGAGCGCAAGTGCGGGACCGTCCCGCGCGGAGTCGTTGTCGTCGGCGCCCTCGGCCGACGGCAGGGTCACAAGCAGCATCCGCAGGATCATGTCCGCCGCCTCCAAGTCCGCGCCGGCGTGCAAGAACGCCCACCCATCATCGCGGAGCATCGTTCGGCGCTGGACCCCCCAAAACAGCGAGCAGCGCTCGCGTACCAGGTCGAACAGCGCTGACGGTTCGCGGCGAAGCTCCGGGGTGATGTCCTGCTGGCAGATGCGCATGTGGAACGTGTTGATCGCTTCCCACATGTCAAGCGACATCACATCCCGCACCGCCCGGGCGTGCGCCTGGGCGGCCACGATCGACGCGACGATCGAGGCGGGGTGCGTCCGGTCGGCGACCAGTAGGGTCATGGTCGCGTCTGCGGACGGGGGACCTCCGTCGACCAGTTGCGTCGTGCCGGTCATGGCGAGCAATGCATCCCATGAGAGCGTCATGGCCGACGGGTCCGCCCGCTGAGCTTCGACGGCCGTGTCGAGCACTCCATGGAGCAGCCGGGCGGTGTGATCTGCGCGCGCGACGGATCGTCCGAGCCAAAACAACTCGTGCGCTATCCGCGCGAGCATCAGTTCCCACCTCGCTGCTGCTGCTGTTGCTGCTCCTGCTGCTCAACCCAGCCGCCGGTACGGAGGCCGGGAAGGGGCGCCGGGCTGAGGGGTTCGGGCGTGGCGGGATCGGTGGGCTCGCCCGGGGTCTCAAGGACCCACGTGTCCTTGGAACCCCCGCCGCGGGACGAGTTGACGATCATCTCGCCGGCGGGCAATGCGACCCGGGTAAGCCCGCCCGGGATCACCGACACGTCCTCGCCGAACACCGCGAACGGGCGCAGGTCCACGTGTCGTGGCTCAAGCGTCCCGTCGGCTTGGACGGTCGGGACGGTCGAGAGCCGCACCATCTCCTGGGCGATCCACCGACCAGGAGACGCACGCAGGAGTTTTGCTTGGATCGCGATCTCGTCGTCACTCGCGGTCGGACCGATGAACACACCGGCTCCTCCCGACTCGGAGGTGGGCTTGACGACGAGACGGTCGAGCCGGGTGAGCGCCCATTCGAGTTGCTCCGGGTCGCTCATGTGGTAGGTCGTGACGTTCTGCAGGACGGGCTTTTCGCCCAGGTAGAACCCGATCATCTCGGGCACGTACGGATAGATGGCCTTATCGTCGGCAACGCCCGTCCCGATGGCGTTGGCGATCGCGACGTTGCCGGCGCGGTAGGCGCGCATCAGCCCGGGAATGCCCAGCATCGAGTCCGAACGTAACTCGAGTGGGTCCAGGAATGCGTCGTCGATGCGCCGGTAGATCGTGTGAACACGGGCCGATCCGCTGGTCGTGGCCATGTAGCAGACGTTGTCGCGCACGACCAGATCGGATGCCTCGACGAGTTCCACGCCCATCTGGCGCGCCAGGTATGCGTGCTCAAAGTACGCGCTGTTGTAGGTGCCCGGGGTCCAGACCACGACCGTCGGGTACTCCCCGCCAGGAGGGCTCGCGGCGCGCAGCGCGGCGAGCAGGAGCGCGGGGTAGTCGTCGACGCGACGGACGCGGTGATCGACGAACAAACCAGGGACCAGGCGGCGCATCGCGCGGCGGTTCTCGAGGACATACGACACACCCGACGGCGTCCGCACGTTGTCCTCGAGCACCTTCCAGGTGCCGTCGGCGTCGCGCACGAGGTCGCATCCGGAGACGTGGCAGTAGATGCCTTTGGGAGGGCTGATCCCGTGAGCAGGTCTGGCGAAGGCTGACCGCGATACGACGAGCGACCACGGCACGATCCCGGCATGGACGATCTGGCGGCGGTGGTAAATGTCGTCGCAGAATGCGTTGAGCGCGCGGATGCGCTGGATGAGGCCCCGCTCGATCAACGACCATTCCTCTGCCGGGATGACCCGGGGCACCAAGTCCAAAGGAAACGGGCGATCTCGGGCCGCGCCGCCCTCGCCGGCGAGGGCGAATGTAATGCCCTGCTGCATGAAGATCGCGTCGCGGCGGTCACCTGCTGCAACGAGCCGATCGCGCCCGAGCGATTCGATCGCGTGGATCAGTCGGCGGGAATGCGAGCGGGGTACACCGGCCTCGGCAAAGATCTCGTCGTAGCTCACGGAGTCGAGCTCGTATCCGTCGAAGGCGGACGTCTCAGTCGGAGGTTGTGCGTTCATCGGTTCACCCGCACCAATCTATTCGAGGCGACGGGTGCCCACCGGCCGGTGCCCCGGATGCAACGCATCGGAGCGTGTGGGAGCGGGCGCCGTCGGCTGCGGCGCCCGCTCCCCGTGTCGCGTCAGATCGCGGGCGTGCGCGGGGTGCGCATCTTCCGCGAGGTGACCAGTGTCCCGCCGGCGAGCAGGGCAAGGGCGGCTGCCATGCCGAAGCCGGCGCCGGCGTCCTCCCAATCGAAGCTCCCGGCTTGGGGCGTGAGCGGCGGCGAGGCCGGCGGTGTCACCGAGGCGGACCGGGCGTGGTCATCGCCAGGGGCAAACGGGCCCGAGCTGGTCGTCGGGGTCACGTTCGTGGTGCGTGCGTGGTCATCACCTGGGGCGGTGAATGTCGGTTGGTTGTCCAGAACCACTGCGTTCGCGGCTGGGACCGCGATCAGGCAGCTTGCGAGCGCGAGGGTGACGCGAACCCGCTTGTGGATGTTCATCGGTGTCTCCTTTGTGCGAGAAGTTCGATCTGGTTTCGCGGCGAGCGTTCCAGGAAT
>JANMDV010000177.1:0-13203 GCA_031376485.1 Actinomycetota bacterium
CTCGCACTGCTAACCTCCGGTGGCTTCGGGCGGTGGTCACCTACGGGTGCTTGAGGGAAGTCGGTGCGAGTCCGACGCGGTCCCGCCACTGTCACCGGGAGCGTCGTCGCTGGGCAAAAAGCCAGCCACTGGGTCAGCACACCCGGGAAGGCGCAACGACGTGTCGATCGGAAGCCAGGAGACCTGCCTCCGTCCCGAGCACCGCAAGCAACCTCCGTGGACCGAGGCAGTGGTGCGACACCGACGATGGATCACCCTCCTGCTCGTGACAGCCGTCGCGTGTCTCGCCGCGGGCTGCGAACGCGTCTCGGACCGCGCGGCCGGTAACGCCCACCAGCTCGTCACCAAAGGGTTCGGGGCCGAAACGCTGCGCGACGGACCCGCGGCCGACGGGGGCTCCGTCCTAGACGCCTTGCGCGCGACGAGCACCGTCGAGACGGCGTACGGCGGCGGGTTCGTCAACGCGATCGACGGACTCGCGTCGGACCGATCGGGCCGGCGCGATTGGTTCTTCTACGTCAACGGCGTCAGCCCGGGGCGCGGCGCCGATCAGCAGCGGATGAGGGCGGGCGACTCGGTGTGGTGGGACTATCACCCGTGGGGCGGTCTGATCGACGCGTGGACGGTCGTGGGCCTCTGGCCCGAGCCGTTCGTACACGGCTATCCGAAGCGTCCCGGCACCGTGACGGCCGACCCACCGCTCGATGACGTGCTGCGCGATGCCGGGGTGACGGTGGGACCGGGCCCGTCCCAGTGGCGTGTGCGCGTCGGCGTCGATGCTGCGCTTCGCACGACCGACCCCGCGTGGCGTCGGGCGATGGCCGATCCCGTCGGCGCGGGACTGACGGTACGGATCGACGGCAATCGGATCCGCGCGGTCGGCGCGGACGGCACGACGTTGACCGACGTGCCGGATGCGCGCGCGATCGCCGCCGCGGTGCTGACGGGCGCGACACCCGAATCCGGCGGTGCGCTCCTCGCGGTGGCCGGACTGGACGCAACGGCCGCCCGCCTAGCTGCAGGCCGCATCGCACGCGAGCCGTCGGTGCTTCGCGGCAGGTTCGCCGTCGTCTTTGACGAGTCCGGCAACCCCATCGCGGCCGGCGGGCAGGGCCGCTTATGAGACACGCCCCCGTTCCCCTGCTGATCTTCGGCGCGGCCCTCTGCACGCTTGCGTTCGCGACCGATCAGCCGCTGATCCTCGCGGCCGTGGCGGTCGGCACGCTCGCCTTGCACTTCGCCGCCGCCCACCGCCGACGCATGTACCTGGTCGTCGGCACAACGATCGGCCTGGGCGTGGCGTTGCTCAACCCGTTCGTCCAGGCCAACGGCGACCTGATCGTGTTCGCGTTGCCGGACATCCCCATCTTCGACCTGCAGGTCACGCTCGAGGAGATCGTCGCCGGTGCGACACTGGGACTTCGGGCGTTCACCGTCACCGTCGCGATCGGGGCGGTCCTGGCCCACGTCGACCCCGACCGACTGTTGGCGGCGGCAAGCCGACTGCTGCCCCGCTCCGCGCTGACCGCGTCGATCGCAGCGCGCATGTTGCCAACCCTCGAGCGCGACGCCCAATCCCTGTCTGAGACCGCGCGGCTTCGCGGCGTCTCGTTGCGGACCGGCCACTGGCGCGTCCGCGCCCGCACCGCCGGGGCGCTCGCGGTGCCGCTGGTCGGCTCGGCGCTCGAACGATCATTGGACGTCGCCGAGGCCATGGCGGCCCGCGGATACGGCGCCGGACCTCGTACCCGAATAGCCGAAGCGCCCTCGACCCGCACGGATCGCCTGACCACTGCGCTCTGCCTGCCTCTGCTCGCTCTGGCCGGGCTGGCGATCAGCGGGCGGCTCGGACGCTATAACTTCTACCCGACCCTCGATCCGGTCGCGAACCCGTCGGCGCTCCTGACTGCGGGCATCGCCGTGACCGTGATCGGCGCCGTGGCAGCGGGCCTTCGCAGATGATCGTCGCGTGCGTCGAAGCGCTGTCGTTCTGGCCGGGACGGGCCGAGCACCCTGCCCTGGACGATGTCAGCCTGGAGATTTCCGCGGGCGAGGTCGTCCTGCTGCAAGGGCCTTCCGGCGGGGGCAAGTCGACGTTGCTTCGGGCGCTTTCCGGGTTGGTGCCGCATTTCCACGGCGGGCGGTTCGCCGGGCGGGTCGTGGTCGGTGGCCACGACACTCGCCGCGCCAGTCCCGCACGGCTCGCCACCGTGGTCGGCAGCGTCTTCCAAGACCCCGAAACCCAGGCTGTGCGTGCGACGGTCTGTCGTGACGTGGCGTTCGGCTTGGAGAACCTGGGCGTCGCGACGGAGCAGATCCCGGCGCGCGTTCGCCAGTCGCTCGCGCGCGTCGCGGCCGAACATCTGCACGACCGCGCGATCGGAACCCTCTCAGGCGGCGAGCGCCAGCGCGTCGCAATCGCAGGCGCGCTGGCCATGCGACCGCGATTGCTGCTGCTGGACGAGCCCACGTCACAGCTCGATGACGCCGGCGTCGCCGCACTGCAACGAACGATCGCCGATCTGGCCGCGTCCGGCGTCGCAGTTGTCGTGGCTGAGCACCACGCCGATCGCATGGCGCCGATCGCCGACCGGACCGTGCGGCTGGACACCGGGCGCCTCGGCGGTTGCGGGACCCCCGTCGATGCGGGCACCCCATCCGGGTGCGCAGGGCGGGAGTTGCTTCGCATCGAAGGCGTTGAGGCCCGGTACGGGGAGTGCGCCGTGCTCACGCGGGCCGCGCTGTCACTGGCGTCGGGCACCATCACTGCGCTGCACGGCGCGAACGGCAGCGGCAAGTCCACCCTGGCACGGGTCATCGCGGGGCTGCACCCTGCGCATCTGGGACGGGTGTTCGTCGACGGCCAGGACGTGACCTCCCAACCCGCCGAGGCCCGAGCCGCCGTCATCGGATTTCTGCCGCAGGACGCCGGGCGGTGGCTGCTTCGCGAGAGCGTCGACGACGAGCTTGCGTTTGCCGCCTGGCGACGACCAGTCGGCGAGCGGCAATCGCGCGTGCAGGCGCTCATGGCGGAGCTCGATCTGACGGCCCTCGCCGCACACAACCCACTCGATCTGTCGGTCGGTGAGCGTGAACGTGTCGCACTGGCCGCGGTGCTTGTCGCCGACCCGCGGGTCATCGTGCTGGACGAGCCCAGCCGCGGAATGGATCCCGCACGAAGGGTCCTGCTGGCGGACGCGCTCAGGCGGCGGGTGGCCTGCGGGGCGGCGGTGCTGATTGCGACACACGATGGCGCATTTGCCCGCGCGATCGCCGACCGCCACATCGCGATCGTCGAGGGTCGGCTTGTGGAGCAGATCGTGCGGGTGCTGCGATGAGCGCGAGCGAGATCGTCGTGACCGCCGTGCTCGGCCTGTTGGCCATCGGCCTGGTGGCAGGCGAGCGCGGCACACACGACGCCCGCCGCATCGCACTCGTCGCTGCGCTCGCCGCTGCCGCGACCGCCGGACGGGTGCTCTTCGTGGCGATCCCGAGCGTCAAACCGGTCACGATCATCGTGCTCGTGACCGGAGCCGTGCTGGGCGCACGCGCGGGCTTCGCCGTCGGTGCGCTGACGCCGCTCTTGTCCAACCTGGTGTTGGGACAGGGATCGTGGACGCCGGGGCAGATGGCGCTGTGGGGCGCGGCCGGTCTGGTGGGAGCCGCGCTGCCCGCGATCTGCCGGCGAGGAGTCGGGCTCGCGATCATCGGGTTCGCGTGGGGCTGGGTGTTCGGATGGGGCATGAACCTGTGGGAGCTCGCGACATTCGGCCCGCAGGTCGGAGTGGATGCGTTTCTGGCCAAAGCGGCGACGAGCGTCTGGTTCGACGCCGCGCATGCGATCGGCAACGTCGTGTTCGCGCTGACAATCGGCCCCCCGCTGTTCCGCCTGCTCAGCCGCTACCGCAATCGCATCGAGACCACGATCGCCTGGGGATCGGCCCCACAGCCGGAGGTCATCTCATCCTAAGGGCCCTCACCCGCTGCCAGTTCTCGGGCCCGTGCCAGCAGGCGATCGGTCGCCAGGGCGGACCGGCGGCGGGCGGCATCCGACCACGCGCGGCCGTCGGCGCACGACACCCTTGCATCGTCGACCATTGCGGCGATCTCATGTGACGTCGCAGCGCCGAACTGGGTTCGGGCGCGCACGCACGCCTGGGGATCGAGTGCGTTCGCGATGGCCAGGTCGCTGACGGCGATGCTCGCACCGATGACGTCTTGCGCAACCGTGCGCAGAAGCGCTGCCGTGACGTGCGTCGCAGGCCGACTGTCCTCTGCGAGCACACGGATGGCCCGGCCGACGATCGTGTGCGCGGTCCGGTAGTCGAGCCCCGCCTCGACCGCGACCACGTCGGCCACATCGGCGGCCACCGTGAATCCGTCGTGCGCGGCACGCGCCATGCGGTCGGCATGGATCGTCATCCCGGCCACAACGCCCGCGGCCAGCCGTGCCGTTGCGCGACCGCTCTCCAACAGGCGCGGGATCGCCCCGTTCAGCACCTGATAGTGGTCCGTCCGCGCCGACCCGGTATGCAGCACGGTCAGGATCGCGGCCATGGCTCCCGCTGCTTCCGCCGCCGCACCTCGGATGATCGCCAAAGCGTACGGGTTCTTTTTCTGCGGCATCAGGTCGCTCTGACGGCTGTGTGCGTCCGCCAGCTCGACGGCGCCGAACTCCCGGCTGCAGAGGATCTCGAGATCCTGCGCGAGCTGGGACAGTCCGGAGAGCGCGATCGCGACCGCCGCGGCCAGCTCGGCGTAGCCGTCAGCGGCCCACATCGCGTCCTTGGTGTGACGCGCCACCTCCTCGCACCCCAAGAGTTCAGCCAAGCGGACGCGATCGATGGGCCACCGCGAGCCGGCGCTGCCGCCGACCCCCGCGACCGAGGCGTCCAGCCAGCCGTGTACCCGACGCAGGCGCGTCGCGTCGCGAAGCAGGGGTTGGGCATAGCCCAGAAGCAGATGCCCGATCGTGGTCGGCTGTGCGGGCTGCAGGTAGGTGTAGTCGGCGGCCAGGTCGTCCGCGTGGCGCTCGGCTTGATCGACGAGCGCCAGCGCGGCGTCCAGCAGCGCATCGTGCAGATCGAGGGTCTCGGCCCGCGCGACCAGCCGCAGCGCGACCCGGAAGGCCTCGCGCCGGGGACGGCCTGCGGTCAGCCACCCCGATGCCGACGCCCCGACACGGCGTCGCAGCTCGTGTTCTCGCGAGTTGAACGCATCGCCCCGTTCGGGATCCCACGGGAACTCGGCGGGAGGGATCTCGTGCAGTTCGAGCAACCCGCCGGTCAGCCCCGACGCCGCCGCCGCGTCCATCGCCCCCGTTTCGACCAACGCAACCGCATGCGCCAGATCCGAGAGCGACAACGCGGCTGCGAGGCGCTCAGCCTGTTCGATCTCGATGCGATGCCCCGCCTGCACCAACTCGGCCGCGGGGCCACCCGCCAACCGCGCCGTCCGCCCCAGGTCCTCGTCTGCCATGTCGACGTTCGCCACCGCGTCAGACTCGGCGGGCGATCTGGTCACGGCCGTCGCGACTGCCGTTCGACACGCTCGGCCCGATGCACATGTCCATCAGTCTACGGCTGCGCTCGGGACGGGGGGCCTGTACTCTTGCGGTGTTCGGTTGATGTGGCTCGGTCAGACGACAGCGAGGTTCGTGTGTGAAGCGGCTACCGGCGTGGATGATCGGGATGTTGACCCTGCTGACCGCCCTGCTTTTGTGGGTGGGCATCGACGAGCGGCACGAGATCGGCCCGGTGCCGATCGTCTTGGGTGTGATCTGGGTGTTGTTCATCCTGGCTTCGGCCCCCAAGATCTTCAGCCGAGACGACCACTAGCAACTGCGGCGTGGACTGCGGTGCCCGCCGCGTAGTCGTGCCAGGTGCGGCGTGACGGGCTCTTGAAGTACCACAGGTAGCTGACGGGGAGCACCCCGCCGACGCCATACTTGACGACCCAGCGCAGCGCCGCGCGCGCAAGCCCCAGCCGCTCGTCGTCACGCAGGTTGACAACGCGAATGCCGACGATCCGCTTTCCGATGCTCATGCCGCTTCGCGCCTCGGGCAGCATGCTCCACAGGATGCCGGTGACCAGGAACGCGGCCAACCCGATCACGATCGAATTGGTGGCGCGCGCCGCGACGTACGGGACCAGGGCGTGCGGGACGGCATCGACGACCCACGCGGCTGCGCGCGCGGCGAACGACGCGGCTTGCCCGCGGGTGTCGGAACCGGTCAGGAGCCGTCGAACATCGGCGGGCGTCGCTCGCGTATGGCGGCGAGACCCTCGACCAGATCGGTCGAGCTGAATGCCTTGACCCGCCACTGCTGCGCCTTGGCCTCGGCGCCGTCGTCGTCGGCGACCGCACGCAAAACGACGCGCATGCCCTCCACCGCCAACGGGGCGTTGGCCGCGACGGCGGCGGCCATCCGAGTGGCCAACTTGACGACATCGTCGGCCGAGACCACGTGGCTGACCAGACCGATGTCGAGGGCATGGCGGGCGTCGAACGCCCGGCCCGTCAGAAACAGCTCGCGGGTACGCGCCGGCCCGATCTCGGCGACGAATCGACGCAGGCCCTCTGCCGTGTAGACCAACCCGATCCGTGCGGGGGGCATGGCAAAGCGGGCGCCCTCGCGGGCGATCCGCCAATCGCAAGCCATCGCCAGCTCCAAGCCCCCGCCGATGGCATCGCCGTTGATGGCGGCGATCACCGGGAACGGAAACTTGGCCACCGCCAGCGCCACCGCCTGCAACCCGTGCTCGATCCGCTTGACCCGCTCGCTCCAGTCCTTCGCCGGTTCCGCCCCGAGTTCGGCGCCACTCGAGAAGTGACGCTCGCCGTCCCCCGTCAGGACCGCCGCCCCCGCCGAGCGACCCTCGGCGTTTTGCAGGGCACGGACCAGTTGGTCGAGCATCCGCTCGGTCAGCGCGTTGGCCCGCCCCTCGTTGACGAGCCGCAGGATCAAGACGCCGTCCTGAACAGTGGACTCAACCCGATCGGGCAGTGGCTGCAAGGATTCCGTCGTCACGAACGGCATCTTGCCGGTTGCCGCGGGCGCCGTCTACAGGGACGATGGTGCGACGGGCAGCGTGAACGTGATGCGCGCGCCGCCATCAGG
Organism: Actinomycetota bacterium; assembly: GCA_031376485.1. Classification (GTDB taxonomy): domain Bacteria; phylum Actinomycetota; class Thermoleophilia; order Miltoncostaeales; family Miltoncostaeaceae; genus CALMEC01. The sequence goes on from JANMDV010000177.1 coordinate 7,122, forward strand.
ACGATTCTCGGCCCAGATGCGGCCGCCCTGGGCCTCGACGAGACCTCGGGCGATGGCGAGCCCCAGGCCCGCGCCGGCCTGTCCGCGCGTACGTGCCCGGTCGCCACGCCAGAAGCGTTCGAACGCCCGCTGCAGGGACTCGGGCGCAAATCCGGAGCCGGTGTCCTCGACCGCGACGACGAGTTCCGTGCCACCGCGCTCGACGCGCACTGCCACCGAGCCGTCCGACGGTGTGTGTCGCAGGGCGTTGGTGACGAGGTTGAACAGGATCCGCGAAACGCTGTCGGGCGCGCACCGCGCACAGGGCGTACCCGGCACGACGTGCGCGCCGAGCGTGACCTTGCGGGCGGTGGCCTCGGCCTCAAGCGCCCGCAGGCAGCGGTCCACAAGCCCGTCGAGCGACGCTTCGCGTATCTCGAGCGTCAGGTCGCCCGCGTCGATCCGCGCGAGTTCGAACAGATCGTCGACGAGCGTCCCCAGCAGACGTGTCTGTTCGCGCAGCTCCGGCAAGTAGCGCTCGGCCGGCACGAGTCCGTCCTCGATCGCCTCGATCATCGCCTGCATGGCCGCGATCGGCGTGCGCAGATCGTGACTGGCCCACGCGACGAGTTCGCGCCGTGCGTCGAAGAGCCGCTCGATGTGCTCGGCCATCGCGTTGAACGAGCCGGAGAGTTCTGCCAGCTCCGTTGGACCACCGGGGGACGCGCGCGCTGTCAGGTCCCCGGCCTCCAGCGACGCGGACGCGTGGCGAAGGCGCAGAATCGGGGCACTGATCCAGCGCACGACGAGGAACGCGGCGACCAGGGCGGCGGCCGCACCTGCAACGATCGCCGCCAAGACGGTCAGGTCGTGGTCGGACTCGAACATGACCGCGCCCGAGAGCAGGACGGCGCCCAGCGGCAAGAGGACCCCCAGGATCGCAAGACCCGCGAGCTGCCACCGCAATGTCGGCAGACGGCGCAGGCCGAGCGCGGCAGCGACGCCGACGACGAGCGTCAGCCCTCCGACGAGCAGGGCCGAGCCGATCACGGTGTGAACCTGTAGCCGACGCCCCAGACCGTCTCCAGGTGGTCGGGATGGGATGGGTCGTCCTCGACCTTTTCACGGAGGCGCCGCATATGCACCGTGACGGTGCCGGTGTCGAGCGCCGACTCGTATCCCCAGACGCGGGCCATCAGGTGGTCGCGGCTGAACACGCGCTTGGGGTTGCTGGCCAGAAACCACAGCAGGTCGAACTCGCGCGCCGTCAAGCGCATGGGCACGCCGTCTTTGGTGGCCTCACGCGTCCCTGCGTCGATCGCCAGGCGATCAAAGACCAGCCGCTCGTCACGCGACGGCCTGGCCCCGGTCCGCTTGAGCAGGTTGCGTGCCCGCACCGCAAGTTCCCGAGGCGAGAACGGCTTGACGACGTAGTCGTCGGCACCCAACTCGAGGCCGACGATGCGATCGGTCTCTTCGCCACGGGCGGTCAACAGGATGACGGGGATGTCCGACTGGGCACGGATCCATCGGCACACCTCGAGCCCGTCGATCCCCGGCAGCATCACGTCCAACACGACCAGGTCCGGGCTGTGTTTCTGCACGAGCTGGCGTGCGGTCTCGCCGTCCCCGCACTCGATGACGCCGTAGCCCTCCCGTTCGAGGTACCGCACGACGACCTCACGGATGAGCGGCTCGTCGTCGACGACCAGGATGGTGCGCACCAGCGCATTCAAGCCGATCGCATCGGGGGTGACGAAGGAGGTTGCCATGACACGAAGGGTGGCTGACAGACGTTGCGCATGTGTTTACAACTCCTTACGCAGGGCTTAAAACAGCCAGTTGACCCAGAACGCGACGGTCAATGGTGAAATTGCGCGCACGCGTCGTGACGTGATGGCACCGATAGAATCGCGATATGTCGTATTCCATCCTGCCGCCCCACGAGGCTCATTGGCGTCCGTCCAACCAGATGGGGGTCGAGAACACCGACCTCGGCAAACAGCTCGGAGCCACGACACTGGGCGCCCGGTACTGGCGACTCCAACCCGGACAGGCGTCGACCAAGCATCGCCACCGCACGCAGGTGGAGCTGTACATCGTGCTCGTGGGAACCGGTCGGTTGCGGATTGACGACGAACTGCTGACGCTGGCCCCGCTCTCGACGGTCCTGGTGGAGGCTGAGCACGTGCGCCAGGTATTCAACGACACGGACCGCGAGGTGCTGTGGTTGGTCGTCGGCGCGCCGCCCGAGCCCGCAAACACGCTGGAGATGACCCCGCGGGACCTGGCCTTCGTCTACCCTGACGGCCCCAAAGCCATGCCACCCGAGCTTGAAGGAGGACCGCACGATGGATGACGACCTCGCATTCGCCCGACTCGACCTGAACCCGCCCGAGCGGTACCAGACGCTACGACGCGACCTGGGCGTCACGACGTTCGGACTCAACCTGATAGTGCTGAAGCCAGGACAGCGCGGCCGCATCCACGTCCATGAACGCCAGGAAGAGGTGTTCGTGGTGATCGAGGGCCGGCTCACGCTGGTGACCGGCGGCGAGGAACGCGACCTCGAACAAGGGGAGTTGATGCGCATCGCGCCGCACGTGCGACGGCAGCTCCTGAACCGAGGCCCCGGTAACGTCGCTGTGCTGGCGATCGGCTCGGCCAACCCCCACGACGGCCGCGACGGGGTCGCGTTCGCCGCATGGGAGGACACCGACGGTCGCGCCCCGCAGGAGACTCCGCTCCCCGAGGACCTGCGGGCCGACGAACTGCGGACCGACTAGAACGAAACGCCCGGGCTTACTGTGCGCAGGCCGGCAAGCCGCGCAGCCGCTGCTTGGCGCTGGTCGTAGCTGACGAACCCATCGAGCGGCCACAGCACCACGGCCGAAGCGACATGGATCGCGTCGAGCGCGCGGAGGGACGGTTCCGAAAGCGCTCCGGCTGCCTCGAGCACCTCACGCTCGACCGGCACAAGCGACAGCGCGTCGATCAGCTCTCCCGCCCGCTGGGTGAGGAGGTCGAGTGGCAAACGGACATCGCCCGTGACTGCGCGGCGGATCGCACGCGGGATCTCCGTCAGGACGAGCTCCGACGAAACGAGATCGGCGCCGTCGATGAAGGCGCGGAGTGCTTGGCTCTCCGGCTCGTCTCGCACGAGCTTTACGAGCGCCGAGGCATCCGTGTAGAAGAGCGTCACATCATCGCTGGCCACGGATCGCATCGAGCGCGCGGCTCAGGGCCTCGGGGTCGCCATCGAGTTGGATCGGCCCGGGAAGCCCACGCCGCCGGGGCGGGGCAACGCGCCCCTCGGCGATGAGGCGGTCAAGCGCGGCACCAGTCGACGGAGGGGGACCCAGTTCGGCGACCGGCCGATTGCGATCGGTAACCACCAGACGCTCCCCGTTGGCCACCCGCTGAAGATACTGGCTCAGGTTCTGCCGCAGTTCGGCAACACCAACAGTCGTGCTCATGTACATCAAGGTAGCACTTTCGCGATCAGTCCTCGAGGGTGTCGGTGATCCAGCCCGACCGACAGTTTGCGATTACCCCTCCGACCCCACGCTCGGCGCCGACCGCGACGCCCACCGCGAACACGAGCACGGTCGCTCGGCAGGGCGCGCGTGCGGTCAGACCGGGGATCGTGTGAGCTTGTGTCACATTGTGCGGTGTCGTCACTTGGTGTCAGTTGCGCGGGCGTTGCAAACGCCCACCCCACTGGGGGAAACGGATCCCTCAGGAACCGTTTGCCCATCAGGGATACTGAGGCGCGAAACACCCCTTCCGCACACGCTCTGCCGGCCCACCGGACCGCCTGGGGACCAATCTCGCGGCCACGCGGACTACGCGCCCAGGTGGGCAAGTGCCAAGACCCGGGCGATGAAGTCGTCGAAGCTCATGCCTGCGGCCTCGACCGCGCGCGGCAGGGCGCTCGTGTCGGTCAGACCGGGGATCGTGTTGAGCTCGAGCACCCACACCTGGCCGTCGGCGTCCAGGATCGTGTCGATGCGCGCGAAGCCACGGCAGCCCAGGGCCCGGTAGCAGCCAAGCGCGACTTCGATCACGGCATCGGTGACGTCTTGGGGCAAATCGGCAGGCGCACTCAGGTCAGTGGCGCCCGGCGTATAGCGCGACTCGAAGTCATAGAACTCTCGGCCCAGCGGGATGGCCTCGACGACCGGCAACGCCTGAACGTCACCGTTGCCGATGACGCACACCGACAGTTCGCGGCCGGCGATGTAGCGCTCCATGAGCAGGCAGTCGTCGTAGGCGAGTGCGGCCATGAGCGCCGCGGGCACCTCGCCGGGCTCATGCGCCAGCCGGATGCCCAGAGCAGAACCGCCGCGGGCCGGTTTGACGACGAGCGGCAGGCCAAGCCGCGACTCGATCTCCCCCAGGGCGTCCGCGGCGCCGAGTTCACGGAACGCCGATTGGCTGAACGCGTACGACGCGGGGGTCGGTATGCCATGCGCCGCGAAGAGTGCCTTGGCGACGACCTTGTCCCACGCACGTTCGCACGCCGAGACGCCGGAGCCCGTGTACGGGATGCCCAGGATCTCGAGTAGCTCCTGGACCGTGCCGTCCTCGCCGCCCTGCCCGTGCATCGCGACGAACACCGCGTCGGGGCGATCGGCCCGCAGGGTGCGCACCAGATCACGGTCGGCATCGAGCGGAACCACGTCGTGCCCCAGGCGACGCAACGCGGCCTCGACGTTGGCGCCGCTTCGCAAGCTGACCTCACGCTCGAACGAACGACCTCCCTTGAGCACGGCGACTTTCACCGGCCACCCATTTCCTCGAAGAGATCCGTTTGCTCACGCACGACGCTGCCGATTCGCGCGATGCCCTCGCTGATGACCGGCGGCGACATCGCCGAGTAGTTGAGGCGCATGCAGTTGCGGCCTGAGCCGTCCAGGAATGCAGCCGCCCCGGGCACGAACGCGACCTTCTTCTCGTCGAGCGACTTCGCGAGCAGATCCTGCGTGTCGATGAAGGACGGCAGCGTCGCCCAGACGAACAGCCCGCCGCGCGGCCGGGTCCACGATGCCGAGGCCGGGAACTCCTCCTCGAGCGCGGTCAGCATCGCGTCGCGCCGCTCACGGTAAATCTGGTTGACCCGCGCCACGTGCTCGCGCCAATCGTGACGACGCAGGTACTCCAGCACGAACCGTTGGCTGAGCGTACCCGAGCACAGGTCCTCGCTCTGCTTGCCATGGTTCATCTTACGCAGCACCGGTGGAGGGGCCGCGACCCAACCCACCCGCATTCCCGGCGCCAGTATCTTTGAGAACGTCGACACGTAGATGACCCAGCCGCGGCCCTCGTCCAGCTCAAAGAGCGACGGCAAGGGCTCGCCGTCGAAGCGGATCTGCCCGTACGGGTTGTCTTCGAGGATCATCAGCTCGCGGGCGTGGGCGATCTGCACCAAGCGCTCCCGGCGCTCGCCCGACAACGTCACACCCTTGGGGTTCTGAAAGTTGGGGATGGTGTAGATCAGCTTGACCCGCTTGCCGGCGACAGCCAGCCGATCGAGCGCGGGCTCGAGCAGGTCGACCTGCAAACCGTCGTCGTCCATCGGGATGTGGACGACCTCGGCCTGGTAGGAGGTCAGGCACGGCACCGCGCCGGGATAGGTCGGTCCCTCGGCGATGACGACGTCACCCGGGTCGACGAACGTTCGGATCGTCAGGTCGATGCCCTGCTGACCGCCGCTCGTGATCATGATCTGGTCGGCCGTCGCCGTCGCGCGCTCGTGTTTCATGATCTCGACGATCCGCTCGCGAAGCTCCCGCAGGCCTTCCGTCGGCCCGTACTGCAGCGCCGACGCCAGGTGCTCGGCCGCCACGGCCCGCATGACCTCTTCGAACACCTCCGGGGGAAACGACGACGTGTCCGGGAACCCGCCCGCCAGCGAGATCACGTCCGGGCGCTCGGCCAACGACATCAGATCACGCATCGCCGACGACCGGATCGCGGTCGCGCGGGCAGCGAAGCGCGCGTCGTAGCGCTCCGCGTCCGTCGGTGTCACTTGGCTGTGTGTCTGGCGTGCGTGGTCGGTCGCCACGGGCGTCTCCTGGTGCAGCGGAATCGTCGAGTGTAG
>JANMDV010000202.1:0-6575 GCA_031376485.1 Actinomycetota bacterium
TCGGTTTATGACACGAACACCACTCCCCCAAAAGGTTAGTACGAAACCATACTTTCGTGACCTCAGGACGGGACCTTCGGTCAGTACCAATGGGCGCACCCTGATCCTAAGGTTTTTCCCATTGGTCGTAAGTACCTGTACGAGCTTTTCAGGACTATTGGTAGTACCAAACCTAGTTGAACGTGAGCCCCTTGCGGCGCGCGGACTCTTTCCAAGGAGGGATACACAATGAAACGAAGGATCCGACAGAGTCGCAGGCTGCGCGCCGCGCTCGGAGGTGTCCTGGGTGCAGGTCTCTTGGTCGGTGGCGTCGGCGTGAACGAGGCGGAAGCCGTCACGTTCATCAAGTCCGACCTCGACTTCATCTTGCAGCAGATCAAGATCTCGGAAAACCACGCAGCCGGGAACCCCCTGGTCGGCAACGGGCCGCTCCAGATCCCGAACCCCCTGCTCATGACCGGTTTGCGAACCGTTGACGGTTCCGAGAACAACATTCAACCCAACCAGTCGAAGTTCGGCCAGGCAGACCAGACGTTCCCGCGTCTGACAACGCCCCTTTTCCGGTCCGCGGAGGACTTCTCACTGTTCCCCGGCGCGCCCGGTCAGCCGATCGGAAGCACGACCTCGTACACGCAGACCAAGGGCTTCGTCGAGGATGCGCAGCCGCGCGTCATCAGCAACCTGGTGGCGGACGCATCGTCGAACAACCCGGCTGCGGTCGCCGCCGCTGCGCAGAAGCCGGGCTCCGTGCCCGTCGAGGACGGTCACCCGGCCAACCCGGATCCGTTCTTCATCCCGAACACTGCGACGGACGCAGGCCTTTCCGCGCCGTACAACTCGTGGTTCACGTTCTTCGGCCAGTTTTTCGACCACGGCCTGGACTTGGTCAACAAGGGCAAGAGCGGAACGGTCCTCATCCCGCTCAAGGCGGACGACCCGCTGATCAAGGGCAAGGACGGCATCCTGAATGACGACCCCGCAACGGCCGTCGACGAGAGCGCCGACAACCTTCCAGCCAACCTGAGGTTCATGACGCTGAGCCGCGCGACCAACCAGCCCGGCCCGGACGGCAGGGTGGGCGACGACCCCGCGACGCTCGACAACGACGAGAGCGCCGACGACGTCCACGAGGCGACCAACCAGACGACGCCGTTCGTCGACCAGAACCAGACCTACACGTCACATCCCTCCCACCAGGTCTTCCACCGCGAGTACGTGTTCAACGCAGCTGGCAAGCCCGTTGCGACCGGCAAGCTCCTCGACGGTGCCGCGGGTGGCCTTGCCAACTGGGCGGAGGTCAAGGCACAGGCGCAGACGATGCTCGGGATCGCGCTCGACGATCAGGACGTCCTCAACGTCCCGCTCCTTCTGACCGACAAGTACGGCAAGTTCATCCCGGACCCGATCACCGGTTTCGCGCAGATCGTGACGAACGCGGGCAGTCCTCCGATGATCCCCTCGACTGTTACCTCGGGCACTCCCGGCGCACCTGTCGACGCCACGCTGGCAGTCCGCACCGGCCACGCCTTCCTCGACGACATCGCGCACAACGCGGGACCGAAGGGCAAGACAGCAGACACCGACGCCGCACTCGGCCTTGCCAACGACCCGGTCTCGCCGACCACTGGGAACTACGACAACGAGTTGCTCGACTCGCATTTCGTGACCGGTGACGGCCGCGGCAACGAGAACATCGGCCTGACGACCGTCCACCACGTGTTCCACTCCGAGCACAACCGGCTCGCAGCTCACGTCAAGGACGTCGTTGTGGCCACCGCATCGGCGGGTGACCTCACGTTCCTCAACCAGTGGCTGGTCACGCCGGTCGACGCGGTGCCGGCAGACCTCGGCACCCTCGTCTGGAACGGCGAGCGGCTCTTCCAGGCCGCCAAGTTCGGGACCGAGATGCAATACCAGCACCTCGTCTTCGAGGAGTTCGCACGCAAGATGCAGCCATTGGTCAACGTGTTCGCCGGCTACCAGACCGAGATCAACCCGGCCATCGTCGCCGAGTTTGCGCACACCGTCTATCGCTTCGGCCACTCCATGTTGACGGAGACGATCCCGGTGACGGATCCGGCGGGTCTGACGACCGACGTCGGGCTGGTCGAGGCGTTCCTCAACCCGCAGTTGTTCAATTCGAGCGGCGCAAACTCCAAGGCGGCCGCGGGCGCCATCGTGCAGGGCACAACCCGCCAGGTCGGCAACGAACTCGACGAGTTCGTGACCGACGCGCTGCGCGACAACCTGCTGGGACTTCCCCTTGACCTTCCGGCCATCAACCTGGCCCGTGGTCGCGACACCGGAATCCCGCCGCTCAACCAGGTGCGTAAGCAGTTCTTCGCATCGACGAGTCACGCGGCCTTGCAGCCCTACACGAGCTGGGCCGACTTCGGACTGGCCCTGCGCCACCCCGAGTCGCTCGTCAACTTCATCGCCGCATACGGCACGCACCCCAACATCACAGGTGCGATCACCCAGGCCGACAAGCGCATCGCGGCCAATGCAATCGTCAACGGCGGGGCGGGCGCGCCGGTCGACCGTGGCGCCTTCCTCAACAGCACCAACTCTTCGGCCGTCGCCGGCGACCCCGGCAACTGGAGCAACGATGCGGCCGGCAACTCGATCACGGGCCTCGACACCGTCGACCTGTGGATCGGCGGACTGGCCGAGAAGCAGATGCCGTTCGGCGGGCTGCTCGGCTCGACGTTCAACTTTGTGTTCGAGACGCAGATGGAGAACCTGCAGGACGGAGACCGCTTCTACTACCTCGGCCGTCTCGCCGGTCTCCATTTCTTGACCGAGCTCGAAGGCAACTCGTTCGCGGCGCTGATCGCGCGTAACACGACCGGCACCAAGTACCTGCCGGCGGACGTGTTCTCGCGCCCGGACTACGTCATCGAAATGTCCGACGACGGCACTCCGAACCCGACATGGTTCGACGGCACGCGCCAACTGGCGTCGATCGCGGTCCCCGGCGGCCCGCTGCGGTTCCTCGGCGGCGAGCACGTCGTGATGGGTGGCACCGAAGGCGGCGACAACCTGCGCTCCAACGAGGGCGACGACACCCTCCACGGTCTCGGAGGCGACGACCGGCTCGAAGGTGAGGCCGGAAACGACGTCCACATCGGCGGCACGGGGGACGACATCATCACCGACACGTTCGGTGACGACAACTTCAAGGGCGGCCCCGGCAACGACGCGATCAGCGTCGGCGGCGGTGTCGACCTGGCCCTCGCGGGCCCCGGCGACGATATGGTCGTCGGTGGAGAGGACGTGTCGGAGACCTTCGGCGGCGAAGGCGACGACCTCATCATCGGTGGTCAGGACTCCAACACGATCTTCGCCAACGAAGGCGACGACTGGCTCGAGGGTGGCGACGGGGCCGACCTGATGCAGGGTGGCAACGGCGCCCCCTTCCAGGACGACGACCAGACCGGGCACGACGTCATCATCGGTGACGGCGGCAACGACGACTACGACTCCGAGGGCGGCGACGACATCATGGTCACCGGCCCCGGCATCGAGCGCAACGAAGGCATGCTCGGCTTCGACTGGGTCACCCACCGGCTCGACCCGCAGGCAGCCAGGGCAGACATGAACTTCACCGGCTTGATGCCTCCGGACGTCGACGCCATCCGCGACCGCTTCGACCTGGTCGAGGGACTCTCGGGATGGACCAAGGACGACATCCTGCGCGGCGACAGCTTGACCGCAGTGGACATGGGCGCAGCCCACAGCCTCAACAATGCCGGCCAGATCAACCGCATCGCGGGGCTTCAGGGTCTGCTCGGTGCCGGTGTGACGTCGTTCACCGGCGGCAACATCATCATCGGCGGCGCCGGCAGCGACCTGATCGAAGGCCGCGGCGGCAACGACCTGATCGACGGTGACGCCCAGCTCAATGTCCAGCTGGAGGCACCGGACCCGTCAACCGCCGATCCGCTCGACAAGAAGCTGGTCAACGGTGCGACGCAACTCCAGGCAGACATCTTCGCCCGCAAGATCAACCCGGGCGCCGTCAACATCATCCGCTCGATCGACACACCCGTCCCTGCGCCAACCGACATCGACACGGCGCAGTTCTCGGACGTCCTGGCCAACTACCAGGTCGTGCCGAACCCCGACGACCCGACCATGTTCACCGTCGTTCACACGGGCGGCACGGGCATCGACGGCACCGACACGCTCCACAACATCGAACGCTTGCAGTTCTCCGACCAGACGGTCTTGCTGTCCGGTGGCAACCCCCCACCGACCGGTTTCGCGGTGATCAGCGACGCCACACCGACCGAGGACCAGCTTCTGACGGTCGATATGGGCACGGTCGCCGACGTCAACGGCATCAACCCGGCAACGCTTGCGTTCGAGTGGCAGGCCGAAACCGACCCCGGCGTGTGGACCACGGTCGGGATCGGTGACTCGTTCACCCCCGGTGACGGCGAGGTCGGGTTGGCGCTGCGAGTCGTCGCCAACTTCCAGGACGGGCTCGGCGTCTTCGAAAACGCCAAGTCGTTCGCCACCGACCTGGTCATCAACGTCAACGACGCTGCGACCGGCAGGCCGTCGATCAACGACCTGACCCCCCAGATCGACCAGCCGCTCACGGCCACTCGCGGGTCGATCGCAGACAACGACGGGCTTGTGGCAGCCGTGTTCAGCTTCCAGTGGGAAGAGAGCAGCGATGGCAGCATCTGGACGCCGCTCGGCACCCCCAGCGCAACCTCACCTCCGGTTCCGGCAGGCCAGATGGTGCGGGTGATAGCGTCGTTCACCGACGACAACGGCACAGCAGAGACACGGATGTCTGTCGCAACCGACCCGGCGCCCCCGGCAGCCCCGCCACCCCTCCCGGTTGCTCCGGCGGCCGCCCCGGCTGCCACCGGAACAGGTCTGCGGCTGCTCAGCCTCTCGCGGCTTCGCGTCACGCAGCCGACGGCCTCGACGGCGTCGGTCAGAGTGGAACTCTCGGCGCCGGCGTCCCTGCAGCTGCAGGTGCGTCGCACCAACAACAACAAGTTGGTCCGCCGGGTCTGGGGCACCGCCCCCAAGGGCGGCATCGTCACCCTCCGCTGGAACAAGCGCGACGCCAGTGGCAAGCGCGTCAAGCCCGGCAACTACCGCTTCGTGATCATCGCGAAGGGCACAACCGGCCCGCAGACGATCACCAGGAAGACCGTGCGGATCCGGTAACTCCAAATGCCCTGGCTTCTGGCCGGGCACCGCATCCCCCGTGGGCCTGCGCTCACGGGGGATGTCCAGGTCACTCCAACATCCCAAACCACATCAACCTGGCCCGCCTCGGCGGGCCAGCACACATTTGGGGGCCGATTGCGCCCAGCCGACCATCGCGGCACAATTCTGGCCATGACGACCGAATCGCTTCGCACAATCTAAGACCGTTGCTCCGAATATGTCGACCGGGTCGAGCGAGAGCACGAACGGGTCCTGGTCACGCGTAATGGCCGACCCGCGGCGGTGCTGATCAGCCCTGAGGATCTCGAGAGCCTTGAGGAGACCCTCGCCGTTCTCGCCGATAGCGAGGTCGTTCGCGGCATCCAAGTGGGGCGGGACGCAATCCGCCGGGGGGACAGCGTTCACGGGGTCGACGCGGTTCGCGCACTTCGGCCACGGAAGGCGTGACCGCGCCATACGAACTCGTTGTCTCAGGACCGGCTGCGCGGGCGATCAGCGAAGAGCTGCCCGAGGCAGTGGCAGCCGCCGTCATCGCGTTGATAACGGGTTCGCTGCTTGAGCATCCTCGAAGGGTCGGCCGTGAACTGCGCAATGAGCTGACCGGGATCTGGAGCGCGCGCAGGGGCGCTTTCCGTATCCTCTACGAGATCGACGACTCGCCGCATCGGGTCCACATCATCAGGATCGACCACCGCCGAAACGCGTACCGACCGACCGTCTCTCGATGATCTCGATCACCGGTGACCACCACATCTTTTGGTGCGGGCCCCACACCACGAGAAGGGCACGGCCGCCCGGACGGAGCACGCGGGCAACCTGGCCGATCACGGCGAGCGCGTCGTAGCAGTACATCAGCGTGAAGCTCGACGTCACGACGTCGAAGCGTGCGTCTGGTCGTGACAATTGCTCAGCGTCGTCGGTGTCGAAGCTCAACCGCGGGACGGCCGGCCGGCGCTCCCGTGCGCGCTCGGCCATCGACGGGGCGAAATCCACCCCGATCGCCACGCCGCCAGGCGCCCGGCGCGCTCGCGCAACGGCTGTATGGCCAGGGCCACAGCCAATGTCCAAGCAGGCCACATCAGGCGAGAAACCGTCGAGCAGATCAGGCGTTGCGCATCCCAGTCTTCTCAGCGGGCTCGATCATTCGGGGGCTCCGGTCGACTCTGGGTCGTTGGCAAACATATCCATCGTTCTCCGGGTTTTCGTATTCCTCGCTTGCGTGCAGCGTGGCGATGGGACACGCTTCGGCCCGTGCGCATCGGGATTCTCATCTACTCCGGCGTCGACCTGCTCGACTGCGGCGGGCCCTACGAGGTGTTCTTGACGGCGAGCCGCCTCGCTGAGCGGGACGGCCTGGCTGCGCCGTTCGAGGTCGTCAC
>JANMDV010000211.1:0-1797 GCA_031376485.1 Actinomycetota bacterium
GTCCAGTACCGGTTGGACGTCCTGGATGACGATACGCCCGGGACGGGACTTCGGAGCTGGTGGGATCACCCCGTCAGCATGCCGGATGGACGCCCTTGAGGTCGCGGAGTGTCACCTCGCGCCATCACGACGTAACGGGCCCTCCAGGTTCTGTCGTCGTATGCGCCGGCGATGATTGGGAGCGCGACGACGGGGCCGCGCAGAAGGAAGGGCCCGTGTCATGACACGGGCCTATGGATATGGCGTGCGCGGCCCTCGTACTCACCGGGGAAGATCGTGGTGAACCGGTAGTAGCCGTTGGCGTCCGTGACGACATGCCCGCGCAGGCTGAGCTGCTCGGCCGCAGAGCCACTGGCAGGACCGTTGGACCCCGGCCAGTAGGCGCCGCTGTTGTCCGTCTGCCAGATGTCGACGGCGGCGTTGGCGAGTGGCGTGGTCTTGGCGGTCCCGCTGTAGACGTAGCCGGCGATCGCGATGGCATCTCCCGGCAGCGAGTCGTAGTTGAGGTTGCCGTCGGTCAACCGCCGTCCCCGTGACGTAATACGGGCCCTCGTCGTGCCATCGGTGATCGACGAGCATGTGGACGTGGAGACCGGCGCGCCCGGCGCATCCGTCGTCGTTGATGTTGCTGCTGGAGACGCTGCAGACACAGCTTGCGTACTCGATCCGGTCTGAGCAGCGGTTGTCGGCTCATTCCCACCTCCGCAACCTGCGCTCCCGCTGCGAGGAGGACCGGCGCGATGATGCTGATCTGTCGTCTCATGTCTCTCTGCTCCCCTGGGGCCTGCGCAAAAATTCCTGCACCCTTTGGCGGCTGCTAACCGTCGCGACTCGGCGACACCGTCCCACTCGGTTTTGCTTCGGAAATAGCCGTCCTGCGGTTCGTATTTCCAGCCGCCGGGGGCGAGCCCCGCGCCGGGCCGTTTCGCTCGCCATCCCGCACAGCAGCTATTTTTGCGCGAACCCTTGGTGTTCATCGAGCCCAGTGTCTGGCCCTGCGGGAACTCTCGTTGAGGGACAGTGGAATCAGGTGAGAATGAGCTGTGCGTGGGCTGTGCACGTCGGCGCGATCATGTGGTCACGGTACGACCGTTTGGCGTGGACCGGCGGGTCCAAATCAAGGCCGCGCCCAGTGTGACGAGGCCGATCGAGATCAGTTGCGCCGTCGTCAAACCGGCCACGACGGAGTCGTTGCGGCGGACGAATTCGATCAAGAAGCGTTCGACGCCGGCGAAGACGCACCACACGCCGAAGAGCGCCCACGGGCGGTCGAACCGGCTGCGAAGCCGCCACAGGACGTAGAACGCCACGAGCATCGCGGTGGTCTCATAGATGGGGGTGGGGTGGACGAGCTCGGTGGTCGGCACCTCGCCTTCGGGGTAGCTCATCGCCCACGGCAGTGAGCTGGCCGACCCGTAGTCGCCGTCGCCCGAGAGTTGGCACCCGATGCGGCCGATCGCGTATCCCAGCGCCAGCGCCGGTCCCATGGCGTTGGCGACGACGCCGATGGGGAGCTTGCGCCACGCGGCGACGAGCCACACGCTGATCGCCCCGCCGATGACCCCGCCGTACCAGACCAGGCCGATACTCGAGAAGATGCCGCCGTCGCCGCCATTCTGGATCAGGTAGTCGATACGGGCACCTATGAACCCGCCGACACCCGCCGCGATCGCGAGTTCCCCTGCCAGGGCCGGGTCACGCCCCCGGCTGGCCAGGTCCAGCGACAGAAAGTACGCGGATACGATCAACCCGAGCGCCACCATCAGGCCGAAGCTGTGCAGCGTGAACGGCCCAATC
>JANMDV010000225.1:0-7385 GCA_031376485.1 Actinomycetota bacterium
AGCGGGCGGGCCGGGTGACTCGAGCAAGGGGCGCGGGCGCAATTGCTCGCCCCAACGCGCCCACGACGCCCTTGCTGGGGACGCAGTTCGACGCCGTGCGGCAGGCTCCTGCCCGTGTGTGTGCAATGACGTCCTCTGCCCCCAGTCCGTGCCGCCCCTCCTCCCTGAGCTGACGATGCGACTGCTGCACACCGGCGACTGGCACATCGGCAAGCGCCTCTACGGAAACGACCGGCTCGAGGAGACCCAACGGGTCTTGAGCGAGGTGGCACATATCGCTCGCCGCGAACAGGTGGACGCGATCCTGGTGGCGGGCGACAATCTGGATCGTCGACTCGTCGAGCCGGCCGTACTCGCAACGTGCCTCCGGGCCCTCGAGGAACTCGCCGCGGTTGCGCCGGTGGTGGCCGTCACGGGCAACCACGAGGACCCGTTGTTCTGGGCGCAGATCGCCCCGTACCTGGCGCCACGGATCCGCCTGGCCGCCGCCGACGCGGTGTTCCCGGTCGACACCGCCGCCGGGCGCCTGTATGTGGGGTGTCTGCCATGGCCCGAGCCGGCCGAGGTCACCGCCGGCCCCGGGGTCGATCGCACGAGCTCACGCGGCGACTACGCCACATATGCGAAGGGTCGCATTGACGCCATCGCGGCGGACCTGCGTTCGCGGCGGCGCGAGGGCGGCGGCGTGGCCGTCGTACTGGGACACCTGATGGTCACGCATGGCGTCGCCGGCGGTGGCGAGCGTGAGCTGACCCTCAGCGGGACGTATGCGGTCGACGGAAGGTCGCTTCCGAACGACTTGGATTATGTCGCCCTGGGACACCTGCACCGCCCACAGCCGCTGCCGGGGTTCACCGGTCTGGGTCGCTATTCCGGCAGCCCGATGGCACTCGATTTCTCGGGCGCAGGGGCGGCGCCGTCGGTCGCAGTGGTCGACATCACGGCGTCCGGCTCGGTCGCACGGGAGATCCCGTTGACGACGGGTCGACCGCTGGTGCGTCTGCGCGGGTCGCTCGACGAACTCGAAACCCTTGCCACGCGGCACCCCGGTGCGTGGTTCTTTTGCGAGGTCCTCGTCGACCAGGTGCGCCTGGATTTAGTCCGCCACGTACGTACACGCATCCCCGACGCCCTGCGCGTCGAGCCCATCACCCCAGCGGGCAGCGGCCACGTTGACGTGGACGCGGACCAGTTGAGCCGGCGCGATCTGGGCGACGTGTACAGCGAGTGGCTTGAGCTGTCGGGACGCGGACACGACGAGCGTCTTGTCGGCGCGTTTCGGGCGGCGTTGGCCCATGCGGAGGCCCGCCCGGACTGATGCGCCCACTCGAGCTGACCATGACCGCGTTTCGATCGTACGCATCCGAGACCATCGACTTCAGACGCCATGGCCTCGTCGTCATCTCCGGCGACACCGGGGCGGGCAAGACGTCGATCCTGGATGCGATCTGCTTTGCCCTCTACGGTCGCACTCCTGAGCAGTCAAACTCGCGTGAGTTTCTGACGCTCGGGGCCGAGCACGGCGAGGTACGGCTGACGTTCGGCGCCGGAACGGGCGTCTGGCGGGTCACGCGCCGCCTGGGCCGCGGCGCACCGGAGCCGACACACCTGTTGGAGGCACTCGACCGCGACGGCGGCCAAGTGATCGACCAGCTCACCGGCGCCACTGCCATCGGCACTCGTTTGGTGGATCTGGTGGGCATGGGTTTCCAGGCATTCACGAGCGCCGTGCTGCTGGCACAGGGACGTTTCGCCCAATTTCTGCAGTCCACGCCGCGCGATCGTGACGTCATCCTGCGTGAACTCTTCGGTATCGCCTCGCTCGACGAAGCACGTGGCGCGGCGATGGCCGCGCGAGACGCAGCGATCCGCGAGGCCGAGGTGCTCGAGCACGAACGCGCCATCCTCCCGACACACACGCCCGCGGCCCGCGCCGCACAGGCGCGCCTGACACGATCGGCGGCGTCGCGCGTCGCCGGAATACGGGCGCTGCGATCGCTCGTGGATGCGGCAGTGCTTGAGCGCAGCCGGGCCGGCGAGGCAGCCGAGAACGCCGGCCGCATTCGGGCTGTGCTGGCCGAGCTCCCGCCCGCAGACGATCGCCGGGCTCTGGGGGATCTGCACGAGACGGCTGCCCGCGACGTGCAGGAGGCCACAGCACTGCGCGACGAGGCCCAACAAGCGACGCGTGACGCCGAAGATGCCCGCAACCGTCTGCGGGAGCGGCACGGCGGAACGGCATCCGAACTCGCAGCGCTGCGGGGTCTCGCCGAGCGGGCGACGATCGTGCGCGATTCGATTCCCCGTGAGGAGATATCCGCACGCGATCAAGAGGTGGAGCTGGCGCGCCACCGCGTCCGCCTGGAGCGGCTGCACGCCCAGATCGGCGCCGCTCGTCATCACCGCGAGGCATTGGGCTCACTTGCAGAGGCGCTGCGGGATCTGGTGATGGTCCGTGGGGCTGCTGCACTGGCCCAGACCGCGTTCGCCGACGCCACGAGCGCGCGCGATGCTGCACGTGAGACTGCTCGACGCGCCACCGACGAGGCCAGTGCCGCGGATGAAGCGCTCGATGATCTGCGGACGGCGCACCTGGCAGCGACGATGCGGGCGGGGATCGCCGCAGGCCAGGTCTGCCCGGTCTGCCGCCAAGTCGTCCATACCGTTCCGCATGACCGTCCGCAGGATCTGCACGACGTCGAGGAGGGCGTACTGACCCTGCGCGAACGCGCGCAGGAGGCGGCGGACCGGCTGGCAGACGCGGAGTTCGAGGTGCGCACGGCGGAACGCACCCAAGCGGCGTGCCAGGAGGCAGCCACGGATGCCGAACGACGGGTGACCGCGCGCGGGGGCGATGTCACCGCCGACGCACAGGAGGCGTCACGCCTGGCAGCCGAGGCCGCCCGCGTCGACGCCGAGGCCGCAGCGCCAGTGCAGGAGGCAGCCGCACTGGCCGCATCGATCGAACACGCCGCAGGCGTCCTGGCCGAGATACACCGACGCCTCGATAAGGACCGCGGGGATCTGAGCGGACTCGAGGATCGGCTCGGACGGTACGGACGGGCCGAAGGCCTGGTCGCCGATCTGGACGCAGCGGTCCAAGAGCTCGAGATGATCGAGCAGGCGGTTGGCCTGTCGACCACGTATGCAACACAGGCCGCGGCGAAGCTGGCCGACGCACAAAGCGCCGCGACCGTGATCGAGCAGGGAGCGGTGGCCCGCCTGCGCCAAGCGTTGACGTTGCTGGCAGGCAGGCTCGGAATGGATCCGCTCCCCGCCGACCTCGCGACAAGCGAGCTGCCGATCCGCGCCGACGAGTTGGTGGAGCGGGCGGAGCGGGCCGCGTCCGATGCGGTGCGTCGCGCCGACATTGCCCGAGCCGCGGCTGATCGCCTGGACGCCGGTATCGGCACGCAGGGTGCCCCGTTCGGGATTCAGACCGCCGACGACTTCGCCGCCCGCCACCACGCAGCGCTCGAGACGCGGCGCGCAGCACAAGCCGAGTTGGCGCAGATCGAGCGTCACGCCCGGGATGGCCATCGCCTGGCCCGTGCAGGCCGGTCGGCAGAGGCGGAGGCTGAGGTCTACGCGAAGGTCGCCGTCGACCTCCAGGCCAACCGTTTTCCGCGGTACCTGCTTGCGCGGTTCCACGGGCGACTGGCGCTGGGAGCGTCGGCGCGCTTGCAGGCGCTCTCCCATGGGGCGTACAGCTTCGTGGGCGACGATCCCGATCCGCTCGCCGTGGTGGACCACCGTCGCGGCCGACTGGTCCGCGGAGCGGGGACGCTCTCGGGGGGCGAGCGGTTCTTGGCGAGCCTCGCCCTGGCGCTGGCGCTGTCGGACATCGCAAGCGGCTCGGCGGGCCGTCTTGACTGCCTGTTCCTGGACGAGGGGTTTTCGTCGCTGGACGGGGAATCACTCGAGGTCGCGATCGCCGCGGTCGAACGGATGGCCGACCACGGCCGTCTGGTCGCGGTGATCACCCATCTGCCTGGTGTCGCCGAACGCCTGGGCGCCGCGATCCACGTCACCAAAGACCCCGCCGGTACAAGCCGCGTCACCGACCGCGCCGAGCTCGTCACATAGGCCGTGTCACATTGTGCGGTTTCGTCACGTGGTGTCAGGCACGAAACACCCCGGAACCGTTTGCTCAACGGGGATCCCGCGACGCGGAACGACCCTTCCGTACACGCCGCGGCTACCCCGTCACGCGACCGCCGAGATGGGTCGCCAGGAACTGCTCGACGGCGCGGTAGACGTCCATGCGGTTCTCGGGTTTGACGAACCCGTGGCCTTCGTCTTCTTTGACGATGTACTCGACCGGCACCCCGCGGGCACGGAGCGCCTCGACGATCTGGTCGGACTCGTGCTGTTTGACCCGGGGGTCGTTGGCGCCTTGCAGCACCATCAGCGGAGCCGTGATCTGGTCGACCTTGTTGATCGGTGACCGGGCCTCGAGGTCCTTGAGGTCGTCCGGATCGTCGGGGTCCCCCACGAATTTGAACCACGTGCCTGCCAAAAGCGGCCGCCAGTAGGGCGGGAAGCTCCGCACCAAGGTCACCAGGTTCGACGGTCCCACCACGCTGATCGCCGCTGCAAAGACGTCGGGCGTAAACGTCGCGCCCACCAACGCCGCATATCCGCCGTAGCTCCCACCGTAGATCGCAACGCGCTTGGGATCCGCGATGCCCTCGCCGATGATCCAGTTGACGCCGTCGATCAAATCATCGTGCATCTTGCCCGCGAACTCCCGCTCCGCGGCATGGGTGAACGCCTTGCCGAACCCGGTGGAGCCGCGGTAGTTGACCTGCAGCACAGCGTAGCCACGGTTTGCGAGGAATTGCGCGGTCGGCTCCCAGCCCCAGCTATCGCGCGCCCACGGACCGCCGTGGACGTAGAGGACCGTGGGCAGCCCGACCGGTTCCACCCCGACCGGCAACGTCAGATACGATCGAAGCACCAACCCGTCACGTGACGTGATCTTGACCGGTGTGCGCTCGGCCAGGATGGTCGGATCCAGCCACGGCCGGGAGCGGAACAACAGCCGCGACTCACCGGTGCGCCGATCGAACAGATAGGTGGCACCTGGATCGCGATCGTCGTCGAACGCCACGGTCCAGAGGGTCTCGGCGTCGTCGGTGCTGCCGATCATCGGATCGCCCGGGTGGATCTGGCGCACCTGTTCCCAATCGCGTCCGAACGCCTCGTCGAACGTGTGCAGCACGATGCGATCGCGACGGTACGCCGCACCAAGCAGCTCGCCGGTACGGTCCGAAATGATCGGCGCACCCAAGTCGGCCTCCTCGTCCGCGTCGATGACGCGTTCCTCACCGGTCGCGACATCGAGGGTGACGAGCCGCACAAGGTCGCTGTCGCGTGCGCTGCCGACATAGAGCTGCCGACCGTCGGCGCTGAACGCGTACGGCGCACCCGAGTCCTCGTTCGCGTACTCGGCAAGCACACGAAACGGCTGGTCCTCGGTCTCGCGTATCAGCACCTGGTGATCGCCCGTCGGCGTCTGGGCGAACGCAGCCCGCAGGTGTCCCTGGCGGTCGGTGAGCCACCCCATGATGTTGCCCGGGTTCTCCGCGACCAGATCGATGTCCCCGGTGGCAAGGCGCAGGCGCTCCACGTCGAACAATCCCCGGTCGCGCCGGTTGGTCGAGATCAACACGTGATCGGGATCGCCTCGCGGCACATCGACGACCCCGACCTTGACCCCGTCGAACGGCGTCAGGTCGCGATCGGGCTCGCCGGGGCGATCGAGATCCGACGCGAACAGGTGGTAGTTCTCGTCACCGCCGGTGTCTTGCAGGTACAGAATCCGTGCCCCGTCCCGAGACCACGAGTAGGAGCGCACCCCACGATCGCGGTCGTCGGTGACCTGCACGGGCTCGCCGCCCGCGACTGGTGCGACCCAGACGTTGAGCGGTCCGTCGGCCGGCGCCACCCATGCCAGGCGCCGCCCGTCAGGCGAGACGCGCGCAGCCGCCCGTTCGGGATCGTCGTAGAAGTGCTCGAGCGGGATCAGAGGAATGTCCATATGCGACCCAGTTTGACATCGTTGACTGCGTGAACGTCGCGCGCCTCCAGATCGTCGCGGCCGCAATCCTGTTTTCGACCGGTGGAGCTGCGATCAAAGCCACCAGCTTCGACGGTCTGTCAGGGGGCATCACCGTCGCGTGCTTTCGCTCCGGCGTCGCCGCGATTGCCATCGCCATCATGCTGCCGCGGTCGCGTCACAACTGGTCGTGGCGCACGCTGCTGGTGGGCGCGACGTTTGCCGTCACGCTGATCTTGTTCGTCGCGGGCAACAAACTGACCACGTCGGCCAACACGATCTTTCTGCAGTCGACGGCACCGCTGTGGATCGCCATCGCAGCCCCGTTCCTACTTCGCGAGCGCGTGCTGCGCCGTGATGTGATCTTTATGACCGTGCTCGCGGCCGGACTGGCCCTGTTCTTCGTCGATGCTCCCGCGGCCGTCGACACGGCTCCGCGACCCATGCTCGGCAACATCCTGGCGGTCATCTCCGGTCTCGGATGGGCTGGCACCGTGATGGGACTACGGTGGCTCGGTCGTCGCGAGGGCGCTGCGGCAGCCGCCGGAGCAACGGTCGCGGGCAACCTGATCGCCTTCGTCGTGTGCCTGCCGTTTGCGGTCGGGCCGGTCACCGACAGCGTCGGCAGCGACTGGATCTGGATCGTGTACCTCGGCGTCATCCAGATCGGCGTGGCCTACGTGTTCATCACCAAAGCCGTCCCGCATCTGCGCGCGCTGGAGGTGTCGCTCTTGCTGTTTGTCGAGCCGGCCCTCAATCCGGTGTGGGCCTGGATGGCACACGGCGAGACCGTCGGGGCGCTGTCGATCGTGGGCGGGCTCGTGATCCTGGGCATGACGGCGATCAGAAGCTGGCAGGACACCCGCGGCGTGCCACCGCCCAAACCGATGGCGCCGCCTTAGGAAGTGTCAATGAATAACTACTACGGCGGAGGGCGAGCGAAACGGCCCGGAGCGGGGCTCGCCCCCGGCGGCTGGAAATACGAACCGCAGGACGGCTATTTCCGAAGCAAAACCGAGCCAGGCGGTGTCCGCGAGCCTCGCCGCTATCGGGCATAACGGCGAGGCTCGCCACCACCGTATTGCTCGGTTTTCGCTCGCCGTCCGGCAAGGTGTTTTCATGACACAGGCCCTTATTCGCAGAGAGTTCCGGTCCTGTGTCGAGCACCGGCCATCCGCGGCGACGCTCACCCAGTACGTCAGCGCCGTCTAACGCACCCGCACACGACGGGACGCGACCTGGCGTCCGGCCACCAGCCACGTGAATGTCGTGACGCGAGGCAGGTTTCTCGACCGGACCGACAGGGTGTCGCTTGTATCGGCGT
>JANMDV010000227.1:0-4178 GCA_031376485.1 Actinomycetota bacterium
AAGCGGCTGCTGGCGAACTTCCTGGCGATGTCGGTGTGAGCATCGCCGCGCAGATTGATCGATTGCTCGCGGGAGAGGACCTTGGCCGCGACGGTGCTGCCGAGGTGCTCGACGCCGTCATGCGTGGCGAGGTCGACCCCATCCAAACCGGTGCGTTCCTGATCGCGTTACGCGCCAAAGGGGAGACCGCGTCCGAACTTGCCGGGCTCGCATCGGTCGTGCGATCCCGCAGCGAGTCGGTGCGCATCACAAGCGCCCCGCTCGTCGACACGTGTGGCACCGGCGGAGGGCGGTCCACGTTCAACGTGTCGACCGCGGTGGCGTTCGTGGTGGCGGGCGCCGGGATAGCGGTCGCAAAACACGGCAACCGGTCCGCGACGTCGCGAAGCGGGAGCGCCGACGTGCTCGAAGCATTGGGCGCCAGGATCGACCTGACCCCCGATGCCGTGGCCGAATGCGTGGAACGCGTCGGGGTGGGGTTCATGTTCGCCCCGTTGCACCACCCCGCGTTCCGGCACATCGGCCCTGTGCGAAAAGCCCTCGGTGTCCGCACGATCTTCAACCTGTTGGGGCCACTGACGAACCCCGCCGGGGTGCGCCGCCAGGTGATCGGCGTCTCCGACCGAGACTACGTCGAGCGCATCGCCCACGCGTTGGGGCAACTGGGCGCCGAACACGCGCTGGTCGTCTCGTCCGACGACGGTTTGGACGAGGTCTCGACCAGCGCGCCCACGAACGTCGCCGAGGTCACCTCCGACGGCATCCGCACTTGGCGCATCGACCCTGCTGAGCTTGGCCTCGCGCCTGCCATTCCGGCTGAGATCGCAGGCGGCGAACCGGATGAGAACGCGGCCGTGATCATGGCAGCCCTCGAGCGTGGAACAGGTTCGGCCGCCGACCTGATCGCGCTCAACGCCGCCGCCGCCATCCTGGTCTCGGGACGAGGGCTCACACTGGCGGACGCGCTGGACGCCGCACGTGAGAGCATCACGAGCGGCGGCGCACGCGAACGCCTCGCGCAGTTTGTCGCCGTTACCAACGAGTTGGCGCCCGAGCGCGCGGAGCAGTAGGAGATATGGGGTTCCTGGAGGACATCGTCGAGACGACACGAGCGGGGGTCGCGCGTCGGCGAGCAGGGCGCTCCCTCGACGAGTTGATGTCCGAGCTGGAGCCACCGGGCCGGGGCTGGCCGTTCTCGGAGGCGCTGATCGCACCTGGGGTTTCACTGATCGCCGAGATGAAACGGGCGAGCCCGTCCAAAGGCCCCATCCGCCCCGGCGCAAACGTCGCCGAGATCGTTCGGATGTACGAGGCGGCCGGAGCGTCGGCGTGCTCGATCTTGACCGAGCCGGAGTTCTTCGGCGGCAGCCTCGACGACCTGCGCGATGCGCGCGCCGCGTGCTCGCTGCCGCTCCTTCGCAAAGACTTCATCATCGACGAGTACCAGCTCGTCGAGGCACGCATTGCCGGGGCTGACGCGGCGCTTCTGATCGTCGCGGCCACCGGGGACGAGTTGCTTCGCGATCTGCTCGCGTTCGGCCACGACATCGGCCTGGACTTGCTCGTCGAAGTCCACGACGAGGATGACGCCGAAATCGCGGTGGCCGCCGGGGCCGAGATCGTCGGCATCAACAACCGCAACCTCAAGACCCTCGAAGTCGACCCCGACACCGTGCTGCGCCTGCTGCCCGACATTCCGGCAGGCACCACCGTCATCGCCGAATCGGGGATCACCGATAACGCCGAGGTGCGTCGCCTCGAGGAGGCCGGCGTGGACGCGATCCTGGTCGGCGAAGCGCTCATGGGCGCACCCGATCCCGCCCAGGCGATCCGGGTGCTCCTGGGCCGGTAGGGCCGAACGTCTCAGATCGCTCGCCTGGCGGCAGTACTTGGCACCGCGGCGGTACATTGTCGTTGTGAACGCCGACGAATCCGTCATCGAGAACGCTTCGGGATGGACACGAGGGCGTGTCGTCGGGGTGAGCCTCGGGACACTCCTCGCGCTCGTGGTGGTCGGGCTCCTGGTGGTCGGTTTGGTCAAGCCCGATCAGGAGTTCACGATCGATCGCAGCATCGCCGAGAACAAGGCCCCGTTTGCGCCGCCGATCTCCTTGCCGGTGTTGTTCGCGGGTGCCGGCCTGGGGCCAGAGGGCGCGATCGTTTCCCTGGATTCGCTCCGCGGCAAGCCGGTTGTCGTCAACCTGTGGGCATCCTGGTGTCCGCCGTGTCGCAGTGAGGCGCCGATCCTTCAACGCATCGCCGACACGTACGGCCCGCAAGGAGTGATCGTCCTCGGCATCAACGTCCGCGACCTGTCGGGCGATGCGAAGGCCTTCTACGATGAGTTCAACTTGACGTTTCCGTCCCTTCGCGACGGCTCGGACCGGACCGAAAAACTCTTCGAAGCGGGGGGGCTGCCTGAGACCTTCATCATCGACCCGGACGGAAAGATGCGGATTCTTCCGATTCGTGGTCAGCTGACCGTTGCGGGGGAGCGTGACATCGCCACACACCTCGATGCGGTGCTCGCCCGATGACGCGGGTGATTGCGGCACTTCTTGCTGTCATGGTCGTTGGCCTTCCGGCGACGGCGCTCGGGCTGTCGTTGACGGAGGTCGCGCAGGAGCTTCGATGTGTCACCTGCGGCACGCCGCTGGACGTCTCCAACGCGCCGGCTGCGCAGCAGATGAAAGCCCAGATCCAGCGGCGCATCGACGAAGGCGCGACCAAGGACGAGATCAAGGCGGAGTTCGTGCGCGAGTTCGGTCGACAGGTGCTCGCGACGCCTGCCAAGTCGGGGTTTGACCTCGTCGCGTGGCTTGTGCCGGCGCTCGCCGTGGTCGCCGGGCTGGGCGCGATTCCGTTCGTCACGCGCGCCTGGGCCAAGCGGCGCCCCGTCGCTGCGTCAACGGCTGCGCCACTGGATGACGACGACGCCGCGCGTCTGCAGCGTGAACTCGACGCGTTCGAAGACTGACCGGAACATGAGCCGGGGGGTCCTGGTCGGCACGGCCTCGTGGACCGACCCCGAGTTCATCAAGGCCGGCTGGTACCCGCCCGCGGTCAAGAACGACGCCGAAGGGCGGCTGCGCTACTACGCCGAGCAGTTTTCGATGGTCGAGGTCAACGCGAGCTTCTACGCCCTGCCGACCATCGAGACGGTCGCCGCCTGGGCCGAGCGCACCCCGCCGGACTTTCGCTTTCACGTCAAGGCCCACCAGGTCATCTCGGGCCATCCCAGCGACCCGTCGCGCCTGCCGGTACCGTTGCGGAAACTCCCGGCCGAGCTCGATGCCAAGGGCCGTATCCGCAAGCCCAGCCGCGAGCTTCGCGATGCGGTCATCGACACGCTGCTCGAATCCTGCGGGCCGCTCGGCGACAAGCTCGGCGCCATCCTGGTGCAGCTACCGCCGTTCGTGACCTCGGGCGAGCGTCAGCGCGACGAGCTCGCCCGGATCCTGTCTCGCCTCAAGCCGGCACGCGCGGCGGTGGAGTTCCGCCACCGTTCATGGGTGGAGCCGGGGGAGCGTGAGCGGGCGGTCGACCTGCTTGGTGAGCACGACGCGGCGTGGGTTTGTGTCGATGCACCCAGGTCGGAGGCCAAGAGCGCGATGCCACCGATCGTCGAGGTCACGTCTGACGCGCTGGCCTACGTACGGATGCACGGACGCAACGCTGTGATGTGGACCCGTGGTCGCACCGTGGCGGAGCGCTTCGACTACGAGTACCGCCAAGATGAACTTGAGGAATGGGTCATCCCGGTACTCGAAATGGCCGACCGAGCCCAGGAGGTCGCGGTGGTGATGAACAACAACGCCAGGGACTACGCGTTGGTGGCGGCAGACCAGTTCCGAGACTTGATTTCCCGGCGTACGAAAATAGGACCCCGCTGAGTCCATTCCCCTATCAGGCCACAAAGTCAGAATGCGAGGGCCGCCGAGATCGCTGATCCGTGACCATTTCGTGACCACGGACAGGGACGGTGAACTTATTTATTCGCAAGTTCCGGTCCTGAGTCGAGCACCGGCCATCCGCGGCGCTCACCCAGTACGTCAGCGCCGTCTAACGCACCCGCACACGACGGGACGCGACCTGGCGTCCGGCCACCAGCCACGTGAATGTCGTGACGCGAGGCAGGTTTCTCGACCGGACCGACAGGGTGTCGCTTGTATCGGCGT
>JANMDV010000250.1:0-2203 GCA_031376485.1 Actinomycetota bacterium
GACGTCGGGCCCGACCAGATCGCCCTGGCACGGGCGCGGGTGGCTGCGCGCGGCCTCGACAACGTCACCCTCGCCGAAGGGAGCGCATACGAGCCCGGGCTGCCGCAAGGCCAGTTCGACCTCGTCTTCTGCCGGTTCCTGCTGATCCACCTGCAACGACCGGCCGACGCACTGGTCCAGATGCTGGCGCTCTTGCGCCCCGGCGGCCTGCTGATCGCCCAGGAGCCGATCCTGACGAGCATGTTCACGGACCCGCCATCGCATGCGTACGCGCGCTTCGCCGAGCAGTCCGTCCAGGTCGGCGCGGCCCTCGGCGTCGACTACGACCTGGGCGGCCGCCTGTTCGGAATGTTCCGGAGCGCAGGCCTCGGCAACGTGGACGCGTCGATCTTCCAACCATGCTTTTCGACCGGAGAGCAGAAGCGGCTCTGGGAGTACACGTTCCTGGAGGCCGCCCCAGGGGCGATCGCAGCCGGGCTGGCGCTGCAGGATGAGTTGGACGAGCTGACGGCCCAGTTCGCGACGATCGGCACCGACGACACCACGCTCGTCATACACCCGTGCCTGGTCTCGGTGCGGGGAACAGCAGTCTGACAGCGAGCCCGGCGTCGACGTCAGACGGCCGGGACGAAATAGCCATTTGGCAGCAGCGCCATTGGCCACTTGTGTCGTCCACGACACACTCTGATGTGAACAGCGTTGCCCGAGGGGCACCTGCGCGGAACGCACGTGCCGTTGACCATGGTCGAATCCACGGGTTCCGTTCGTCGATCGAGTGACGAGACAGTCCGGGCAACGTCGCCGTCGGTGGCGCTAAGGTGGCGCGGACCCGAGACGAGGAGAGAGACGTGAGCGACACGGGGCACGCCGCAAGCGACGCGGCACACAACAAGTGGAAGGCGCTGGCAGTACTCGGCGTCGCGTATCTGATGGTCGTGCTGGACGTATCGATCGTCAACGTCGCCCTCAACGCGATCCAAGAGGACCTGGGCTTCGCGCAAGCGGACCTGCAGTGGATCGTCAGCGGGTACGCGCTGACGTTCGGAGGGTTCTTGCTCTTGGGGGGCCGGATGGGCGACATCCTCGGCCGCCGCCGCCTCTTTGTAGCGGGGCTCATCGCGTTCGCAGTCTTCTCACTGTTGTGCGGCCTCGCGACCTCGCCCGCGATGCTCATCACGTTCCGCATCCTTCAGGGGGCGGGCGCTGCGCTGTTGTCCCCATCGGTGTTCTCGATCGTCTCGGTCACGTTCGAGGAAGGCGCTGAGCGCAACAAGGCCCTCGGCATCCTCGGCGCGATCGCAGGGTCGGGCGCCGCGATCGGCGTCCTGCTCGGCGGCGTGCTGACGGAGTACATCGGCTGGGAATGGTGCTTTTTCATCAATGTGCCGATCGCGATCGTCGCGCTCCTTCTGACACGAAAGTACGTCCCCGAAAGCCGCACCGAGGGGCTCGCGCGGCACTTCGACACACAGGGCGCGGTGCTGGTGACGGCGTCGTTGATGA
Organism: Actinomycetota bacterium; assembly: GCA_031376485.1. Taxonomy (GTDB): domain Bacteria; phylum Actinomycetota; class Thermoleophilia; order Miltoncostaeales; family Miltoncostaeaceae; genus CALMEC01. The sequence goes on from JANMDV010000250.1 coordinate 1,504, forward strand.
TGCTCGTCTACGCGCTGACCAAGGCGACCGACGCCGGATGGGACAGCGTGCAGACGATCGGCTTCCTCGCGGGGTCGGTGGTGTTGATGGCAGCGTTCCTGTTCGTCGAGAGCCGCTCCAAATCACCGCTCGTCCCACTTGGCTTCTTCAAGAATCGCACCGCCACCGGTGCCAACGTCATCGGATTTGGGCTCGGCACCATCGTGTTCGGCATGTTCCTGCTCTTGTCGCTCTACATGCCCCAGGTACTCGGGTACTCGGCGCTCAAGACCGGCCTCGCGTACCTGGCCGTGGCCCTGACCGCGGTTGTCGCCTCGGGGATCGCCCAGGCCCTTGTGACGAAGATCGGGGTCAAAGTCGCCCTGACCATCGGCATGGTGCTGTTGGGCGCAGGCCTCCTGTACTTCACGCAAATCTCCGTCGACGGCACGTACGTCGGCGATCTGCTGCCGGGCTTCTTGCTGGTCGGCGTCGGCCTGGGCTTCTCGTTCGTACCGGTCTCGATCGCCGCGCTCGCAGGGGTCAAGCCCCACGAGGCGGGGCTCGCATCCGGCCTGATCAACACCTCGCAGCAGATCGGCGGGGCGCTCGGCGTCGCCATCCTGACCACGGTGGCCGTCACACGGGCCGAGAACCAGATCGCAGGCGGAACGGACGCTCGCGTGGCATTTACGAGCGGGTATGGCCTGGCGTTCTGGGT
>JANMDV010000031.1:0-4548 GCA_031376485.1 Actinomycetota bacterium
CGGTGACGGTATGAGCGCCCGTCCGATCTCTCGCTCTGGGACACCGCCGCCGACGAAGTGCTCCCTCTCGCAATTACGACCACGTATCCCGGCTGCAAACCTTCGCCAGGCGGTGTCCTCGGTCTCGCCGTTATGGGTACCGAGAGCGGCAAGACACTGCGTCCTTGCCTGACTCGGTTATCGCGCGGGATACACGGCCGTACTTACGAGAGGGAGCACTCAGCGTTACCGGCCGGGCGTGTCGTCCCCATCGCCCACCGCAGGTGGGGCCTGGGGCGTTCGCGGCGCGGGTGCGCCGAGCGCGCCGGTCACGGTCCCGGCCACCTTGGCGAGCGCCTGGGTGAACTCGCTCGGAATGATCCACAGCTTGTTGGACGCCCCGTCGGCGATCTGCGGGAGCATCTGCAGGTACTGGTAGGCCAGCAGACGCTCGTCGGGGTTTCCGGCGTGGATCGCAGCGAAGACCGTCTCGATCGCCTTGGCCTGCCCCTCGGCCTCGAGGATCTGTGATTGGCGCTCGGCCTCTGCAGAAAGGATCTGGGCCTCGCGCGCGCCCTGGGCCTTCAGGATCGCGCCCTGCTTTTCGCCCTCCGCGGTCAAGATCTGGGCTTGCTTGATGCCCTCGGCGGTCAGGATCGTGGCGCGCCGATCGCGCTCTGCACGCATCTGCTTTTCCATCGCCTCCTGAATTGAGCCCGGCGGGTCGATCGACTTGAGCTCGACCCGGTTGACCCTGATGCCCCACTTGCCGGTCGCCTCGTCCAACACGACGCGCAACTGGGTGTTGATCGAGTCACGTGAGGTCAACGCGTCCTCAAGGCTCATGCCACCGATGACGTTGCGAAGCGTCGTGACGGTCAGTTGCTCGATCCCCTGGATGTAGTCGGCGATCTCGTACGTCGCCGCCTTGGCATCGGTGATCTGGTGGTAGATGACCGTGTCGATGCTGACGACGAGGTTGTCCTCGGTGATCACCGGTTGCGGCGGGAATGAGACGACCTGCTCACGCAGGTCCGCCATGTAACGAACCCGATCGACGAACGGCACCAGGATGCGAAGCCCGGCGTCCATCGTTCGGTCGTAGCGTCCCAGCCGTTCGACCACGCCGGCGCGGGCCTGCGGCACGATGCGAACCATCTTGCCGAGGATGACGAGCACGACGAACGCGATGATGATGAGCGCGATGACGCCTGAGGGCACGGTATCTCCTATCCCATGACGATGGCGGTTGCGCCGGAGATCTCGACCACGTGGACGTGGGCTCCGGGGTCGAACGTTCCTACACCGTCGAGCGCGCGGGCCGACCAGACCTCGCCGCCGAGCTTGATCTGCCCGCCGTGCTGGTCGATGCGCTCCAACACGAGTGCCGACTCGCCGACGAGCGCTGCGACGCCCGTGCGGATCTTGGGCGGCGTGCGCAGGTGACGCTTGGCGATCGGACGGACGATCGCAAGGGACGCGATCGACGCCACGATGAACACGATGAGCTGCACCACCAGGCTGACGCCTGCGGCTGCCACCCCTGCGGTGACGAGCGCCGCAAGGGCGACGGGCCCGAGGATGAATGCCAACGTCGAGATCTCGCCGACGACCAAAACTCCGGAGCCGATCACCCATATCAACCAGTCAGGCACACACGCAGGATAGAGCACCCCGGGCTGGGCCCGCAGCGCATCACGCGACGGCGGGCCGGAGTGACCGGACGACCATCGGACAGGGGCGGCAACCCGTTCGATAGGCTCTGCGGCGTGAGCACATCGATCTCGTTCGCACGGGGCGCCCCGTGTCCAGAAGCCCTCTCGGGCGACCTCATCGGCGCGGCAACCAACGCTGCACTCGCTGGCGATGCAACGCGCATCCTGTCGTACGGCACCGGGCACGGATACCCACCGTTGCGGGAGCTGATCGGCCAGAAACACGGCGTGTCCGCAGACCGCGTGTTCATCACCAACGGCTCACTGCAGGGCTTCGTGTTCCTCCTGGACAGCATGTTCGGCCCCGGGGACATCCTGGCCGTCGAGGCGCCCACCTATGACCGCGCCTTGCTACAGGCGAAGCTGCACGGCGTCGACCTCCTCCCGATTGCGGTCGACGACGACGGCCTGGACGTCGATGTGCTCGCGGCAGCGTGCGCGGCGGGCCGCGTGCCCAAGCTGCTCTACACCATCCCGAACTTCCAGAACCCCAGCGGCGCGACGATCAGCCTTGAGAAGCGCCAGGCGCTGGTGGGGCTCGCCGAAAAGTACGACTTCCCGATCCTCGAAGACGACCCGTACGGCCTGCTGCGGTTCGAGGGCGAGCACCTGCCCAGCATCGAGTCGCTCGGGGGAACCGAGCGGGTCATCTTTACATCGTCGTTCTCCAAGACCGTGGCGCCGGGGCTTCGCGTGGGCTACATCGTCGCCCCAAACGAAATCGCCGCCGGTCTCGTCGCAGCCGCATCGCGGACGTACATCTCCCCGTCGCTCTTGGCGCAGGCGGCGATCCATCAGATCGTTGCCGACGGCCAGTTCGAACCGAACGTGGAGCGCGTGACGGGGCTGATGCGCGAACGACGCGATGCGATGGTCGAGGGGCTTGGCCACCTGCCGTCTGGCACGCGCTGCACGCCGCCGCAGGGCGGGTTCTTCTTGTGGCTCGAACTGCCCGAACCGTTGTCGGCCGACGCCCTGTTCGACGACGCGCAGGCTGCCGGTGTCCAGTACGTCAAGGGGAGCGACTGCTTCGCGGAGGGCGGCGAGCGCACACTGCGACTGGCCTACAGCGGTGTCGGCCCCGCCGCGATCGCCGAAGGCATGAAACGGCTGGGCGGCGTGTTCGACGCGGCGATGGCCCGGGTGTAGCTATGACGGATGCAGGCGGCCCCGGCGACGGTCTCGACGAACGCCAGAAGCGCCAGCTCATCCGCGTCGGTGTGCTGGTCGTGGTCGCACTCCTACTGGTGACGTTCATCTTCCAAAACACGGTCGAGGTCGACGTCCGGTTCATCTTCTTCACCGCCAAGTCGTCAGTGATCTGGGTGATCATCTCGTCATTGGTGCTGGGCTTCCTGGCCGGTTGGCTCTTGCCGGGTCAAATCAAGCGCTACCGGGCCGGCCGGAAGGCCAAACGGACCGCCTGACGATGGACCCGGCCGCGCGGACACTCGAGGTCGTCGTCCGCGAGCCGGCGGCACCCCGGGAGAACCTCGGACGGGCGCTCCTGGGACCGCTCGCCCGCCATCCCCCGCGATATGAGGTCGTCGTCGTCGACCGCACGTCGGGGACCGTCGTCATTCGCGCGACCCTGGACCGATCGCGGCATGGCGCCGACGCACTCGCATCAGTCTTCCGCAATGACCTGGATGTGCTCGACGAGCGGGCATTTCTCAAGCGTCACGGTCGCCGCAACCGCTTCCGCTAGGCCCCGCGGGAGGCCGTGCTAGGTTGCCCCGGTGCGTCGAGGGTCCCCCGTCACCCGCAGGCTCGTTCTCGTCCTGACAGCGTTTTTGACTGTCGGTTTGGCGAGCCCCACCCTGGCCGCACGACACCTGACCAAGCTCGACGTGCTTCGCGCGGCGAAGACGGGCAAGACCGCTCCGCAGATCCTGCGCCAGGCGTTCCCCGGCACGCGGCTGGTTAAAAACACGGAGGCCCCTATCCGGGTGCTCCTGGTCGACGAAGCCAAGCGGCTCGTCATCGCCGGCCAAAGCGATCTGACCTTGGTGGACGGCGCCGGTCCCGGCGCAGCCCGGATCCTCCCCGCAGGGCATCGCTGGGAGGTCAAGCGGGTCGGGGCGAACTACCAGGTCGCAGATCTTGAAGACACCGCGGTCAAGTACGTCGTCCGGGGCCCGCTCCTGATCGATTCGGGCACGAGTGAGACCGGAATCCGACTGGCAGACCCATTGGACCGTCGCTACCGCGGCGCGCTCGGTTTCTTCCCCGGTCGAGACGGCACCATCAGCGTGTTCAACCAGGTCGACGTCGAGAACTACATCCTCGGCACCCTCCCCGGCGACATGCCGCCCAAGTGGGGTTCCGTCGCCCCCGCCGCGTTGCGGGCAGGCGCGATCGCGCTTCGCTCACGCGCGTTGACACAGCGCAAACTTGCCAGCGCGCCGTTCGACTTCACTGCCAAGGACCCGCTGTACCTGGGCCTCGACGGAGAGCGCACAGCCACCACGAACGCCGTCCACGACACACGCACCCTGACGTTGAAACGCGGCTCGATGCCGTATCCGTCCTCGTTCAAGTACACGAAGGCGATGGGGTCCATCGCGTTCGAGCCACGCCCGGGCAAGCCGGTACAGGTCGCCCTCGTCGCCGGCGCGACGCCGGTGCAGGGCGCGACCTCCGCCAAGGCCGAAGCGGCGGTCCAGTTGGCGCTCAGGTACGTGGGGACGCCGTACCTGTGGGGCGGCTCGTCCCCGGCGACCGGCTTCGACTGCTCGGGCCTGACCTGGTACGTGTTCGGCCAACAGGGCATCAGCCTGCCCCGGGTCGCGGCCGACCAAGCAAAGGTGGGCACGCCCGTCCGCACCATCGCCGAACTCATCCGCGGCGACAC
>JANMDV010000038.1:0-5007 GCA_031376485.1 Actinomycetota bacterium
CCGACGCCGATGCTGGTGCCGACGTCGCTCGCGTCCTGGCACAACTGGTCCCCCGGGGTGCAGTCCTTGGACGGGCGGTCTGCGACGGCCACCGCCATCCAGATCGCAAAGATCGCGGTCCACACGATCAACACCCAGCTCATCACACGTTTCGGCATCGCCGTTCCTTTCCGAGACATTCCCTGACACAGGGGAGTCGCCGGCGAAACGGCCTGGTCTTACGGCGAGCGGCCTTGGTTGGCGAGCGGACTTCCGTCGCGACGATCCCCCGGCGGATCGGGTTTGGGAGTCCGTCGCCGATGTGACGAGAATTGACACAGTTTCGTGACGACTTGACACACTTCGTGCGCCTGCTGTGACATTTGATCTGTCTGAATGCCTCCATGGCGAATGACGGTCACATGGTGGGATCCCGGAGCCGGTGCGCCAAGGTTCTCGTACGAGCGATCAGGGGGTACGGTAGTGGGCATGGCGGCGACGGCGGACCCACCGGACACCAGGCGGTTCACCTCCGCCGAGGTCTGGAAGATGGTCGAGATCGGCCTGCTGGGCGAGGACGAGCCGTATGAGCTGCTCGACGGGAAGCTTCGGTACGTGAGCCCGCAGGATCCGCTGCATGCCGGCGCCGTGCGACGGCTCACGGCGATCTTGAGTCGCGCCTACGGCGAGGCCTACGACATCGGCGTGCAACTGCCGCTTGGTGGAGTCGACGACAGCATCCCCGAGCCCGACCTCTCCGTCACCGATCCGCGGGAGATCAACGCGGCCCACCCACGGGGGGACGAAGTGCTCCTGCTCATCGAGGTCTCCCACACCAGTCTGCGCGACGACCTCGACAAGGCCCGGATCTATGCCGCCGCGGGCTGTCCGGCGTATTGGATCATCGACATCAATGGGCAACGGGTCATCACCCATCGCGGATCGCGATCAGACGGAAGCTGGGAGCAGGTCCACGACGTCCCGCGCGACGGCGAACTGGAGTTTCCAGTCGTTGGAGCACGGATCGCTGTGCAAGCGATCATGCCCCGGCCTCAGCCACAGGGCGCACCCGCAAACGGCTGACCACGGTCGGGCGTCCAGCTACCCTCGCGCCGAGACTACGGCCCTGGCTGAGGAGGTCCGAATGCTCATCCGCGTGCGCCGTGAACCATCCCTGCGCTGACCTGAGGCGCAGCAGGGGCGTGTCCCGCTCGATCGACACGCCCCGACGTGGGCGGCGAACCGGGAGGTGAACCCGGTTCGCCTCGACGCCCGCGGCCACCGTTGAACGAGCCTCTGGACACGTTCTGGACCGGCGGTGACGGGCGGTCACCGCTGGATTCGTCCGTGATCCCCGATCCGTAAGAGCACGACCTCCTTTCGGCGACTCTCTTCTACGAAGCAAATCCGAGGAGGATCACATGCAGGGGAACATCCGGCTCGAGCACAACCTGATCAGCGTCGACCATGACCAGCGGCTTCACGTGATGCTGGAGCTGGCGGCGCCCGCAGTGGTGGGGCAGGTGCGCCAGCCGATGGCGCTCGCGCTCGTCGTCGATCGGTCCGGGAGCATGCACGGCGAGAAGCTCGAGGCCGCCGCGACCTGCGCCGCCTGGCTCGCCGAGCGGCTGAGCCCCGAGGATCGGCTGGCGCTGGTCAGCTTCGACGATCAGATCGCGATCCATGTGCCGGCCGTCCCCGTCGCGAGCGGCGGGGTCGCTCGTGCGGTCCGGTCGCTGCGGCCCGGCGGCTCGACCAACCTCTCCGGGGGATTCCTGGCCGGCCTGCAACTGCTCGAGCCGCTCCGCGATGTAGCCACCCGCCGAATCCTGCTGCTGACCGACGGGCATGCGAACGTGGGGATCGTCGACCCCGCCTCACTCGTTCACGTCGCCGGCTCCGCTGCCGGTCGCGGCATCACCACGACGACGATCGGGTTCGGCGACGGGTTCGACGAGGACCTGCTCACCGCGATGGCCGACGCGGGGCGCGGCGCTGCCCACTACGCAGCCTCTCCCGACGACGCAGCCGGCGTATTCGCCGATGAGGCTGACGACCTGGCCGCGCTCGTCGCGCAGAACGTCGCCGTCTCGATCCGCACGGCGCATCCCAACGTCACCGGCGCCGCCCTGCTCGGAGACTGGCCGGTCCATGCGACCGGCAAGGCGTTGCGGGTGGATCTGGGCGATGCCTACGCCGGGCGCACCCGGCGGCTGGTCCTCGCGCTCGACGTTACCGGCCTGCAAGACCTGGGACCATGCCAAGTGGCCGAGCTCGTCGTGGAGTACACCTCCATCGGCGACGAGGTCGCGCAGCACACGCTCCACATGCCGGTCACGGTCCACGTCGCGAGTGCCGTCGAGGCCGCCGCCGCGGGTATCGACATCGAGGTGCGGGAGGAGGTCGCGATCCTCGCTGCGGCCAGGGCCCAGCAGAAGGCGATCGACGCCGCCGGCCGCGGTGATGTCGTTGGGGCAAAGATGGCGCTGCGCGACGCTGCAATCGGGTTACGTGGGGTAAGCAGCGGCTCACCACGCGCGAGGGACCTCCTCGCCCGCGCCGACGAGGTGGAGGCGCTGGCCGACCTCGACAAGTGGGCCGCTAAGGAGCTCAAGAGCCTCAAGTTTCAGTCCCACCGCGCCGGGCGGGGACGTGACCGGAAGTAGTCCGACTGGGAATGGGAGACACGATCGGGAGGGTGAACACTGATGGGCCATTCGGTGACCCATCGCTGCGACGGCTGTGGCTACGAGGCGCTGGTCTCGGGTCATGGTGATGCCGGTATGCTGGTCGAGACCGACACGGTGAGTTGCGGGCGGTGTCGGTCGATCGTGGACGTCGTGATTCGATGGCATGACCGCGCCCGATACGCCACGCCACCGACCTGTCCTGAGTGTGGCGCCCACGCCGCTCACCTCACGACCTGGGTGTCGGGCGGCCCATGTCCTCGGTGTGGCGACCGAATGCCAGAGGCCGCCGACGGCATCGAGGTGCTGTGGGATTGAGCTGTCTGTCATGGCCAGGCTGGCAGCTCATGTGCCTGACCCCGTGTGCTCTGGTTGACTCGATCGGAGACAGGTGGAGGTCGAGCCGGTTACGCCGCTTTCCGAAAGGCCGCGAACCGCTCCTCGAGGTAGTCGCGCGACGGGTGATCCAGTTCGCGCCGTGGGACGTTGATCTGCGAGCCGTGGAATGCCTTGAGCCCCTGCTCGAGCATGGGGCCGTCCTCGTCGTCGAGCAGTCGCCGCGACAGCTCGACGCGAAGGTCGGGGCTGACGCCCAGCAGGTTCGCGTCGAATGCGCCGTGGTGGATGGCGCAGAGCGAAAGGCCGTTCGGGACCTCGGCGAGCCCGCGGACGTCGCGGTCGGGGACGATGTGCGCAGCCTGCAGCAGACGGGTCTCGCGCAGGCGGCAAATCGTGCAGCGCTCCCGGTAGGCACGCAGCACCATCCGCCGGAACTGCTGCTGGTGCAGGCGCTGGCGGACGGCGCGCATCACATATCGCCGCTCGACCTCGGGTGAGCGAAGCTCGGTTGCGTCCAGGGCGGCGACGCCGACCTCGACATGGACGAGGCCCGCAAGCGGGTCGTCGTGCGTGATGAAGCACGGCCACAGCACGTCATAGAGCGCGGGCGCGATCCCGCGGAAGTACACGAGCGGGGATTGGTCGCGATACGCGTGGCGAAGCAATTGGTTATCGAAGCTCTGCGGCCCGTTGTCGCGGTATCGGTAGACGAAGAAGCCGTCGTCGCTCGCGATCTCGTCGTCGTAGCGCGGTGGGCCGCTTGAGGGGATCACGGTCGAGATCGAGAGCGCCCCGCCGCGCATCTGCCTGGGGCGGAAGATCCCCTGCTGGGCGCGGAACGGCAGGAAGTCGTCCCGGAAGGCGAATCCCAGCTTGATCTCGGCCGCAGGGACGCCGTCTGGCCACCGCCGCACCAGCTCCTCGAGGCGAGCGAACGCCGCCAGCCGGATCGCGGAGTCGATGTCCACGCCGGCAGTCTCGCGCGCCGGACGCTCGGGCGCCAGCGACGGCTCCGGTGGGCGCGTGGTGCCCGCAGGCGGTCGAAGGTCGGATACGGTACGAACCTGAACCCCTGTCGTCACGACGATGCCGGACGTGTCCGTGCCTGCCTGCGCACGAAGCCGTCCGACGAACTCGTCGAGCGAAGCGACGATGACCGACGCCCGCCGACCGCGGGAGTTCACGGAGCTTCTCGACCGCTCCTGGCAGTCCGAGCCGTGACTCCGCCCGGGGGTCTGACGCCGCGGGCGAGCCGGTGCGATCGAGTCCTCAGGCAACCTCAGCCGAGCGCGCCGAGTTGCCGAAGGAGGGAGGCGGTGTCGGCAACTTCCCAGATCTCGGCCGCCTTGCCGTCGCGGACATGGGCGAACGTGGCCTGGTCGATCGCGAACTTCCTGCCGGTGGCGGCGAGGCCAACGAACTCTCCCATGTGCGTGCCCGTCACGACCACCCGCGCAGCGATCGTCGATCGGGACGTGGAGGCGAACACGGTTCTCCTCCAGGTGCCAGGAACCTGAGGTGAATGGTCGCCGGGTATCGGAGCGTGGGTGATCTCCGGCTCGCTGAGGAGCGCGATCGGAGTCGGGGCGAACGTGTGGAGGGTCCGCGTGGTTTGCTGGGGAGGCGAATACGGTTCACCTCCGGGTGCCAGGAACCTGAGGTGAACGGCACCCGGTCCAGTGGATCATGGTTACTTGGAGGCGATGTACCGGCGGGTCGGGTCGTTCGGACCGGAGCCGATCTCGTGGATGAGGCCGCGGTCCTTGAGCTTTGCGAGGCGCGTTCGTGTGGTACGTGTCGTCAGCGCGATCGTTGCCGCAACCTGCGCGGTCGTCAGACCACCACTTTCAGTGATTGCGTGAAGGATTGTTTGGTCAACGGGGTCCAGCGCCGCCGGGCCGATCGGTTGGGTATGGAGCGTGACGCGGAATCGATGACCAAGCTCCTCCAACGTCGGTGGCGCGAGACCGGCGTCGCGGCAGGCGGAGATCATCCGCTGGAC
>JANMDV010000288.1:0-2703 GCA_031376485.1 Actinomycetota bacterium
GATAACCGCCTGCGCTCGCTCCACGACTACCTTAGCGCATCGGATGTGTTTCCGGGGGTTGGGCTGAAAGGCGGCGTCTGCTATTTCCTCTGGGACCGCGAAAATCGCGGGCTGTGTGAAGTCTCGACCCACTTCAAAGACTGGCCCATTTCGATAGCGACTCGTCCGCTGCTTGAGAAGGGCATCGACGTCTTTATCCGCTTCAACGAAGGGCTTTCGATCGTCAAGAAGGTTTCGGCCGTCGAGACTGGACAGTCGGCTTCTCTCTCTCTTGGCGACACGAAACGGTTTGACCAACTAGCCCGCATTATTCATCTGTCTGAGTCCGCGTGCGGCGAATCGCGGTTGGTGGTGCGAGTCGGCTCGGGCGGGCGTGGTCGGCGCGGACCGCCCCCTTACCCCCGTGCGGGCACGGGTGGGGCGGTGCACCGGGATGGCGTGTGGTTACGGGCTGGCCGCGCGGGCGCGCAGCGCGCGGCGGCCGACGCGGAGCAGGAGCGGCCAGAACGGCCATGACTTGGACACCTCAACGACCACGCGGCGGGTGGTCTGGGTGATGGTCGCGGCGACCTTGATCAATCTGCTCCGCCAGGTCTCGGGGCGGGCGCGGCGGAGTTCCTCGGGCACATCCGGGTGGGCCCGCAGGGCGTTGAGCAGGTTGAACGCCAGCGTGTGCATCATCAGGCGCAGGAAGTTGGCCTTGAAGCGGTGGCACGAGAGCCGCCCCGCCGCCAGGCCGTTCTTGAGTTCATCCATCCGATGCTCGCTCTCGCCGCGCTGCACATACAGGTCGTAGGTCGCTTGGGCCTGCTTCCGGTTCTTGACCTTGAGGTTGGTCACGATGAACCGCAGGTTGGTCCCCTCGGGGCCGCACTCGGCCTTGGCCACCACCACGCGGCGTCGGCTCCACGTGCCGGCCTTGTACCAGCGGAACGCGAAGATCCTCTGCTTGCGTCCCGTCTGGGCGTACTGCTTCACGGCACGCTCGACCAGGGGCCGGGCCCAGCCCTTGAGCTTGGAGTTGGGCCCCAGCCCGAACGTGTAGGTATGCCCGTCGTTCTCGCAGAGTTCGTACATCGCCGGGTTGCCCACGTTGGTGTCGCCGCGGACGAACAGACGGGTCCCGGGGTTGACCTTCTGCAACGCCCGCGCGATGCGGCGGACATCATCGTCGGCCCCCAGCGCCGCAGGGCAGGTGCCGTGCCGCAGCCACGCGATGAACACGTGCTTGGTGGTCGGCTCGCTGACGATCATGGGGTAGTACTGGTGCTGGTCGTAGAAGCCGTGGAAGAAGGTGAGTTGCTGCTGGCCGTGGGTGGGATCGTCGGTGGGGTCCAGGTCGATGGTGACGCGGGCCGGGAGGTTCCCGCCGTGGGTCCGCCGCACCCGCTGCACGCCCAGCTCGAGCATCAGGTCGGTCAGCCTGAGCAGCGCGGTGACGGAGACGGCGTTCTCCAGCCGCGAGAGCGTGGGTTGGCTGGCCAGGGCGGCCTCGTCGGGAAGCTTGCCCGCGATCATCTTGAACACCGGATCATCCCGGAGCGTGTCGTGGTCGTTGCAGTCCTCGTACCCCGCGATGATCCCGTACACCCGCTGGCGGATCATCGACAGCAGCGAGTGCGTCGGATCCTCCCGGTCATCCGTGAGACACGCGGCGAAGCGGGCGGTCCAGCCGACCCGCTCGTCAAACTGCCGGACCGCCAGCAGCCCCGCATCGCTCGTGAGCTCGCCCGCCGCGGGTCTGAGCACCACGCTCCGGCTGGGCATAAAGTCAAAGCACAGTTCGGTGTTCTTCCCGGCAGTCTGCGTGGACATCAGCGGCCTCCGTGCTCGCGGAAATGACTCTTGGTAAAGCCACTTACGCACACGAAGGCCGTTGATCTCCATTCAGACGTGAATAATCCGGGCTAGCGAGAACCCCCACAACGTACAGGCTCAATGCGGGAAGCGCGGGCTCGCGACCCTTTCATCCTTCTACCCGACAAATCGAAGCTGGTCGGGTTCAATCGCGCCGGCGAGCTCTACGACCCGCTGATCCATGGGGAAACCATTGGACAGACCGTCGGCTCCACCACGTGGGTGGCCAACAAGGGTCTTCAGCTCAACAGCGGTGCCGGGGGCGTTGTCGTCGGTGGGCTGCGGTGCGGGCATGGTCGGTCGGGGAGGGAGGGCGGTCGGTATCATAGTCGGGCACCTCCCCAGCGCACGGCGCGACCACCACGGCCCACCCCATCCCCATGCCCACTCCCGCTTCGACCGGCCAGTCATCCCCCACCGTGTTCGCTTATTCGCGCGATCAGTTCCGGCAGTACGTGGACGACGCGCTGGCCTTCGCGCGCTCGCTCGGCGCCAGCGACGCGGCGGCCGAAGTGTCGGAGGGCGTGGGCCTGTCGGTCTCGGTGCGCAAGGGCGAGGTCGAAAACGTCGAGCGCAACCGCGACAAGTCGATGGGCATCACGGTCTACGTCGGCCAGCGCCGCGGCAATGCCAACACCTCGGACTTCTCGCGCGCCGCGATGGAGCAAACGGTGCGCGCCGCGCACGACATTGCCCGCTTCACGGCCGAAGACCCGGCTGCTGGACTGCCCGAGACCGAAGACATGGCCTTGGGCGCCGCAGCGCAACCCGACCTCGACCTGGTCCACCCCTGGGCCATTGACGCCGAGGCCGCGATGCAGCTCGCACTGCGCTGCGAGTCGGCGG
>JANMDV010000021.1:0-11951 GCA_031376485.1 Actinomycetota bacterium
GACGGAGGGCCTGGCAATCGTGGCGCCGATCGCCCGTGAACGTACCGCACTTGGCCGACTGGTCCTCCTGGGCCTGATCGCGGGCCTGCCCGTTGTCCCGGGCATCTGGGTGGGCGCACTGTCGTTTACCCCGCAGCTCACAGCACTGCTGCTCGGCGTCGGCGCGGGCGCGATCGCCCAAGTCATCCAGCAGATCGCACCTTCGCTCCGACCTCGCGAGGGCACCCGAGGGCTTGAGCCCGTCGTCGCCTTTGGCCTGGCCGCAGGCCTGATCGTGATGTGGGGAACGGGCTTGCTCGCTGCAGCCTGATTGTCGCCGAGCGACGGTTACAATCGCCTCGATATGCCTCCACCCTGTGGGAGGCTCACCCTCGAACCGGGAGCGGACCGATGGCGAGCGTCGAGGAACGGCTGTCGACACTTGGTCTGGCGCTGCCCAAACCAATGGTTGCGCCTCCCGGCGTTGTGTTGCCGTTCCAGTCGGTCCGGATCATCGACGATCGTGCACTCATTTCAGGCCATGGTCCCCAGAATCACGACGGATCGATCGCCGGGCCCCTCGGCAAGCTCGGCCGGGAACTCACCGTGGAGCAGGGGTACCTCGCCGCGCGCCTCACCGCGCTGTCGATCCTCGGCAGCCTCCAGCGCGCGCTCGGGGACCTCGACCGGGTGACCGCCTGGTTGCGGGTGTTCGGCATGGTCAACTCCGCATCCGGGTTCAACGAGCAGCCGAGCGTCATCAACGGGTTCTCGGACCTCATCCTCGAGCTCTACGGCCCCGAGGCGGGCGCGCACGCGCGCAGTGCTGTGGGGCTGGCCGAGCTGCCCTTCGGCATCCCTGTCGAGGTCGAGGCGGAAGTCGCGATCCGGGCGTAGCAGTCCAGTGCCGTACTGATCGGCTCAACCGACCGAGGCCCAGCCGGTCGCGACCCTCGCGGTCGCATTCGGCGCCGCTCGCACGAGGCTCGTGCATCACCTTGGGGCGACCTCGGAGACCATCGCAAGAAGGGTGACGCCGTCTGCGAGTCCGTCGAGTGGACTTCGCCCGACACACGCCCTTGATACGCGGAGACGATTAAGCTCTCGCGTCTCGTCGGGATGATCGCTACCCAGTTCGGGCCACCGGCAACGCTCTGCCGTGACTCCCGACCGTCCCCGAACAGGAGGCGCTCAGCGGTACACCCAATCCGCGCGACGAAGCTTGTAACTTTGGCCGGCGTGTACGGAAGGGTCCTTTCCGCACCCATGAACCCTTTGACGGTAACGGTTCTTGATACATTCGTGTCTGACACTGTTTACCGAACCTTAACCGTTCTGCACAAACTCCAGGGCGGTCAGGAGCACCTGTACGGGTTGTTGAGCGAATCGGTCGTCTCGCGGACGCCAAGCTCGTCCACATGACGCCGGTCGTGATCGGACGAGAACGTCCAGCGCGCACCGAGCCCGGCACGAAACGCCGAGTTGACGTCCGGCGGGTCCACGCTGGTCGACACGATCGCGCATACGCCACCTCGACCCCGGACGGGAACGCCGTCAGGAGCCGAAGAAACGCCTGCTCCTTGGGGCACCAGAACCCGCCCAAGAAGTTGACGAACGCGGGGTCACCGCCGACCAGTTCCGTAGGCGCCGAACGTTGCCCGCATGATCGGGCAGTTCGATATCGGGAAAGCGCTCGCCGGGTGTGAGGTGTGCAGTCATGCCGGAACCGTGTCCGGCGACCGGGCTGCGTTACACCGCTCCGGTGGCGACGAGCACATTGGTCGGCGGTCACCCCGTCTGAGCAGTGGTGGTCACTCGTGCGCCGGTGGGAAGAATCGAGCGAATCACATCGATGTCGCGCCGACCCCCGTGGCATGAACAGGCCGTGGTGGGGTCCGGTGCGAACGGATCCCACCACGACACGGGCGATCCTGGGAGGTCAGGACCGCATCTCGGGGCCCCGACCGGCCGTGAGCTCAGCCAACGTGGTGCGCGCGGTGTCGGCCCAGCGCACCGAAAACCGCGGGTTCAGCTCGATCGCCCGCTTCAGGTACCGGGTTGCCTCGACCGTCTCGCCCGCGCATCGTGCAGCCATGCCCGCGTGGAACAGCATCGTCGCCTCCTGGGTGCCGAGGCGCAGGCTGCGGCGGGCGTAGCGCAGGCCCTCGTCGCATTGTCCGGCGCGCGTCAACACCCACCCCAGGGCGTCATCGCCAACGACGCCGGGGCGAAACTTATGGCCGCGCCGGGCGCGATCGACCATGTCCGCGTCGGGTCGGGCGAAGTCCGCTTCGACGGCGGCCTGGTCAAGGTCGAGCCGCACGCCGTTGACGACCTCACGCGCATCGATCTCGCGTGACAGCTCCAGGTACCGCTCGGCCTCCGCGGCGTTGCCGCGAATGGACTCGATCTCGGCGAGGCTCGACGCAGAGCCGGCGATCTGTAGAATTTCCAGCGCACGACGGTAGAGGTCCGCCGCTTCGTTGAGCTGTCCGGAGACCGCTCGCACGTGGGCGTCGCCGGCGAGCGCCGTCGCATCATTGGGAGCCGACGTACGCGCAGCCCGCACTTCGCGCCGGGCGCCGGCCAGGTCGCCACTCCCAAGCCGCAGCAGGCCCAGCTGCACCTGCGCCCAGGCGCGGTCACCGGAGCCGGCACGTGCCGCGTCGACGGCCTGCTCCATCAGCGCGATCGCCAAGTCGCGCTCGCCGCGAAGCTCGGCTGCGTAGGACGCACGGCTGTACGACGAAAGGTCGGGGCGCAACCGTAAACGCTTCTCGGCGGTTGCGAAGCCATCACGGTAGCGACCGAGCTCGATCTGGGCATCGGTCAGGATCTCCAAGCCGGCGAATCGGTCGGGGGCAAACTTCAGGGCTTTGGTCGCAGGGCCGATCGCATCCGCGAACCGGTGGCGCGCGTTCGCAAGAGTGCCCGCGGCCTCGAGCGCCAGAACGTTGCGGGGGTTGCCGGCCAGTGCACCCCGTGCGGCGGTGTCGGCTCGCCCGTACCAGTTGGAATCCGCCGTTTCCTTGGCCCGGGTCAACGACGCCTTGGCCAGGTTGGCCAGCGCGTCCTCGTTGTCGGAGTCGGTACGAAGGACGGCCTGCGCGCTGTTGATCTGATCTGTGGCGCTCTGCGGTCCTCGCGCTGCTGCGGTGGCCGGATTGGGTTCGCGGGAGTTCAGCGCGAACACGGCGGTCACGGCGAACGCCGCTCCGGTGACGGCAACCACGGAAATGAGTGAACGGGGGCGCATGAAGGACTCCAAAAGAGTGAGTGGTGGAGGCCCCGGATTGGGGCCTCCACCGACAGAACGGAACGAACCTACTTGGTGGACGGACGCGGGTGCTTCACATCGAAGCCCGAGACCGGGGGTGCGACGTAGGGGAATGCCGAGAGGAACGGCAGGTCGTTGGTGTCGACGCCGTCACCGATCATGGCGGCTACGTCGGCCTTGAGGCCAGGCGCCGGGATCCCGAAGGTGGGAGCCAACGCACCTGCAACGGCCTTCTCCTCGATGTCAACGACATCGTCGACGAGACGGCGACCGTTCGGGAAGCCCTGGGCGTCTCCGCCGACGGCACCGAGCCGGTTCGGCTCAGCGGTCGGAGCGATCGCCAGGTTGAGCCGCAAAAGGTCTGCGAGCTTCGGCTTGTTGCCGATCTGCGTCACCAGGCCAGTCGGGTTTCCGGGCGGAAGGCCCTTGAGCAGAATGGTGACCAGGTCCTGACGGTCCATCGTCGGAGCGTTGACCACGCCGGGGAACAGCAGGTTGATGGCCGCGGCGAGCTCCGGGTTGGTGTAGTGCTTCAGGAACATCGCATCGTCAGACGGGTCGGTCGCGTTCCAGCGGTCCTTCTTGCCGAGCGGGATGACCACCTCGTTGATGAGCGGGTTGCCCAGGCGCGACACCTGCTGCCACTCGATCTTGATGCGCGACTTCTCGCTCTTGCCGCTGAACACGGGCACCAGACGCTCTGTGGTGGAGTACACGCCGACGACCGATGACGGGCTGCTGGCGTCGGTCGGGGTGCGGCGGTCCTTGGTCAGATCCGACTTGGGGACCTGGATGGCGATGGTGTGGGCGTTGTAGCCGGTCAGACCGTCATCGCCGCCACCCACGTTGCCAAGGCCGATGCCGGGACGGCCCGGCTTGTCGATGTTGATCAGGTCGAACGTCGCGCCGAGGTCGACGTAGAACGGGTCGTCGCGCTGACCTGCAAAGACCTTGCCGCCACCAGGGATCGAATGGATCGCCGGGGCCACCAGGCTTGCGTAGTCAGGCGTCGACTTGGGACCCACGTTGTTGGGCGGAGAAAGCAAATTACGGCCGAGGGGCTTGATCGAGCGGACCTTGCCGTTGCTCTTGAACGTGACCTTGCTGACGTCGTAGGTTTGAACGACGTTCAGGTTCGTGTACTTCCCGTTCTCGAACTTGACGGTGCCGCCGTTGTACAGGAAGCTGTCGGGGTTGTTGATCGTGGTGTGGAACTTGAACCGGTAGGCGATGTCCTCGTTGCCGTCACCGGTGTTGTCGATCTTGATCTGGTACCGGACGTTGTCCGAGAACCCGTAGAAGTTCGGGCCACCGGCAGGCTCCTCGAACGGGATGAAGTTGGCGATGAGGGTCGCGGTGTTCGCATCGTCGGGGCTGACGAATGCGTAGACGTCGGTATTGTCCGCCGTCGGGTCCTGGCTGATCCCTGGAGCTTCGCGGTGGCTCGAGCCTCCGGCGAATGTCGGAATCACCGTCGCGGCCGCGGCTGCGGCCAGCAGGGGCGCAATGGTAAGCGCCTTGCGTCGGTTAATGCGCACGTGGTTCCTCTCGTGTTGGTGGTGCCGAGAGCCGGGAGGCACTCGCTCTTCGCCAACACTTACGAACAACTTCTGGACTTGGATCACTCCCCACGTGCCCCGCCCACAAGCTGGCCTGCCCCTGGACACGATCGGACCCCGCCCGGCCAAGCGTTGCAGAGCCACGGCAACGGCCAGTGGGACCCGTGTGACGGCGGCTCGCA
Source organism: Actinomycetota bacterium (assembly GCA_031376485.1). Lineage (GTDB taxonomy): Bacteria > Actinomycetota > Thermoleophilia > Miltoncostaeales > Miltoncostaeaceae > CALMEC01. The sequence continues at coordinate 4,998 of JANMDV010000021.1, forward strand.
TCCCCCATCCACGGACGAAACCACGTGGACGGAAGGGTCGTTTCGCACCCCGGGATCCCTCATCAACAAACGACTCTCGGCACCTTCGTGTTTGTCAGGGAATACGGGTCCCTCGACGCGAGGAGAGCGTCGCTGGATGCGGTATTCCCCACCAGCGGGGTGGGCGTTTGCAACGCCCGCGCAACTGACACCGTTGTCCAAACCTTAACGTTGGACGGCAGGGTGCGGTGGGCTACCGAGCGTCTGAAGGCGCGCCGCGCGAGAGGGTAGGGTCGATCGATGCCGCCGGTCGTCGTGTCTGCCTCGCAGGTTCTCGCGCTCCGGTTGCGGGGACAGCTTCTGTCGGGTCCGCGGCCCCGTGGCATCGCCGAGGCCGTCCGCAGCGTCGGCGCGCTCCAGGCCCAATCCACCGCAGCAGTCCGCATGGCGGTCCGGGTGCGCACACAAGGGACCACGAGTGCGGAGTTCGATGTCGCCCTGACCGCGGAGCGGACGATCGTCCGGACGTGGCTCATGCGGGGCACGATTCACTTGGTCGCAGCCGAGGATGTCGGCTGGATGACCGAGCTTGTGGGTCCCACGGTGCGCGCGGGCTACCGCCGTCGGCGTGAGCAGTTGGGCCTGACCGACGAGCTGTGTGACGGAGCGCTCGCAGCTCTCCCGCACGTACTCGCAAGGGGGGTGCCCATTCGGCTCAGCCAGGTGATCGCACGATTGGCAGACGCGGGTGTCGCGATCGACAGCACGGCCCAAGCGCCAACGCACCTGATGATGCTGGCCGCAACGCACGGTGTGGTCTGCCGCGGCCCAGAAGCCGGGCGCGAGCCGACGTTCGTACGGACCGACGAGTGGATCGCACCCGGGGTGCGGCTCGATCGCGACGAAGCCCTCGCGCGGCTGGCCAGGCTCTATCTGGCAGGCCGCGGCCCGGCAGGCGTCCGGGACTTTGCGACCTGGTCAGGGTTGCCGGCGGCAGATTGTCGCTCGGCGTTCGACCTGCTTGCGCCCGACCTGATCGAGATCGACGCCGCCGGGACACGGATGGTGGCCCTCGCCGACCTGGACCCGACTCCCCCACCCCAGACCCCTGCCCGCCTGCTCGGCCTGTGGGACGAGTACCTGCTGAGCTACCGAACCCGCGAGCTGATCCTGGAGGCGGCCTTTGCCGATCGTGTCCTGGTCGGCGGCGTCATCCAGTCGGTGGTCCTGGTCGACGGTCGCGTGGCCGGGATGTGGCGTCTGCACGGCACCGGCCGACGTCGCCGACTCGTCGTCGATCCGTGGGTCAAGCTCTCTGCCGCGACAACGCGGGCAATCGAAAGCGAGGCGCGGGACGCCGGTCGGTTCCTCGACGCCGACGTCGACGTCGTGGTGGCCACCTGAGGGAGCGTCGGGTTCAGCGGGCGGCCGTCAGGATGCGCTCCACCCCGACCACCTGCCCGTCGCTCGCCGGCAGCGTGATCTGCGCCCCCATTCCCACCTCGGTGACGTGTTGCCACGTTCCATCAGCGTTGGGACCCGTGGAGACCGTGACGACGTTGCGATTGACGTCAACGATCCAGTACTCGGGCGCCCCGGCAGCTGCGTAGATCGCGCCTTTGCGAAGGTCACGGCGCAGGCTGGTGTGCGCAACCTCGATGATCAGCGCTGCATCTTCGGCATGCGGATGGGTATCGGCCTCCTCCGCTTCGATCGAGACGACGGCCACGTCTGGTTCGGGGATGGCATCGACGATGCCCCCAATGGGCTGCTGCGTCCGGACGATAAATCCGCGAGGTCCGTAGACGGGAACGAAGGCCATGGTGAGCCGGTTGACGACCTTCGCATGTGGAGGACCGGGAGGGCTCACGTATTGGAGTTCGCCGTCGAGGAGCTCGTACGGCTCGTCTGGGCCGAGGATACCCACCTCGAGCATTCGCCACACGTCGTCGGCACTGAACTTGCGCGTCGAGGACGGCGTCGGTGGATGTGGTGCGACTGCCATGGCCATAAGCGTACCTCCAGGGCGTTCGGTACGAAACGAGGTGGGCAACCGGCGCGTTCCGCGGCTTGTTGACACAGCACGAGCATGCCGCAATTCAGAACAGATCAAGTGTCACACGTGGCGCACCGAATGTGCCAATACGTCACGACTCTGTGTCAATGACTGTGACATGTCGTCCTTGCGCGACCCATCACGGCGTTTGAGAGCAGTCAAGGGCTGCCGATCAGCTGAGGCCGAGCTCCTGCCGCACGATCGAGGTCGGCATCCCTCCCGAGCCGTCGGATCGTTCGCCTTCGTCGCGCTCGAAGTCGCGAATGAGCGCGAGCAGATCCTCGCGCCGGGTGGGGTCGTCGACGGCTTGGCGGGGGGTCATGCCACCGAGCGCCGGGATCTCCAGATCGACCCATTTGCGGGCGTAGTCGGCGAGGTACCCGGCGAGCACCTCGGCGGCCTCGGCAGACACGGGCTGCGGCTGCGGCATCCGGCCGCTCTCGCGCGCCGCGCGGACGAGGTCATCGGCCGGCCGCTCCGACTCCTCGACGAACACCGCCCCGTTGATCGTGTCCTGCACGAGTTCGCCCAAACGGTCCCGCCGCTCGACGCTGTTGGCATCGATGAGCACGTCGTCCCCCTCCACCTTGATCCACCCGCGGACGAGTTGGTCACCGTCGATGTCGATGAACTGGACATAGTGATCGTCATTCGCGTCGTGGGTCAGCACACCGGCAAGCGCCGCTCGGGCGGCCACCCCATCTGGCACCCGGTAGCGCGCGGTACACAGGACAAGGGCGTCGCCCTCGCGGTTTTGGAGCCGCGGCGGCGCCTCCGAATAGCCGATCCACTCGGCCCAGTCGCACGCATCAGTGCCGGCGTGGCCGGTCAGCGCGACCACAGACTCACGCAGGCGAAGCGGCACGCGCATGACCGGTCCGCCCAACCGCAGGTCATCGCCGAACGGCAGGAGGCGCGCGACGATCAGCTCTCCCACCTCGATGTCATGACTGGCTGAGCGCTCCAAGGCCCACCAGGTCTCGCCTGAGCGGGTGTCGCGAAGCAGCATGCCTTCGTCGGGACGAGCCTCCACCGCCTCGTACAAGCCAAGTCGCCGGTCGAGCCACGCCTCGGCGATCTCGACCTCGCCATCGGGAAGAAGCGGCTCGCGCTCGTCAAGGAACCGCTCCAGAAGGCCCTCGTCGAAGAGCGACAGCTCGGCGAATCGGCGGTCCTTGACGGCGCGCACTGTGGGGGGTTCGTCCGAGTCGTCGGAGTCGATGGCGTGGCTTGCCAGGTGGATCGGTGCTCCGCGCCGTGCGGGGTGCATGACGAACGCGAGTGCCTTCTCGTACAACCACCGAAACCGCAGCTCGGGTGGGATGTCGGGCCGATCGATGCAGCAGGCCTTGAACTTGCGCCCAGAGCCGCACGGGCAGGGCTCGTTACGCCCGACCTTGGGACCGCCATGGGCCACGATGTCGGCCAATAGCTCGAGCTGCGAGTCGTCACTACGGACCCCCGCGCGGGAGAGGTGCTCCAGGGCGCGCGCCGCCTCGCCGCGCTCGTCCAGGTAGCCGGCCACGACTTCGGTCGCAGCACGGTGGTCAGGATCGGCGCGAAGCGCAGCGCGTGCGGCGTCTTCGGCCTCGACGACTTCGCCCAGGATGTCGAACCCGACTGACTGCACGTACAGAGGGCCGGCGGCCTCCGCCCCGCGCGACGCGGCGACCAGCTCATCGGCAAACCCCACCACCCGTTTGGCGATCTCGCCCAGGTCGCGGCCGGCGTGGCTCATGAGCTTCGTCATGAATGCATCCGAGACCTGTCCATGCGAGAGCGCCCGCGCGGTCTCGCGAGGAGTGGCGTCCCGAACGACCCCGGCGAACACCCGCGTGACCAGGGCGAGGGCATCGTGGCAGCAATCGTCGAATCCGTAGAGGCGCTCGTCGAGCGCGCGCCCGGCGATCCGCATGCGCTCCTGCGGCGTCATCCAGTCGCTGCCTGTCCGACCGATGTAGTCGCCGCGACCCTCGAGCCCTGCGGCCGCCAGGAGCACGGTCAGCGGTTCGTGTGGCACGCGCAACGCATCGGGCTGGGCGAGCAGCCACGAAAGCACCAGCTCGATCAGCTCGACCGCATCTTGGTCGTCGTCCACGAGGACGGCAAACACCCCCGAAAGCGCTTCGGCCGCATCCGCAGTCAGGGAGGCATCTGCCTGGGCGGGGCGGCATGAAAGGGCGGCGGCGTCGAACCACAGGCCCACGACCGTGCCTTCGACGGCGTCACCCAACCAGCCCTTGGGGCCGGCCAGGCCGCCCCCGTGAAGCGCCTGCGCCAGGCGCTCGTCCACGCCGTCCAGATCCTCCGCAAACAGCACCGAGCCGGTTGTCCCGTCCGCGAACGGGATCGCGCTCTCGAACGAAAGAAGCGCCAGGTCGATGTCCGGCTGCAGCGGGACGACTCCGATGGCGGCCTCGGCACCGGTCAGCTCGTGCGTGAAACAGCGTCCTTCCAGAATTGCGTGCAGATCGATCCAACGCTCGTCATCGAGCGTAAGGAACCGTTCGCCCCGTTCCAACACCCAGTCCAGCCGGTACTCCGCCTCGTCAGGGTCGTCAGGGAGGTGCGCAACGAGTCCGTCCAGGAGGAGGTCGAACGTGTGGGTTCTGCCGTCAGCCATCAGCGGCAAGAGCGCATCCAAGATGGGGGCCTGGTCGAACGGTTCGTCGTCCAACGGTTCGTCGTCCAAGCTGCTGTCGTCCAACGCGTCGTCGTGCATTACAACCGCCTCACCCATGGGCCGCGCGATCGACTGTTCGTCGTCGCTGTGTCGTCGTCATCGGTCGCAGGGTACCGATGACGATCGTTGTCGTTGAGGCCCAATCGTGGCGCACATCAGATCCGGCTTTCGTCAGCGGCGCCGGGGCAGGTGGCGACGCACGCAGACCGGCATCCGGACCATCTCCTCGGCCAGGTCCGCGGCCTCGGCGCGCGGGTCGTCGCAGACGACGTACTCCTTGGCCACGTTCACGACCGGCCGGGAAGCGCCCATCGTGTGGGTTGTCCCGTGATCGCCGCGATGCGATCGAAGTCGGCGTCACAGTGGAGTACAGGTACGCCGGCGGACTCGGCTGCAGCGGCGATCAGCAGGTCCATGTGCTTGACCTGTCGTTGATGGGCGCCGCCCTTCGCGGCGAGCGCCTGGTAGACCTCGAGTGCCCGCCGCCATTCGACCTGGCCGATCGGCATCGAGTGCAAGGCATCGAGCTCTTTGGTGATCTCTCTGAACTCGGAGATGTTGCGCGCGCTGTAGAGCAGTTCGAGCCGTACAGCGTCGCACGTACCCGCTTCATCCTCGACGATCTTGCGATCGAGCAGTCGCTTGACGTCTGCGTCCCGTTCCCGCCATCCCCAAACCGACGAATCCACGAGTTCGATCACTCGGCTGAGCGCGAACGGCGCCGACTCTCGATGCCCTCGGGGGTTAGGTCAGGAAACGACCGATTCGCAAGCTCACGGAGGCGTTGGCGCCGGACGACTTGGGAGAGTGCCGTCACAACCGTGTCTTTCTTGGTCGTGGTCCCGAGGACCCCGGCCGCCTCGGCGAGCAATGCGTCGTCAATGTCGATCAATGTCTTGGCCATGTCACCACCTCATTGATATATCCGCAATCTGCTCATCAGTATATCGCGTAGCGTCCTGCGCATACAGTCGCCACAGCTCGTCGGCTGCGAACCGCGTGGTCGCCGGTAGGTTGGCCGTCGCTGTCATGCCCACTCCTGCACTCCCGATTGCTGCTGCGAAATGCCCGGCCCGCCGGCTTGTCGCTGCCCCGCTCCCCCGCTCCCCCGCTCCCCCGCTTCCCCGCCGTTCGCCATCGGGATAGTGAGACAGGTGAAATGTGTTGAGCGAGCCAGTCAGGTCGTGCAGCCGGGCAGTACGCGTTCCCACACCGCGACGAGGGTCGCCAGCTCCTGGTCGCTGCATTGGCACAAGAAGCGGCGGCGCACTTCGGCGAGGTGAGTCTTCCGGGCCCGCATGAACGCCTTCTGGCCCGCCGGCGTCAGTGTGGCAACCGAGCCGCGCCGGTCATCCGGACACGGGCCCCGCTGCACCAAGCCGGCCCGCTCAAGCCGCTCGACGAGTCGGGTCAGCCCACTGGGCGTGTAGTCGGTCGCGACTGCCAGCTCACTCATCCGCAGGCATCGACCCGACGCGCCCGAGAGCGTGCGCAGCACCGTGTACTCCCACAGCGAGATGCCCTCGGCTGCCTGCAGCGCCTTGTCCAGATCGCGCCGCACCGCCCCCTGCACCCGCACAAGTCCGCGCCACGCGGAGATGTCGATGGCGTCGGGCTTACGTGTGGCTGCCATCAGGCGCCGTCCTTTCGATGAGGTGATCCAACTCGTGTCGACGCTCGTAGTTTGTTTCGCACAGCAAATACAGTCCAATCCGTTTCAGGAGGCTTCACATGCGCGCAGTGTTCTACAACTACATCGATCGTTCCAACAGCGACACCCGTGACGGCGTGCAGTACATCACGCCCGCGATTCGCAACCTGCTCAGCCGTTGACCCTTCCGGGAAGGGGCGCCGGGGACCTCCCACCTGGCGCCCCTTCCGTGACGGGCTTCAAACGCTGAGGGGCCGAAGGTGAGGACCTCTCAAGCGGCCATTCCGAAGCATGGGCGATCCTCTCGGACACCGGCGGGCGATGTGACGAGGTCGTTTGAGCCATTCCACCGGATCGCACGAAGGTAGCCTCCGAATGACCGGTACCCGAGATGGAGGTTGCGACGTGGGTGTCGATGGAGACTCGCTTCTTCACAAGTGATTGGCCGCCGGAGACCGTGGCGACCTTGACGCATTCGACGAGCTGTTGCACCCGGATGTCATCGTCCACGCGCCACTGGGTCTCGCGACCAACGGCCGCGAGGCTGAGAAGGCGGTGTGGCGGGCCGCTCTCGCCGGCGTTCCG
>JANMDV010000029.1:0-16127 GCA_031376485.1 Actinomycetota bacterium
GGGGTGACGAGCGCCTTGACGTGGTCGATCAGCGCGTTGGCCGCGGATGCGGCACTCGACAGGCCGCGCGCGTCGATGATGGCAGCGCCACGCTTGCCGACCGTCGGCAGGAACTCCTCGCGAAGCCAGTCGTGATCGGTGATCGCCTCGGTGATCGCTTTGCCGCCGACCATGCCGTTGGTGAAGTCCGCGAACATCGTCGGCGAGTGGTTGCCGAAGATGATCAGCTTGGCGACGTCGGTCACCGGCACTCCGGCCTTCTGCGCGATCTGTGTGACGGCGCGGTTCTGGTCGAGACGGGTCATCGCGGTGAACCGCTCGGCAGGCAGGCGCTTGGCCTGCGAGGCGGCGATCATGCAGTTGGTGTTGCAAGGGTTGCCGACGACAGCCACCCGGCAGTCGTCCGCGGCGACCTCGTCGATGGCCCGACCCTGTTCGACGAAGATCTTGCCGTTGTCGCGCAGCAGTTCCGCCCGCTCCATGCCCGGACCACGCGGCTTGGAGCCGAGCAGAAGACACCAGTTGGTATCGGCGAACGCCACCTTGGGGTCGTCGGCCAAGACCATGCCGTGAAGCAGCGGGAACGCACAGTCGTCCAGCTCCATGGCGACGCCCCGCATGGCCTTCTGCGGCCCCTCAACCGGGATCTCGAGCAGTTGCAGGATGAGCGGCTGGTCGGCGCCGAACATCTCTCCGGCGGCGATACGGGGAAGCAGGCTGTAGCCGATCTGGCCGGCAGCGCCGGTGACGGCAACACGAATCGGATTGTTCACGGTTTCCTCTTGGGTCGGGCGAGTGCGTAAGGGCTCGGGGTGTTTTAGCCGCCGAGCTTCTTGACGAGGGCGTCGGCGACACCGCTGGTGCCGACGGCGGTCGGGTCGTTGCGGTCGGCCTTCATGTCGTAGGTGACGTCCACACCCTCGATGATCACCTCGGCGATCGCCGCTTCGAGGCGCTCGGCGGCGTCGGTCTCCTTTAGGTACTGCAGCATCATCACGCCCGACAGCATCATTGCCATGGGGTTGACCTTGTTCTGGCCTGCGTACTTGGGCGCACTGCCGTGGGTCGGTTCGAACAGCGCCGCGTAGCTCCCGATGTTTGCACCCGGTGCGACGCCCAGTCCGCCGACGAGGCCGGCGCCCAGGTCGCTCAGCACGTCGCCGTACAGGTTCGGGAGGACCAGAACGTCATAGAGCTCGGGCTTCTGCACGAGCTGCATGCACATGTTGTCGACGATCCGCTCCTCGAACTCGATGTCCGAGTTCTTCTCGGCGACCTGCATCGCGACTTCCAGGAACAGGCCGTCCGTGTACTTCATGATGTTGGCCTTGTGAACGGCCGTGACCTTCTTGCGACCGAACTCGCGAGCGTAGTCGAAGGCGTACTGGACGATGCGCCGGGTTCCCTCGACCGAGATCGGCTTGATCGAGATGCCGGAGTGGTCGTTGATTTTCGAGCCGGGCAGGAGTCGTTCGATCTCGTCCTTGATCTTGAGCTGCTCGGGCGTGTCCTTCTCGAACTCGATCCCGGCGTAGAGGTCCTCGGTGTTTTCGCGGACGATGACAAGGTCGATGTCCTCGTACCGCGAGCGTACCCCCGGGTAGCTTTTGCAGGGACGTATACAGGCGTACAGGTCGAGCGCCTTGCGCAGCGCGACGTTGACGCTGCGAAATCCGGTGCCGACCGGTGTCGTGATGGGGCCCTTGATGGCCACCGTGTTCTTCCTGATCGACTCGATGACCGAGTCCGGCAGCGGGGTGCCGGCGGTTTCCATGATGTCGATCCCAGCTTCTTCAACGTGCCAGACGAAGTCGACGCCGGTGGCGTCCAGAACGCGCTTGGTGGCTTCGGCGATCTCGGGACCGGTGCCGTCGCCGGGGATGAAGGTGACCTGATGCGCCACGATTGCGGGGCTCCTCGGACGGGTTACGAAAACACGGCCGCCCACTTGGACGGCCGCGAAGCCGATGGAGTATACCGACCGCCCGGAGTCCGGGCGGGGCTCCGGCCGGGGCCGGGCGGTCGGCACGAAACCCGAGGATCAGCTCACGGTTTTGTCTGATCGGAGTCGCCCGCGGTGTCGACGTCCGGCACCTGACTCGCGACGGTGAAGTCTTCGTTGAGGTGAACGTCGACCTGCCCGCCGCGGTCGAGCGTGACCTCGACCTCGTAGTACCCGTCCTCGTCGTGGACCTCGGTCTCGCTGACGTGTCCTGGGCCGGCGGCGGCAAGCGCGGCCGCGCTGGCCCGTTCGAGCGCAGGACCGGTGATCGGCCGCTCGGCGTCGCCCGAGGTCGCATTCGCGATGCCGAGCGACCCTCCGCCGACGGCCAATGCCGCGAGCGCACCGGCCAGGATGATCCATCGTTTCCGTCGTTGCACAGGAGTCCTCCTCATGTTCGGGTGGCTGCGCGCCACTCTGGTGTGGAGGCCATCGAACCCAACTTGCATGAGAGCGAGGTGAGACGCGGTCAGCGTGCGCCGGCATCCGTGAGGCGACGCGCGAGTGCGTTCAGGCCCCAGCGTTCGACCATCGCGGCGGCCGCGGACCAGTCGGGCGGCGCATCGGGCAGCGGTGGGATCGGGGCATCGGCGCGCATTGTCGCCACGCTCACGTAGTCACGCAGGGCCGGCGCCTCCGGCGCCAGGAGACCGGCGGCAAGCGCTCGGTCCAGGCAGCCGTGCTCGGTCAGGATCGCCGCGGCCTTCTTGGGTCCGATGCCGCGTGCACCGGGGATGCGATCGGACGGGTCGCCGCGCAGGGCGATGAAGTCGGGCACCTGCGCCGGGTCGACGCCGTAGCGCTCACGCACCTCGTCCGGCCCGACGCGCTCCACCTCGAACACGCCGCGAAGCGGCCGTACCACCGTGACTGTATCGCTGACGAGCTGGTACGCGTCACGATCGCTCGTCACGACGACGGCCGTCCCACCCCATGCGGCCTCCGCTCCGACGCCGGCCGCCAGGAAGTCGTCGGCCTCGAAACCCGCCCCCTTGGCATTGGCAAAGCCGGCCGCCGCGACAAGCTGCGGCAGACGCTCGAGCTGGGCGACGAGATCGTCCGGAAAGTCCCGCCCGCCCTGGTAGTCGGGCAGAAGCTCATGTCGCCACGTCGGCACCCCGACGGTGTCCCAGCAGGCCAGGACCGTGCGCGGCCGCTCGGCCTGCCACAGGCCCACCAACATGTTGGCGAACCCCACGATCATGTTGGCCGGCTCCCCGGCCCCGTCACGGACACTCGACGGCACCGCGTGGTAGGCGCGATGGGCGAGCGAGTCACCGTCAATGACGAGCAGGGGAGGCATCGCCGGAGTATCGCGACCGCAACGGGCGCTGACCGGCGCGAAAGCGCTGATCGGGCTGCTCCTTGCCAATGTATGACATTGAAGACACAATTGGCCGTCGCGGGCGCGGCCAAATGGCCGTATCCGCAAGCGGCATTCGCGTAGCGGGCCGTTTGTGTCGGGCCAACGGTGAGGCCGATGCAAGGAGTGGCCGTCGCGGCTTCGGCCAAATGGCATCTCGATAGCCTGCTCGCATGGGCCTCGCCGCGTACCGACCGATCCTGCAGACGCCGGGGCTCAAATGGTTGATGGCGGCTTCCACGGTCGCGCGCATGCCCGTGGGGTTCGAAACGCTCGGCATCGTTCTGTTGGTGCGTGCGGCAACCGGCTCGTTCGCGTTGGCGGGGGCTGCTGCCGGGGCGATGCTCGCCGTCATGGCACTGACGTCCGCGTCGCTGGGGCGATGGATCGACCGGTTCGGCCAGCGCCGTGTGTTGCTGCCGGCCGCGTCATGGAACGCCCTCGCCCTGACGACGCTCGGCATCGCCGGAACCCTCGACGCTCCGGCCGGTGCGCTCATCGCATTGGCCGCACTGACCGGAGTCCTCCCACCGATCTCGTCATGCCAGAGGACGATCTTGGCGGGCCTCTACTCGGGGCCGCAGCTGCAATCGGCGTACGCACTCGAATCGATCGTCCAAGAAGCCGTGTTCACGGGCGGACCAATCATCGCAACGGTCGCGGTGGTGGCAGCGGGACCGGCTGCCGCGCTCTACGTTGCAGCAGGGCTCTCAGTGATCGGAACGTTGTGGTTCACGCAGACCCGCCTTTCGCTGACGTGGCGGGGCGCACACGTGGACCGGCGCGGCGGTGGAGCGATGCGGGCGCCGGGGGTGCGCCTGCTTTTTATGTTGGCCCTCCTCGCGGCGATCAGCTTCGGCGGTTTCGAGGTGGCTGTCACCGCGTTCGCCCGCGAGCAGGGATCGCCGAACGCCGCAGGCGTGTTCCTCGCGATCTGGGCGGTCGGCAGTGCGGTCGGCGGTTTGCTGTACGGAAGCCGCACATGGCACGACCCACCCGACATCCAGATCAGCCGCATCGCGTTCGTGGGCGCCGTCGCGTTCCTTCCGGCCGCGGCAGCCCCGAATCTGTGGCTGTTGGCGCCCATGGCCGCCATCGCCGGGTTGGCGATCGCACCGCTCCTGAGCCTGCTCTACACCCTGATCGGCGAGCTCGCGCCGGTGGGGATGGTCACCGAGGCGTTCGCGTGGCTCAACGTCGCATTTCCCATTGGCATCGGTGCGGGCGCCGCCCTGTCGGGTGTCATCGCAGACGGCCCCGGAGCGCGGGTCGCGATGATGCTCACCTGTATCGGCGTCGGCCTCGGCGCACTCGCCGTCACCCGCCGGCGTCGAGTACTCAATCCGCAGGACTCACAGAGATCACGTCCCGTCGAGGGCACCCTCGAAATCGGTCCCCGTTAGCCCAACGTCACAGTCGCGCCCGATTCGGCGGATCGGTAGAGGGCCTCGATCGCCGTGGATTGCGCCCGGGCATCGTCGGGTCCGACGAGGAGTGGCGCGCGGCCTTCGATCGCGTCGGTCACGTTCTCGAGCTGCAGCCGGTACGAATCCGCGACGGGCGTTTCGACGCGCTCGACCCCATCGGGTCGGCGGATCTCGATGCCCGGCACGCGAGCGTGCCACGGGTCGTCGACGAAGATGGAGCCGTCTTCACCGATGACCTCCAGCTCGTCCCGCAGCGGGGTGATGAAGCCGCACTCGAACTGACCGAGCACCACGCCACCCATCCGCATCGTGGCGGCGAACGCCAGATCCACGCCGGTGGGACCGACGATCTGCTCGGCACTGACGCGCTCCGGCTCGGCGCCCGCCACAACGCGGATGCCGTTGAGGCAGTAGCAGCCGACATCCATCATCGACCCGCCGTCCAGGGCGGGGTCGAAGCGCGTGTCGTCGGCTCCCCGCGTCGAAGCCAGGGAATGCGCGAACGCCGCCCGCACTGCGATCAACCGACCGATAGCCCCACCGCGGACCAGTTCGATCAGACGTGCGGTCTGCGGGTTGTGCCGCCACATGAAAGCCTCAGAAAGAACGAGCCCTTTGGTCTCGGCCAGCTCGCACGCACGTTCGACCTGGTCCGCGTGCCGGCTGAAGGGCTTTTCGACGAGCACGTGCTTACCGGCCTCAAGCGCCTGCATCGTCAACTCCACATGCGATCCGTTCGGCGTCGAGATGTAGACCGCGTCGACGTCGTCGTCGATCAACGCGTCGTAACTTCCGTGCGCGCGGTCGATGCCGTTGGCCCGCGCATACGCCTCGGCACGTTCCCGGGTGCGGCTCGCGACCGCCGCGACATGTACCCGGTCCGACGCCCGCGCGCCCTGCAGGATCTGCTCGTTGATCGCCGCCGTCGAGACAAGCCCCCATCTCACCCCCATGATTCCTCCATCATCGGCCGCAGGGCGGTCTCCAGGATTCGCATGCCGCGGGGGCGGGTGATGACGAACATGACGAGGTCCGCGACGTCTTGCGCGCTCATCATCCCGATCTCGTCCTCGGGCGCCCTGCCCTTGCCGTACGCGAACCCGGTGGCCACGCCACCGGGGCACACGTTGGTACACCGCACACCGCGGGTGCGAAGCTCGTGGTCGAGTGCGCGGGTGAACCCCACCTGCCCGAACTTGGACGCGCAGTACACCGTCTCGTGCGGCAGGCCGCGCCGGCCCGCCTCGGATGCGAGCGCGACAAAGTCGGCCGCGTCGCTTTGCAGCAGGTGCGGCAACGCCGCGCGCGCCGCGTAGAGCGTCCCCTTCAGGTTGACGTCGATCATCTCCTCGATGTCGTCGAGCGACAGGTCCAGAAACGGCCCGTAGCTTCCGACGCCTGCGTTGGCGATGACGATGTCGAGCCGGCCGAAGCGCTCCACTGTCGCGTCCACAGCCCGCTGGACATCCTCGGGGTTACGGACATCGCACGCGATGCCGAGCGCTCCCGACAAGTCCAGATCGTCGCCGGACCGCGACAGAAGCCCGACCCTCGCGCCTTGGGCGACCATGGTGCGCGCCAGCGCCGCACCGATGCCCCTGCTGCCGCCGGTGATCAACGCAACCCTGTCGGCCAGCGTGCTCATCGCTCACCCACCACGACGCGACGGGTATCTGTGAGCGGTGACGTCAGCACCAACGCACGGTTTGGAACGTCGGACACGGAGACCTCCTCAATCGAAACGTCGTCAGGACCGGGCATCTTGCTGCCCGGCAAACGGCATGCTGCCGCACCCCACGCCACCGCGCGACGCACGCACTCGTCGTCGGTCGCCCCCCCGGCGAGGAAGCCCGCAAGTAGGGCGTCGCCCGCGCCGACGTCGCTCTCGACTGCAAACGCTTCGACGCGACCGTGCAGACAGACGCCCCTCGAGACGAGCACCGCGCCCTGCGGGCCGAGCGAGCACAGCACCGCGTGGGCTCCGGCCTCGACGAGTGACATCGCGGCGTTGACAGCATCGCCCACCGTATCAATGGGATACCCCACGAGCTCTCGAAGCTCCTCGCGGTTGGGCTTGACCAGGTCCGGTCTCGCTGCCACGCCCAGGCGCAGCGGCGCACCCTCGGTATCCAATGCGACGCGACACCCGCGTCGGCGGGCCTCGGCGACGAGCACCGCATACGTGTCATCCGGACAGCCGGGCGGGAGGCTGCCCGACAGCACGAGCCAGTCGATGCCATCCATCGCCTGCGACACGGCGGCCAGGATCGCTTGGACGGTCTGCGGCATGTGATGCGGGCCGGGGCCGTTGACCTTGGTGACCACGCCTGCAGGCTCCACGATCGTCACGTTCGTGCGCAGGACCCCGGCCACGGGGATCGCCCGGAGCACCCCGTCCACGTCGAGCAACTCCTCGTACCGGGGCGCCGCCGCAGGATCGAGCGCCGCCAGCGCACGGGTGGCAACACCGTGCGCGGCAAGGGCGCGTGAGACGTTGACGCCCTTGCCGGCGGCTTCGAGCCGCTCGGTGTCGGCACGGGTGACGCCGCCGACCGCCAGCGCATCGACCTCCAGGGTCAGGTCGAAGCTCGGATTGAGCGTGACCGTCGTGATCACACCGACACCATCGTCACACCCGCGGCCTCGAACTCCTGGACGGTGGCGACGTCGATCCCGGCGTCGGTGATCAGCAGGTCGATGTCGGCGATGGTGCCGAAGGCCTCGAAGAAATCATGGTTGATCTTGGTGTGGTCTGCCACAAGGACGACTCGCCGGGCGGTCTGGATGATCAGGCGCTTGACCTCCGCCTCGATCGGGTTGGGGGTCGTCAACCCACGGGCCAGCGAGAGCCCGTTGGTCGCGACGAACGCCACGTCCGTGTGGATCGAGCGCAACCGCCCCTCGGCCCACGGGCCGACCGTCGCAAGCGTGGGACCCCGGACCTCGCCGCCCAACGTCAGCACGGTGCAGCCGGCACGCCCGGCGAGCGTCAGCGCGATCGAGAGGGAGTGCGTCACGATCGTCAGCTTGCGGCCCGGCGGCATCAGATCGGCCAACACCCCGGTGGTCGTTCCGGCATCAAGGAAGATCGTGCCCGTGGCCGGCAGCTCGTCGAGCGCGCGCTCCGCGATGCGACGCTTCTCGCTGACCATCGTCAGCGCCCGCTCCAGCACCTCGGGTTCGAGGCTCTGCCGATCGACAGACAGCGCCCCACCGTGGACGCGACGCACAAGCCCCGCCTGCTCCAACTGGCCGAGATCCCTACGGATCGTCTCGGAGGTGACGGCCAGGGTGTGCGCCAGCTCGGTCACGGACACGCGACCGGTACGGCGTGCCCGCGCCACGATCTCCTGTCGACGTTCGTGCGCGAACATCCCGGCAGCGCTACTCGCCGGAGGCTCCTGCACCGGTCCCGTCCCCAGGTGCGTCAACGGTGAGGGCGCCGGTCATGATTGCGACGGCTTCCGACATGGTGTGTGTCTTCGGTGTCACGAGCGCGGCCCGGCGACCCAAGCGCTGGATGTGGATGCGGTCGGCCAACTCGAACACGTGCGGCATGTTATGGCTGATCAGGATGATCGGCATGCCACGTTCACGCACGTCACTGATCAGGTCCAGAACCTTGCGCGATTCCTTGACGCCGAGCGCTGCGGTCGGCTCGTCCATGATGATCACGCGGCTGCCGAACGCGGCGGCCCGTGCGACCGCGACGCCCTGGCGCTGCCCACCCGAGAGCGTCTCGACAGCCTGCCCGATGTCCTGGACGGTCAGAAGGCCCAGGTCGTTCATCTGCTTGCGCGCATCGGCCTCCATACCACCCTTGTCGAGCATACGGAACACGCGCCCGAAGATGTCCTTGCGCCGCCGCTCACGACCCAGGAACAGGTTGGTGCCGATGTCGAGGGCGGGCGCGACGGCCAACGTCTGATGCACGGTCTCGATGCCCTTGTCGCGGGCCTCGAGCGGGTCGCGAAACTGGACGGGTTCCCCGTCCAAGAACATCTCGCCCTCGTCCGGTTGGATCGCCCCGGCCAGGCATTTGATGAGCGTCGACTTGCCGGCGCCGTTGTCGCCGATGACCCCGACGATCTCGCCGGGGAACAGATCGAAGTCCACGCCGTCCAAGGCCACGACATGGCCGTACACCTTGACGAGCCCACGTGCCTCGAGCACCGCTGTACGCGCTTGTGTCGTCATGCCCGAGCCCTCCGAATCCAGTTGTCCACCGCGACGGCGACCAGGATCAGGAATCCGATCGCAAACTCCTGCCACAGCGCGTCCAGACCGTACAGCGCCAGCCCGTTTCGGAACACGCCGACGATGACCGCGCCGATCAGCGCGCCGAACACGCTGCCGCGCCCTCCGAACAGGCTGATCCCTCCGATGACCGCCGCCGTGATGCTGTCCAGCTCAAGCCCGATGCCGTTCTGGGGCCCGATGGCGCCGGTGCGACCGATCAGGACCCATGCGGCGATCCCGCAGATCAGCCCCGCCACCACGTAGACCGACATCAGCACGCGGTCGGTGCGGATACCCACCAGGCGGGCCGCCGCCGGATCGTTGCCCACCGCGTAGACGTGACGACCCCATGCGGTCCAGTTGAGCGCGAACCACACCACGACGAACAGGGCCAGCATCGTCAGCACGCCGACGTTGACGCGGAACCCGCCGACATCGAAGCCCTTGCCGAGCCATTGCAGGATCTCGGCCTCCTTCTCGACGTCCTGGGCGCGAATCGTCTGGCTGTCGGAGAGGTAGGTCTTGAGTGACAGGAAGATGCTGAGCGTGCCGAGGGTCGCGATGAACGGCGGGAGCTTGAAGCGCGACACCAACAAACCGTTGAACGCACCGCACGCGGTGCCGACCGCGACGCCGATCAGGAGCGCGAGCCACCCGGGCAGTCCCGCGTCGATCGCCACCTTGCCCATGACGATCGACGAGAACCCCATGATCGCGGCGACGGAGAGGTCGATGCCCGCCGTCAGGATGACGAGGGACTGCGCGATCGCCAGCGTCCCGACGACCATGACCTGCTGCGTCACGATCGAGAGGTTGCCCGGATCGGTGAACTTCGACCCCACCAGCAGCGCGAACGCCATGAACGCCAGCAACAGGACGATCCCCGACGCGCCCAGCTCGTACCGGTGAAGGAGCCCGTGAAGGCGCTCCAGGGGTGTCTTGTCTCGGTGAAAGAACTCGTCGGCGGTTTGCGCAGAGGCGCCGGCCGCTATGCGTTCGTGCGCCGCCGGTTCAAGCCGCTGATGCGGATCAGGCATGTCCATGCTCCTGTGCGTCCGATCGACCGGGTCGATCATGCGAGTGGGAGGGGGTGGGAGCGGCCGGGGGGCCAGCCGCTCCCGTTGGGGGGTACTTCAGCTGGGTGCTAGCCCCAGCACTGCGTGAGCCCGTCGGCCGAGTCAATCGACTCGACACCCGTGGCGGGCTTGTCGGTGATCAATGTGACGCCCGTGTTGAAGAAGTCGAGACCTTCGCTGTTGACGGGCTTGGTGCCGTCGGCGGCGAACTTGACGATCGCGTCCACTCCGAGCGAGGCCATCTTGAGCGGGAACTGCATCGAGGTCGCGCCGATGACGCCGGCCTTGACGTTCTCTACACCGGGACACCCACCGTCGACCGACACGATCGTGACGTCCTTCTCCTTGCCTGCGGCCTTGATCGCCTCGTAGGCGCCTGCGGCTGCGGGCTCGTTGATCGTGTAGACGAGGTTGACGCCGGAGTCCTTCTGGAGCAGGTTCTCCATGGCAGTGCGGCCGCCCTCTTCGGAGCCGTCGGTCACGTCGTTGCCGACGATGCGCGGATCCTTCTCGTCGCCGATCTTGGCGACGTCACCGACGTCGACGCCGAAGCCCTTGAGGAAGCCCTGGTCGCGCAACACGTCGACGCTGACCTGGCTGGAGTTCAGGTCGAGCAGGGCGATCTTGGCGTCCTTGGCCTTGTCGCCCAAGGTCGTCGCGGCCCACTGTCCGATCAGCTCGCCGGCCTTGAAGTTGTCCGTCGCGAACGTCGCGTCAGCGGCGTCGGCGGGCTCTAGCGGCGTGTCGAGCGCGATGACGAGGATGCCCGCGGCGCGCGCCTTCTCGATGGACGGCACGATCGCCTTGGAATCACTCGGCGTGATCAGGATGCCCTTGGCCTTGGCCGAGATCAACGTCTCGATCGCAGCGACCTGCGTGTCGTTGTCGCCGTCCTTCTTGCCTGCGAACGACTGCAGGGTTGCGCCGGCCGCCTTGGCCGCGGCATCTGCGCCTTCCTTCATCTTGACGAAGAACGGGTTGGTGTCAGTCTTGGTGATGAGTCCGATCAGTACAGGCTCGGACGGTGCGGCGGTCGAATTCCCGCCGGTCGCAGCATCGTCGCCGCCACAACCTGCGATGACAAGCCCGAGCGAAGCTACGGCTACGGCGGCTCCGATGAGCATTCCGCGTCGTTTCATAGTGAGTTTTCCCCTTTCGCCCGGCAATTTCGATTGGCCGGACCCGTGCGTGACGATGTTGTTTTGTGTCCGTATGATGTTGGACAATGTGTTTCTACGTGACATTACGCCCGTTGTCAAGTGCGCTCCGCAACAAAGTCGGAGCGCGCGCGCTCCGGCCGACGAGCGAAATGGATCTACGCGCCGAGGGCTTTGCGGGCGAGCATCGCCGCTCCGCGGGCCGCGGTGTTTTCGTCTGCGAACACCGTCAGACGCCCGCCCATTCGGCGCTCCAAGGACTCACGGAGACCGTCCTGGGCGATCCACCCACCGGCGGCGACGACGCGGCGAACCGGGGCACCGGTGCGCTCGATGTCGCGAACCAGCCGCGTTTGACCGTCAGCCACGGCGTCGAACGCACGGCGCCACAGCGCCGCCGGTTCCATCGCGAGGGCGCCCGGCGGCGGATCCATTCCAGCGACCGGGGGGCCCAACACGTCATAGAGTGGCTGCAGGATGAGACCGCACGGCGTCGCACCGAGCATGACGAGTTGTTGTCCGTCCAGCCATCGATCGAGCGTCAAGTCCATCGCGACGTATCGCCGCATCTCGTCGTCGGTCAGCACACCGGGAACGGTGCGGAC
The DNA here is from genome assembly GCA_031376485.1 of Actinomycetota bacterium. Classification (GTDB taxonomy): domain Bacteria; phylum Actinomycetota; class Thermoleophilia; order Miltoncostaeales; family Miltoncostaeaceae; genus CALMEC01. The sequence goes on from JANMDV010000029.1 coordinate 11,870, forward strand.
GGCGGCGCCGGAAGTACCGCACGACAAAAACGCCACGTCCGAGGTGTCGGCGCCCACGCCCAGCGCGGAGGCATACCCGTCGAGGCCCGCGACCGTGGTCATACTGCCCAGGATGCCCGGTGGGCCGACGGTGGCAGGCCCTGCGGGCGTCCCCGCAGGCACGACCTGCCCGAACCAATCGAGGCGACCGCCCGCCCAATTGACGGCATCGGGGTTGAGTTCGCCCCGCCTGACGTCGAGCGCCCCGGTTCGCGACACCAGCGACGCCTCGGTCTGGGGTTGGCCGCCCAGACGGTGGACGACCCACTCCGCCATGTTGTACCACCGACGCACGCGCCCCAGATCGAGCCCGTCGTCGCGCAACACCCGCCACTTGACGACCGACGGCAGCGGGCTTGGCGCGCGCCCGGACGATTCTGCAAAACCGTCGACGGCGCGTGCGAGCGCATGCGCCTGCGCCAGTCCGCGGCGATCGTGCCAGGCGATCGCTGGCGCCACGGGATGTCCGTGACCGTCGACCAGCACCCCGGTCTCGCCCATCCCCGTCACTCCGAGCGCGTCGACGCGGACTGTGCCGGCGCGCGCCAGCGCACCTTCGAGCGCCTGCACGACCGCCGCGACGATGGCATCCGGATCGGCGTCGCCACCAGACTGGGTCTGACGCCACGGGGTGCGAACCTTGTCCTCGCCGACCGCGCTCAGATCGGCGTTGTAGACGACGGCCTTGATGAAGGTCGTGCCGACATCGACCCCGACAAGCGTCTCGCACACTCTGTCTCGCCCCACCGTCGTTGCAGATCGCACGAAAGGATAGTTCGAATGAGGACACCACCGTCGTCCGACACGTCCCGGGTCACCCGCGAGGCGTGCGTGGCGAGGATGCGGCCATGACGCTTGGCGGTATTGAGGCCGGTGGCACCAAGTTCGTGTGCCTCCTGGCAACCGAGGCGGGCGACGTCATCGAAGAGACGCGCTTCCCGACGACGACGCCCGACCGGACGATCCCCCGGGCCATCGCGTTCTTCGCACGGTTCATCGCTTCGGGGGGCACGCTCGATGCGATCGGCATCGCCTCGTTCGGTCCGATCGAGCTGCGTGCCACAGACCCCCGGTACGGGTTCATCGTCTCGACCCCCAAGGCGGGCTGGTCGTCTACCGACCTGGTGGGCCCCGTACGCGCAGCGTTCGACGTGCCGATCGGCTTCGACACCGACGTCAACGGGGCCGCAGTGGCCGAAGGCCGGTGGGGAGCCGCCCGGGGCTTGGACGACTTCGTCTACATCACCGTCGGCACGGGGATCGGCGGGGGCGCGATCTGCGCGGGCCGCCCGGTACACGGGCTGGTGCATCCCGAGATGGGGCACCTGGCGATTCCACGCGATCCCGATGACGACTTTGCAGGGGTCTGCCCGTTTCACGGCGACTGCTTCGAGGGCATGGCGAGCGGATCTGCGATGGCTGCGCGTTGGGGCCAGGGCGCCGAGACCATGTCCGGCGCCCAACTCAAGCGGGCAGTGGAGCTCGAGGCGACGTACCTTGCCGCCGGCCTGCGCAACATCGTCTACACCCTCGCCCCGCAACGCATCATCATCGGCGGAGGCGTTGCGAACGTGCCCGGCCTCTTCCCCGAGCTGCGCGATCGACTCGCAGCGACACTGGGGTCCTACCCGGGGCTCGCCGAACACGAAGCAGACGACTTCGTCGTACCGCCCGGCCTCGGCGCCATGGCCGGACCACTCGGGGCGGTCGCGCTGGCCGAGCTCGCCCTGCGCCGCATATCGCTGCCTGGCACCTGATAGGGGAATGGGACTCGACAGAGTCCTCTTTTCATACGCCGCGGACGGGCGGACACGCCCGCTTTCACTGACTCGGGAGGGCAGACGGATCTGGACTTCGTCCATCGGACCCCGGAAAGACCGCGCCGGCTGCGTGCCCTGCCCGCCTGTTTTTCACCCTGCAGGCCTCTGGGATCGCCGGGCACCGCGAAATCGTTGAGCGCCATGTGCGCCTGGCCCGCGCACTGGGCGATCCCATCCGAGATTCGTCTGAGTTCGCCCTGTTGGCCGACGTTCGGCTCAACGTGGTGTGCTGCACCCTGACCGCCGACGGGTCCCAAGAGGCCGTGCAGCGCTTCGTCGACGCCCTGCACGACGGCGGCCTGGCGTTCATGATGCCGACCGTCGTGTTCGGACGGCCCGGCGCGCGCGCCGCCTTCTCCAACTGGCGCACCGGTGACGAGGACGTCGCGATCGTGTGGCGCGCCATGTGTGACGCAACCGCTTGCGAGCGTGGGCCCGTGCCAGCATGACTCTCGCGACGAGTAGCGAGCGAAACGGCCCGGAGCGGGGCTCGCCCCCGGCGGCTGGAAATACGAACCGCAGGACGGCTATTTCCGAAGCAAAACCGAGCGAGGTGGTGCCGGCGAGCCTCGCTGCCACTGGTCGTCACAACGATCTCGCCAGTGCCGCATCGCGACGGTTTGCAGCCGCCAACCGAGCGGGAGTTCTGGCACGGGCCCTCAGCGGACCACGTCGGGGCCGGGACACTTGCCCCCGCCATGCGGGGCCAATCGAAGATTCCTGACCGGAGCACGCGCACCGCCGTCCGATAGAGTCAGGCCGTACCTCAAGTCGGAGGAGATCGCAGCGTGCGAACGCATGATGTCGTGGTGGTGGGAGCTGGACTGGCCGGGATGCGGGCGGCCATCGCAGCCAAAGAGGCCGGGGTCGATGTTGCCCTGGTCACCAAAGTTCATCCGGTTCGGAGTCACTCGGGCGCCGCACAGGGCGGCATCAACGCCGCGCTCGGCAACGAAACGGACGACGTTCCCGAAAATCACACCTTTGACACGGTCAAGGGCTCGGATTACATCGGCGACCAGGACGCCATCGCCATCCTGTGCGAAAGCGCACCGGGCGAGATCATCCAGCTTGAGCACTGGGGCGCCGTGTTCAGCCGCCACGAGACGACCGGCAAGATCGCGCAGCGACCGTTCGGCGGCGCAGGGTTCCCGCGCACGTGCTTCGCCGCGGACATCACGGGCCTGGTGATCCTGCACACGCTGTGGACGGTCTGCGTCAAGTACGACATCCCGACGTACGAGGAGTTCTTCGTCACCGAAGTCGTGCGCGACACGAACGGCGGCTGCTGCGGCGTCGTGGCCTACGACATGATCCACGGCACGGTCGAGACGATCGGGGCGAAGGCCGTCATCCTGGCCACCGGCGGCGCCGGCCGCGTGTACCGGCCGTCCACCAACTCCCATTCGTCCACCGGCGACGGCATGGGGTTGGCACTGGCCGCCGGGGTGCCGCTCAAAGACATGGAGTTCATGCAGTTCCACCCCACGACGCTCAAGACCAACGGCGTGTTGGTGACCGAGGGCGCGCGCGGCGAGGGCGGTTACCTGCTCAACAAGGACGGCGAGCGGTTCATGACCAGGTACGCGCCGAACAAGCTGGAGCTTGCGTCGCGCGACGTGGTCAGCCGTGCCGAGGCCACCGAGATCTTGGAGGGCCGCGGCGACGAGAACGGGTGCGTGTTCATCGACCTACGCCACCTGGGCGCCGACCGCATCAAGGAGCGGCTGCCGCAGATCCGTGAGCTTGCGATCGCGTTCGCGGGTGTCGACCCGATCGACGCGCCGATCCCGATCCGTCCCGGCGCGCACTACCACATGGGTGGCGTACACGTCGACAACTGGGGTGCCGCACCGCACATGCCGGGCCTGTATGCCGCCGGCGAGTGTGCCTGCGTCTCCGTGCACGGTGCCAACCGCCTGGGCGGCAACTCGCTGCTCGAAACAGTGGTGTTCGGCAAGCGCGCCGGCCACGCCGCGGCGCTCTTTGCCCAGAACGTCAACGGGCGCGGCCACCAGGCCACCCCGGCCGCGGCGCGCGACTACGAGCAGAAGCTCCGACGCCTCTTGGACCGCACTGGCGGGCCGCGCCAGCACGAGCTTCGGGACGTGCTCGCCGACACCATGCAGGAGAAGGTGGGCGTGTTTCGCACGGGCAGCGAACTCGAGGCCGCCCAAACCGTCGTCCACGACCTGCGCGAGCGCTACAAGGACGTCATCGTCACCGACAAGGGACGCACGTTCAACCAGTCGCTCATCCACACAATCGAGACCGGGTGGCTGCTCGACCTGGCCGCCTGCATGGTCGAGGGCGCGGTCACGCGCACCGAAAGCCGGGGCGCACACTGGCGCCTGGACCACCCGGAGCGCGACGACGAGAACTGGATGAAGCACACGCTG
>JANMDV010000048.1:0-18104 GCA_031376485.1 Actinomycetota bacterium
CGCAAGCTGGCGCGCCGCCAGAAGACCTGAGGCGGTCTCACGTGGACCTCGGGCGCTTCGGTCGACTGTGGCCGGTGCTTCGCGCTGCGGTGGCGGCTCCGGCGGGGCAGGTCGGCGGGCAGGCCGTCATTGAGGGCGTGATGATGCGCGGCGTGCGGCACTGGGCGGTCGCCGTGCGCCAGCCTGACGGCGAGATCGTGGTGGTCGACGAACAGGTCGCGCCGTGGGCCGCAGGCCGGGCGTGGCTTCGCCTGCCGATCGTGCGCGGGGTCATCGCCCTGGGTGAGAGTCTGAGCATCGGGATGAAGGCGCTTTCGATTTCGGCCGCCAAAGCCGCGGGTGAGGACGAAAACGGCGAGGACAACCTGTCCAAGTCCGCGATGGGACTGACGCTCGTGTTCTCGCTGGCGCTGGCCGTGGGCCTGTTCTTCATCCTCCCGATCTTCCTGACCAAGTCGCTCCTGGGCATCGACGGCGGGGGTTTCAACTTCTGGGCGATCGAGGGCGGCGTCCGGCTCGTCATCTTCCTGCTGTACATCTGGCTCATCTCGTTCATGCCGGATCTCCGCCGGGTGTTCCAGTACCACGCCGCCGAGCACATGGCGATCCACGCATACGAGGCGGGCGATCCCGTCGAGGCCGAGTACGCTAAGCGCTACCCGCAGCTTCACGTGCGGTGCGGCACGGCGTTCCTGCTGATCGTGATGGTCCTCTCGATCTTCGTGTTCGCGGCCGTCCGGACCGATGCGTGGCACTGGTTGATCCTGTCGCGCATCGTCGGCATCCCGATCATCGCGGGCCTGTCGTATGAGGTCATCCGCTGGGCCGGGCGAAACCGTGAGAAGGCCTACGTCCATCGGATCATGACGCCGGGCCTGTGGCTGCAGCACCTGACCACGCGCACGCCCGAGGTCGAGCACCTGGAGGTCGCGTGTGTCGCGCTCAACCGCGTCCTCGTCCTCGAGGCCAACCCGCCGGACTGGGCGGCCGAAGTCGAGGTCATGGCGTGAGCACGGACGATCCGATCCAGCGGCTCGTCAGCCAGATCGAGGAGACCAAAGTCGAACTCGAGGCGGCGCTCGCCGATCCCGACCTGGTGAGCGATCGTGTCAAGAACGCCGATGTCAACCGCCGTTGGCGGGGACTGCAGACCGCCTTTGCCCTGGTCGAGCGCTACCGCACCGCGCAGGACACGATCCACGACGCCCAGGAGTTGCTGGCCGCGGGCGACGAGGAGGCGCGGGTCTTCCTGCAGGAGGCGCAAGACGAGATCAATGTGATCGTGCCCGAGCTCCGCGAAGCGATGGTCGAGACCGATCCCAACGACGATCGCGACGTCATCGTCGAGATCCGCGCCGCCGCCGGCGGAGACGAGGCGGGCCTGTTCGCCAAGGATCTCTTCGACATCTACTCGCGCTACGCGGCGAGTCGCGGTTTTCGCACGGAGTTGATGGAGTCGAACCCGTCCGAGTCCGGGGGGTTCAAGGAGGTCAGCATCGCGATCAAAGGGCAGGGCGCGTTCTCGGTCTTCAAACACGAGGGCGGCGTCCATCGTGTGCAACGCGTGCCGGCGACCGAAAGCCAGGGCCGCATCCACACCTCGACGGCGACGGTGGCGGTCATGCCCGAGGCCGAGGACGTCGAGGTTCAGGTCGACAAGAGCGATCTCAAGATTGATGTGTACCGCTCGACCGGCCCGGGTGGCCAGAGCGTCAACACCACCGACTCCGCGGTGAGGATCACGCACCTTCCCACCGGCCTCGTGGTCGCGATCCAGGACGAGAAGAGCCAGTTGCAGAACCGCGACAAGGCCATGCGCGTGCTGCGGGCGCGCCTGTACGAACGCGCACTGGCCGAGCAGGCCGCCAAGCTCACGGCCGACCGGCGCGCGCAACTGGGTGGGGGTGACCGCTCCGAGAAGGTGCGGACGTACAACTACCCGCAAAACCGGGTCACCGACCACCGCGTCAACGTCAACGCACAACTTCGCGAGCAAGTGCTCGAGGGCAAGCTGCACACGCTGACCGAGGCGCTGCAGGCCGAGGAACGTCGCCGTCGTCTTGCCGACATGACAGAATCCGGGACATGAACTCCGAGCTCCTCCGCTCAGAATTCCTCGGCGTCACCGTCCGTTTCGACGACGTCGAGATACCGCGCGACGACCTCGCCGCGTTTTTCTCGACGGTCAGCGCCAGCTACGACCTGCCACGGTTTGAGTACCACCCCGAAGGCGGGGCCACGTTTTCCAATCAGGAGGGCTCCGAGTTTGTGATCAAGCCGAGCCACGCGGCGTGCGGCGGTGTCACGGAGCTCGGGTTCGCACAGGGGTTGGCGCGCGTTGACGGCCTGATGGGCGAGGCCATCGAGCGGTATTCCATCGGTCCCATGTGGCTCGATGACGTGACGTTGGTGGCGACATGGGATCTCGAGGACGACGAGGCCGGACGCCGGCTTCTGATCGACGACATCCTGCGGTTCGACGACGATCGCATGGCCCTGTTCGAAGGGGAGGACCTGTCGCTCGGCCTCCGCGTGTGGCGGTCGCTTGGCGAAGGCACCGTCGACTGCTCGATCGAGCCGATGCATGCCGATCACTCGCGCATCTACCTGCGCTTGGTGTATTCGCAGCGCGACATCACGATGGATCTACCGGCCCTCCATGCCGCGGTCGAGGACGTCTACGGGTTCCTGCACGGTCCGGTCAAGTCGTTCGTGCTGGCGGTCGCTCGCCGCTGACCACCTTGACGGTCGCAGAGGTGTTGAAGCGCACCACCGGCTACCTGGGAGGCCGCGGGTGCGACACCCCGCGCCTGGACGCGGAGATCTTGCTGGCCCATGTGCTCGGCGTCGAGCGGATTGCGCTCTACACCGACCACGAGCGCCCGCTGACCACCGCCGAAACGGATGCGTACCGCGCGGCGGTCGCGCGTCGGGGAGCACGCGAGCCGGTCGCCTACATCGTCGGGCGCCGCGGGTTTCGGCGACTCGATCTGGCGGTCTCGTCGGCGGTGCTCGTGCCGCGACCCGAGACGGAACTGTTGGTCGAGTGGGCGATCGAGGTCGCGCCGCCGGGCGCCGCCGTGCTCGACTGGGGGACTGGCAGCGGAGCCGTAGCGCTTGCACTCGCCGACGAACGCCCGGACCTGGTTGTGACGGGCATCGACCGATCCGCAGACGCACTCGACCTGGCACGGGCGAACGACCGGGACCGCTGTGCCGAATGGATGCTGTCGGACGGGTTCGCGGCGCTGACCGGCCGGCAGTTCGACGTCGTCGTCGCCAACCCGCCGTACCTGGCCGACCATGAACTGGCGACCGCCGAACCCGAGCTTGGCTTCGAGCCGTCCGGGGCGCTTACATCCGGTCCATCGGGATACGAGGCGGTCGAGCTCATCACGCGTGAGACGCCCGGTCACCTCCGATCCGGTGGTTGGCTCCTAGCCGAGGTGGGAATCGGTCAGGCAGAGCGAGTCGCGCAGCTCTACCGCGTCGCGGGGTTCGGCGATGTCGAGGTACGACCGGACTTGGCCGGGATCCCGCGGGTCGTGGGTGGAAGGCTCACGTGATCGGCGACGCGCAGGTCGCGGCTGCTCGTGAGGCATTGCTCTGCGGTGGTTTGGCGATCGTGCCGACAGACACCGTGTACGGCCTTGCCGCGGCGCTCGACTCGGAAGAAGGAATGGATGCGCTCTACGCGCTGAAAGGCCGCACCCGATCTCAGCCCTGCCAGCTTCTGATCTACACCGAGCCCCTGCTGGCCGAGGCCCTCGCCCCGCTGGACGAGCTGACCGTCCTGGCCGTCCGTGCGCTCCTGCCGGGTCCGGTGACCTGCATCGTTTCGGATCCGATCGGCAGGTACGCGGCGGCGACAGGCGATCAACGCGGGACCGTCGGCCTTCGTGCGCCACTGATGGACGGGGCGATCCGTTCACTCGATATCGCGCTCGTGGCGACGAGCGCCAACGATCCGACCGGAACCGACCCGGCCGCCGTCAACGACATCCCGATCCGACTCCGACACGACGGGATCGTCACCCTCGACGCCGGCCGGCTGCCCGGGACCGCCTCCGCGGTGGTCGATCTCGGCGAGGTCGAGACACTCGGCCAGGCCCGCCTGCTCCGAGCAGGCCCTGCGCCGGCCGACATCAGCCGACGCCTCGCGTCGGTCGGCGTGCTCGTCATCGACACGTCCCGCTGAAATGAACCGCCGGCCGACGCCGCCTCCGCCGGCCGCCCGGCGAAGTACCGGTGAGGGCGTGTCTGCAGTGCGGCGTGTCGCCGAAGCAGCGCGACAGGCGCGCCTGGGCAACGTTGACGTTTGGTACATGGTGTCAGACACGAATGTATCGAGAACCCTTTGCCCAGGCGGCATCGCGGGACGCGAAACGACCCTTCCGTACATGCTTTTCGGCGGGCGCGACTCGCCGCGCTCGTCGGGTGCGCAGGACGCCTTGCCAGGCCACCGTTGCGGCGGGTGCGACTCGTCATGGTCGTGAGGGCCGGGACTGGCGGTCTCTGACGTCGGAAGGTGCGTGGGCGGCGACTATGCTGGGTGCGTGGCTCGTCGTATTCGCAAGCTGATGGTGGCCAACCGGAGCGAGATTGCCATCCGGGTCTTCCGGGCGGCGACCGAGCTGGGCCTGCGGACCGTGGCGATCTACTCGCTCCAGGACCGTTTCGCGTTGCACCGTTTCAAGGCCGACGAGGCGTACCAGGTGGGGCGCGGCGCCGAGCCGGTGCGTGCCTACCTCGGGATCGAGGAGATCGTGCGGACCGCGCGCGCCGCCGGGGTCGACGCGATCCATCCCGGCTACGGTTTCCTCGCAGAGAACCCCGAGTTGGCTGATGCCTGCGTGCGCGAGGGCATCACCTGGATTGGGCCGCCCAAGCGCGTCATGGAGCAGCTCGGCAATAAGGTCGAGGCGCGTGCTCTGGCGCAGCGCGCCGGGGTCCCGGTCATGCCCGCCACCGGTGCGCTTCCGTCCGACCCCGCGGAGACCCGCCGGCTGGCCGAGCAACTCGGGTTCCCGCTGATGGTCAAGGCGAGCTGGGGTGGCGGCGGCCGCGGGATGCGGATGGTGCACGACCCGGCCGACCTCGATGAGGCGGTCGAGACCGGTCGGCGCGAGGCGCGCGCGGCCTTCGGCAACGACGAGGTCTTCCTCGAACGCCTGGTCGAGCGGGCCTGGCACATCGAGGTGCAGATCCTTGCGGACCGCCACGGCAACGTCGTACACCTGTTTGAGCGCGACTGCACCGTGCAGCGCCGCCACCAGAAGGTCATCGAGATCGCGCCGTCGCCGCGGCTCGATCCCGGCGTTCGGGACGCGATGTGCGAAGCGGCAGTGCGGCTTGCGCGCGAGTCGCGGTATCAATGCGCCGGGACCGTCGAATTTCTGCTCGACGCCGACAGCGGCGAGTTCTACTTCATCGAGGTCAACCCGCGCATCCAGGTCGAGCACACGGTGACCGAGGTCGTCACCGGGATCGACATCGTCAAGGCGCAGATCCGGTTGTCGGAAGGCGCCGAGATCGGGAGCCCCGAAAGTGGTGTCCCCGTCCAGGATGGTGTGCGGCTCAACGGCTCGGCGATGCAGTGCCGGATCACCACCGAGGACCCCGAAAACCACTTCATCCCCGACTACGGACGTATCAGCGCCTACCGCGAGGCGACCGGCTTCGGCATCCGGCTGGACGGCGGAACGGCGTACTCGTCGGCGGTCATCACCCCGTTCTACGACTCGCTGCTCGAGAAGGTCACCGCATGGGCGCCGACCCACGACGAGACCATCCGCCGGATGGACCGCGCGCTTCGTGAGTTCCGGATCCGGGGCGTCAAGACCAACCTGCCGTTCCTGGAGGCGCTGATCTCGCACCCGAGCTTCCGGGCCGGCGTCTACACCACCCGCTTCGTGGACGAGGCGACAGAGCTGTTCGCCTTTCGCCCGCGGCGTGACCGTGCCACGCGCCTGCTGCAGTTCGTCGGCGACGTACTCGTCAACGGCAACCCCGAAGTCGTCGGGCGTCCCAAGCCGGCCCACATCCCGACCCCCGTGATTCCCGTGCCGGGGCGGGTCGCCCAGGAGTCCACCGGCACGCGTGACCGCCTGCGCGAATTGGGCCCCCAGGGTTTTGCGCGCTGGATGCGCGAGGAGCCGCGGTTGCTGCTGACCGACACCACCTTCCGCGACGCGCACCAGTCGCTCCTGGCCACGCGCTTTCGGACGCACGACTTGCTGGGCGCGGCCCCCTTCTACGCGCGCCACCTGTCGGGCCTGTTCTCGCTCGAGGCCTGGGGCGGCGCCACCTTCGACGTGGCGATGCGGTTTCTGCGTGAGGACCCCTGGGACCGCCTGACCCAGCTTCGTGAGGCGGTCCCCAACGTCCTGATCCAGATGCTGCTGCGCGCATCGAATGCGGTGGGCTACACCAACTACCCCGACAATGTGGTGCGCTACTTCGTGGCTCAGGCTGCCGATGGCGGCATCGACCTGTTCCGCGTCTTCGACAGCCTCAACTGGGTCGAAAACATGCGCGTGGCGATGGACGCGGTGCTGGAGTCGGGGGCGCTCCTGGAGGCGGCGATCTGCTACACCGGCGACCTGACCGACCCCTCGCGGGACAAGTACGACCTGGCCTACTACGTCACCATGGCCAAACAGCTTGAGGCCGCCGGCGCACACATCCTGGGGATCAAGGACATGGCGGGCCTCTGCAAGCCCGAGGCGGCGCGGGTGCTCGTCCGAGCCCTTCGTGACGAGGTGGGGCTCCCGGTCCACTTCCACACGCACGACACGGCCGGGTTGTCGGCGGCGGCGGTGCTGGCTGCCGCGGAGGCGGGTGTCGACGCCGCCGACGCCGCAATGGACCCGATGAGCGGGCTGACCTCACAGCCCAGCCTCGGTGCGATCGTCGAAGCGCTGCGCGGGTCGCCACGCGACACCGGCCTCGAGCGCGAGCCGCTCGCGCGGGTCGCCGGGTACTGGGAGGCGGTCCGCGCCGCCTACGAGGGCTTCGAGAGCCCGATGCGCGCCGGCACGGCCGAGGTGTACGAGCACGAGATGCCGGGCGGTCAGTACACAAACCTGCGCCAGCAGGCGCGGGCGCTCGGAATCGAGTCACGCTGGCGTGAGGTGGCGAAGGCCTACGCGGACGTCAACCGTATGTTCGGCGACATCGTCAAAGTGACGCCGACCTCCAAGGTCGTCGGCGATCTGGCGGTGTTCATGGTCACCAATGACCTGACCCCCGCACAGGTGCTCGATGCGGGCCGCGAGATCGCGTTTCCCGACTCGGTGGTCGAATACTTCCACGGGGACCTGGGCCAACCGCACGGTGGCTTCCCGCAGGCACTCCAAGCCAAAGTCTTGAAGGGCGTCCAACCTCTGCGCGTGCGCCCCGGCGAGGCGCTCGAGCCGACCGACCTCGAGCAGGCCCGCGCCGAGGCCGAGAAGAAGGTGCGTCGGCGTGTGAGCGACCGCGAGCTCGCCAGCTATCTGATGTATCCCAAGGTCTTCGTCGAGTTCGCCGAGCACCAGCGCCTGTACGGGGACGTCAGCGTGCTCCCGACGCCCGTGTTCCTATTCGGACTCGACCGCGACGACGAGCTGTTCGTGGACATCGAGCGCGGCAAGACGCTGGTCATCCGCCACCTCGCGATCGGGGAGCCCGACGCCGAGGGCAGGCGGACGATTTTCTTCGAGCTCAACGGACAGCCGCGCGAGGTCAAGGTGACCGACCGCTCCCTGGCCCCGACCGGTCCGGGGAGACGTATGGCCGACGAGACCGACGCCACCCATGTCGCTGCGCCGATGCCCGGCCTTGTTGTGGCGGTCTCCGCACGCACCGGGGACGCCGTGACGCGCGGGGACCGGTTGCTGTCGATCGAGGCCATGAAGATGGAGACCGGTGTGTTCGCCGAGCGCGACGGCGTGATCGCCGAGGTCCTCGTGTCGGCGGGGACCCAGGTCGAGACCAAGCAGCTCCTGATGGTCGTCACCGACAGGACCCAAGAAATACTTTAGAAGTCGGAGCAGAGGGTCGATAGGACCACAATGCCGCTCTCTGCCCTCCGCGCTCAACTCATGCGCTTCGCCGGCATGCTTCCACGCGGCTCCAGCCTGCCCGACCAAGCTTGGATCGGCCGTCATACCTGGATGGTGCGCGTGCTCTGGGTGCATGTCGCAGGCCTGACCATCTGGGGTGTGCTGAGTGGCGAGCAGCTGTGGCCGCTGGCCCTCGCGATCAACCCGATCGCAGTGTGCGGTGTGATCGCCGCGACGAAGACGCTTGGCCGCAAGGCCCGCGCCGCTGCGGTCTGCCTCGGCCTGCTGACCTCCTCGGCGGTCGTCGTCTACCTGATGGGCGGCGCCATCGAGGGTCACTTCCACTTCTTCGTCATGGTCACGCTGCTCGCGCTGTATGAGGAGTGGTTCCCGTACCTGCTCGCGTTCGGTTACGTGCTCGTCCACCACGGGCTGTTCGGCGTCCTGGGGCCGCATACGGTCTTCAACCATCCCGGAGGGGAGCATCAACCGCTCAAGTGGGCGGCGATCCATGCGGTGTTCATCGCGGGGCTCGGCGTCGTGAACTTGGTGTCGTGGCGGATCAACGAGAACGGCCGCCTCCACACCAGGGAGAGCGAAGACCGTTTCCGCTCGGCGTTCGACGATGCGCCGACAAGCATGGCCCTCGTCGGGCTCGATGGCATCGTGCAGCAGGTCAACGAAGCGATGTGCATGCGGACCGGCTTCTCGTCGAGCGAACTCGTCGGGGCCCCATTGAGCCGACTGATCCTCGAAGAGGATCGCACCGCGTCGGGGTTCCCCTCGATCGACTCCGATGAAGCCGAGCTGCAGTATCGGCGCCAAGACGGAACAACAGGGTGGGGCCTCTGGCACCACTCCATCCTCCGTGACCCCGACGGCGAGGCGAACGCATTCATCAGCCATTGCGTCGACGTCACCAAACGCCGGATCGCCGAACGGGCGCTGGAATGGCAGGCGAACCACGACGCGCTGACCCGCCTTCCCAGTCGCGAGCTCTTCATCAGCAAGATGGAGGCGGCGCTGGAGCACCGGGACGCGACCTGGGTGGCGGTCCTGTTCGTGGATCTCGACGACTTCAAGAACGTCAACGATTCGCTCGGGCACGAGGCCGGAGACCAGCTGTTGACGGCGGTGGCCGAGCGCCTGAGCCAGGTGCTGCGTCCGGGCGACGTCCTTGCGAGGTTCGGCGGCGACGAGTTCTCGGTTCTGCTGCCGGGAATCGCCGATGAGCGACAGGCACTGAAGGTGGCCGACCGCCTGGCCCAGGCGCTGCGAACCCCAATCGTCGTCTCCGGCCAGCCGCGGTTCGTGTCGGCGTCGGTCGGGTTGAGATTGAGCGGTCCGCTCGATGTTGATGTCGACCCGAAGGCGATCCTGCGCGATGCCGATACCGCGATGTACCGGGCCAAGGAACTCGGCAAGGGGCGCTGCGAAGTCTTCGACGTCGCGATGCGCGAGGAGGCCGACGAGCGGCTCGAGTTCGAGCTCAGCTTGCGCGGTGCGCTCGAGCGCGACGAGTTCCGTTTGGTGTTCCAGCCGGTCGTCTCCCTCGTTGACCGGCGTGTGTCCGGCGTGGAGGCGCTCTTGCGCTGGCACCACCCCGTACACGGTGTCATCGCGCCGATGCGCTTCATCCCGCTGGTCGAGCGCAACGGTCTCATCGTGCCGATCGGCGCGTGGGTCCTGCGCGAGGCTTGCCGCCAATTCGTTTCGTGGGACCACGGGCAGCTCACCCTCGCGGTGAACGTCGCCGTCCAGCAAATCGCCTGTGAGGGTTTCGTCGAAATGGTGCAGGCCGTGATCGAAGAGTCGGGCATCGCGCCAGAACGCCTTTGCCTCGAGATCACCGAGACCTCGATGATGGAAGACCTCGACTTCCTCGTACAGACGCTCGAAGAGCTCAAGGCGCTCGGCGTGCGCATTGCCATCGACGACTTCGGGGTCGGCTACGCGTCGCTCCGGCAGCTGCGTACCAGGATCCCCGTCGACACGCTGAAGATCGACAGGTCGTTTATCGCCGGGATGACGACGGATCACGGCGATGCGACGATCGTCGAGGGCGTCGTTCGTCTCGCCCACGCACTCGGCCTCCAAGTCGTGGCCGAAGGGATCGAAACCCTCGAGCAGGCAGCGATTCTTGAGGCATGGAACTGTCAATCCGGTCAGGGGTTTCTGTTCGCCAAGCCGATCGACGCGGACGAGATCGCGACGCTGATGCCCGCCGGCCGGGCGATCGCGGCTGCGGCTTTCAACGCCCAGCTCTCCTCCTGAGGGGCCACGCAGAAACGACTGCACCGTTTGGCGGCTGCTCCATACGCCGTGGACGGGCGGCAACGCCCGCGAGCCACCGACGTGCGTTTTTTCGCTCGCCATCCGGCACAGCAGTTACTTCTGCGCGGACCCCAAGGCAGGCATCCAGTCGGTGCGCGCGCGTGGCCGTCCGCCCGTGGCGCGTGAAAATGTGACTCGCGACGTGCCTATCCGGCTGCGCGCTGCACCGCCGACAGCACCACCTCGCCCAGGGTGGGGTGGATGTGCATCGTCGTGAGGATCGGGTCGATGCTCCCCCCGGGGGCGTTCATAGCGACCGCGAGCGTGTGGATCAGGTCGGCGCCGTGGTAGGCCAGAATATGGGCTCCCAGTAGGCGACGGGTCGAGCGGTCGACGATGACCTTGGTCATGCCGCGCTCTTCACCCCAGGCGCGCGCCTTGCCACCCGTGAACGTCGCGGTCCCGACGGCGACGTCATGGCCTGCCTCGCGAGCGGCGGCCTCGGTCAGGCCGACGGATGTGAGCTCGGGGTCGGTAAAGATCGCTGTGGGGCCGACGTCGGTGTCCACGTCATGCGGGTTGATGCCGAGCGCGTTCTCTGCGACCGACACGCCCATCCGCCGCGCGACGGGTGTGAACGCCCCGTACGGCAGGCCGACGACGTCGCCCGCTGCGAAGACACCAGGCTGGGTCGTCTGCAGGTGCTCGTCGACCGCGATGCCCTTGCGGTTCGCGTCGACGCCGGTGTGATCCAAGGCGAGCGCGTCGAGGGCCGGCCCCCGGCCTGTTGCGATGAGCAGGGCATCGGCCGTGATCGTCCGATCGACGCCCTCGTGACGGATCGCGATCTGCGGGCCAGGCTGGACCTGGACGATCTCGACGCCCGTCAGAATCTCGATGCCCTCGTCGGTCAGATATCCGCGGAGCATGTCCGAGATCTCCGGCTCCGCAGCCGGAAGCATCCGGGGTGCCACCTCGACGATCGTGACCTGTGCGCCCAGGCGGGCCATCGCCTGGCCCAGCTCCAGCGCGATCGGGCCGGCGCCGATCATCGCGAGATGTTTGGGCAGCTCGGTTACGCGCAGCAGCAAATCGTCGCTGGTCCAGTACGGGACGGTGTCGAGCCCGGGGATCGGCGGGACCGTGGGATCTGCTCCGGTCGCGATGACGATCGTCGGCGCCGAGAGTTCGCGACCGTCGACTGTGACGGCATTCGTCCCGATGAACGTGGCCTCGCCGTCGACGATCTCGACGCCGTCGAGCGACTCCACGTACTTGCGCGCGCCGTTCGAACCCTTGTCGATGATGTTGCGCACGCGCGTCATGACCGCGGCGAAGTCCACCTCGACCGAGCCGACGCGGATCCCGAACTCGGCGGCGCGACGCGCCTCGTGGGCGATCTCGGCGCTTCGGATCAACGCCTTGCTCGGGATGCATCCACGTGTTGGACACGTTCCGCCGAACTTGCCACGCTCGATCAGCGCGATACGACGCCCGTCGCCCACGGCGCGTCCAACTGCGTTGATGCCCGCCATACCGGCCCCGATCACGATCAGGTCATGCGTGTTCATGCACAGCTCCTCGTCGATGTCTCGGCCGATCGGTGCCGGCACCCCAGCATCCGTGACGCGCGGGCTCCAGACAAGCCCGACGGGGACGTGGCGTGGAGGTGTCGGACGAAGGAGCACGCGTCGATCGCGGGGGACCCAAGTGCTAGCCTCGCCCGGTCAGTCCCCTCCGCCCAGGGAGAGCGCCCGCGTGAGCTTCTTCGACGAAGACTCCTACCTTTCTCGCGACATCAATGAGGCCGATCCGGCCATCGCGCGGCTGCTTCGCGCCGAGCTCGAGCGTCAGGCCGAGACGCTTGAGATGATCGCGAGCGAGAACTTCACGAGTCAGGCGTGCCTGCAGGCCGCAGGCTCCGTCTTGACCAACAAGTACGCCGAGGGCCTGCCCGGCAAGCGCTACTACGGCGGCTGCGAGGTCGTCGACGAGGTTGAGACGCTCGCGATCGAGCGGGCCAAGGAGCTCTTCGGGCCTGGCGCGGTCCACGTCAACGTGCAGCCACATTCCGGGGCGTCGGCCAACCAGGCGGCCTACGCCGCACTGATGAAGCCGGGCGCCAAAGCGATGGGCCTGACCCTCGCCCACGGGGGGCACCTGACGCACGGCCACAAGGTCAACTTCTCGGGGCGTTTCTATGAGTTCCACCAGTACGGGGTGCGCGAAGAGGACTGCCGCATCGACATGGGGGAGGTCGCCAAGATGGCGCGCGCGGTGGTTCCGGAGGTCATCGTCGTCGGCGCGAGCGCCTACCCCCGCCACTATGACTTCGCCGCGTTCCGCGAGATCGCCGACTCGGTCGGCGCCAAGCTCGTCGTCGACATGGCGCATTTTGCGGGCCTTGTCGCCGCGGACGTCCATCCCAGCCCGGTCGGGATCGCCGACATCGTCACGACCACCACGCACAAGACCTTGCGCGGACCGCGGGGCGGCATCGTCATCTCGAAGACCCAGGAGATCGGCCAGGCCGTCGACAAGGCCGTGTTCCCCAACCTGCAGGGCGGACCGCTGATGCACGTCATCGCCGCCAAGGCTGTCGCGTTCGCCCAAGCGTTGACCGAGGAATTTCGCGACAACATGCAGCAGGTCGTCGTCAACGCACACGTGCTGGCCGAGGTCCTGACCCGGGGCGGCATCGACCTGGTGACGGGTGGCACCGACAACCACCTGATGCTGGTCGACATGTCGGACACGCCGCTGACCGGCCAGGACGCGGAGGACCGGCTCCACAAGGCGGGCATCACCGTCAACAAGAATGCGGTGCCGTTCGACCGGCGGCCGCCGATGGTCACTTCGGGCATCCGGATCGGCACGCCCGCACTGACGACGCGAGGGTTCAAAGAGCCCGAGATGCGCGAGGTCGGCGAGATCATCGTCGCGGCCCTCGGACCCGAGCGCACTGATGCCGCGCTGGAGGCCCTGCGCGAGCGCAGCAAGGCGCTGGGCGACCGGTTCCCGCTCTATCCCAAGCTCCGCGACGGCGCCGGCGTGTCCTGAGTCAACGCCTCACTACGCTGGGTGGGGCGCTCCCCGGCGAGCACCTGGCCCGCCTGCGTGACGCGAATACCCCGCCCGCATCGTTTCGTCGGGCGGCTGCGGCGTTGTCCACGCTTGTGTTGGCAGAGGCTTTGAGGGACCTGGAGGCCGTCGAATCGGTGGTGCGGACGCCGGTCGCCGATGCCCGAACGGTGCGCCCCGCCCGGCGCGTGACGTTGGTGCCGGTGCTGCGGGCCGGCTTGGCGCTGATGGAGCCGGCACTTCGCCTCTTACCCGACACGACGCGCGTCGGGTTCCTGGGCATGGCCCGCGACGAGGTGACCCTGCAGCCGTCATTGTATTTGGAGCGGTTGCCGGGAGACCTCGATGCGGACGAGGTCGTGGTGCTGGACGTCATGCTCGCCACCGGTGGATCGGCGGTCGCCGCCATCGATGCGGTCACCGCAGCGGGAGCGTCGCGCATCCGCTTGGTGTGCCTCGTGGCCGCACCTGAGGGCGTCGCCAAGGTCCACAACGCGCATCCGTCGGTCGCCATCACCGTCGCCGCCGTGGACGAACGTCTTGACGAGCGGGGGTTCATCGTGCCGGGGCTCGGAGACGCGGGCGACCGGCTCTACGGCGAGCCGACGGGGTGACGGACCGCCGGGGGCTCGCCGTGGTCACCGGCGCGTCGTCGGGCATCGGCCTGGCGTTCGCCGAACGGCTGGCCGTCGACGGCCATCCATTGCTGCTTGTCGCCCGTAGGCGAGAGCGTCTGCACGACATCTCCCGGCGTCTGGCCGAGCAGCACGGTGTCGAGGTAGGGTTCGTGGTGGCGGACCTGGCGACGACCGAAGGTCGGGCCACCTGTCGACTCGCCGTGGACGCGGTTGTCGGTGGCATCGACACGGTGGTGCTGAATGCCGGGTTCGGCGCGGCGGGCGCGATCGCGTCGGTGGGCCGTGAGCGCCAGGTCGAGATGGTGGCGCTCAACTGCGAGGCGGTCGTCGACCTTGCCTGTCACGTCCTGCCGGGAATGATCGCGCGGGGGTCGGGCACCGTCATCGTCGTCTCCTCGGCAGCGGCGTTCCAGCCGATTCCGTACACCGCCACGTACGCGGCGACCAAGGCATTCGAACTCTTTTTCGTCGAGGCGCTCGCAACAGAACTTGCCGGCAGCGGCGTGCGGGCCATCGCGGCGTGCCCGGGCCCGACGACGACGGAGTTCGGTCAGGTGGCCGGGGTCTCCGCGGGGCCGCGGTGGATGCCGCGAGAGAGCGCCGAAGGTGTCGTGGCGGCGACATTCCGGGCGCTTGAGCGGGGACGCCCACGCGTGGCCACGGGGCGTCTGGCCCGGTTGACCTCGGTGCTCGCCGCGGTGTTGCCCCGTCGCCTCGTGGTGTGGGGGGCGGGTGCCCTGCACCGCAAGTTCGCGCGGGACGGGTCACATTGAAGGTGCAGGGTGTCTGCTCGTAGAATGGGACACCGACGCCTCCTCTGTGGGGCGCGGAGCCTCTTGTGACAACCACACTGATTCCGATCGTGTGTGGGGTCGTGGCCGCACTCGCGGTCGTGGCGCTCACCCCGCTCGCCGCACATCTCGCGCGGGCCGTCGGTGCGGTCGCAGAACCTCGCGGCCGCAGCATCCACAGTACGCCGACGCCGCTTCTGGGCGGACTTGCGATCCTGGCGGGATTCCTGATTCCGGTCATCTATTACCTGCCGACGTTCGACCGACCCGCCAAGGCGCTGATCGTCGGGGCGATCTTGATCGCGCTGCTCGGAGCATTGGACGACGTGGTGGATCTGCATCCGGCCGTCAAGCTGATCGGTCAGGCGGCCTGCGCGGTCATCCCCGTCGCCGCGGGCCTGACCATCGACCACCTGACACTGCCGTTTGTCGGTGCCGGGGACCTCGGTCCCGCCCAGTACCCGGTGACGATCCTCTGGTTCGTCGCCCTCGCCAACATGATCAACTTCACCGACGGCATGGACGGGTTGGCGGCGGGCGTGTCCGGCATCGGCCTGACGACGTTCGCCGTACTGGCCGCCACGCTCGACCGTGCGACCCCGGCGATTCTGGCGGCCTCCCTGGCCGGTGCGGCGATCGGCTTCCTGGCCCACAACTTTCACCCGGCACGGGTGTTCATGGGCGACGCGGGATCGTTGCTTCTGGGTTTCGTCATCGCGGGGGTTGCGGTGAGCGGGGTCATGAAGAGCGCCGCGGCGGTGGCGATCGGACTGCCTCTGATCGTGCTGGCCATCCCGATCCTTGACACCTCGTTCGTCATCTTGAAACGGCTCAAGCACGGCATGCCCGTCTACTCGGCCGACAAGAGCCACTTCCATCACAGGTTCTTCACCATCGGATGGAGTCAGCGGCGCACAGTGATCGCGCTGTATGCCTGGTGCATCCTGATGAGCGCCGTCGCGATCGTCATCAGCACGCGGGCCGGCGGCACGATCGGCCTGAGCATCGCGCTCGGCGTCGCGTTCGTCGCGGGCGTCTACCTGGTGTACCTGCTCGAGATCATCAAGTGGGGGGGCACCCCCGTGGTCGACATCGTGCGCACCAAACGCGAGGAGCGCGGCCAGGGGGTCGCGCGGCACGTCGTCGGCACAGCCCTGCGCAACCGGTTCTCCCGCCCCGGGCGCTGAGATCTTGAGCCCGTTTCGGAATGAGGGGCGCGGTCGTCCGGCGACGGTTTGCAGCGAGTCGGGGGCCCCGTCACATTCTGAAACGGGATCTTCGGCCTGCGGGTAACCTCCGCCGCATGGACGGTCGTTCCGCCGAAACCGGTCAGTTCGAGCGCTATCTGAGCGCCGTTGCCCGTGCGCTCGACGACTGGCTGGACTCGGACATGCCCGATGCGACGTCGTCGGGAATTGATTGGCAAGAGCGCTTGAAGGGGCCGGTCCCCGAGCGGGGCGTCGGTGCCGAGGCCACGATCGACGAGTTCATTCGTACGGTGCTTCCCAACGGGCCGCGACTGAGTTCGTCGAAATGGTGGGGTTGGATCACGACCGGACCGACCACCGTGCCCGTGGTCCTGTCGTCGGCAGCCATGGTTGCTGCGCCACAGCGCTACACGTTGACGGCGTTCAACCGGCTGGAGGAGTTGTCCCTCGAGTGGCTGGCACAGGTGTGCTCCCTTGGGGACCACATGAAGGGCGTCTACTCGAGCGGCGGATCGACGGCGAACCTCGTGGCGCTCGGCGCCGCCCGGCAGTGGGCCTTCGAGCAGGTGGGCATTGATGCGTCTGCAGGCGGGTACGGTGGTCGCGACTGTGCGGTCTACACGTCGGCTGAGGCGCATCACACCGTGCAACGGTCGGCAGGTGTACTCGGGATCGGTCGCGACAACGTGCGGTTGATTCCGACAGATCTCCGCCAGCGGATGGACGTCTCGAAGCTCCGGGAACGCCTACGACGCGACCGCGAGGCAGGCGTGGTGCCGGTGGCGATCGTCGCGGCTGCCGGCACGACAAACACGGGCGCCATCGACCCTCTTCGCGACGTGGGCGAACTCGCCCGTGAATTCGGTGCGTGGTTCCACGTCGACGGCGCCTACGGATTGCCGGGATCCCTGGACGAGCGCGTGGCGCCACTCTACGAGGGGTTGGAGTTGGCTGATTCGGCAATCGTCGACCCGCACAAGTGGCTTGGGGCTCCGGTGGGTGTGGCCGCCACCTTCGTCCGCGACCGGTCGATCCTGCATCGTGCGTTCACTCAGGAACCTGCCGACTACCTCGAAGGCGCATTCACCCCCGATGACGTGCAGGTTTCCCTGGATGACATGGGCATTCCGTACGCGGACTTCGGCGTCGAGCTGTCGTCACCGTCTCGCGGCGTCATGGTCTGGGGGATTCTGTCCGAGCTGGGCGTCGAAGGGCTTCGTCGACGCGTCGTCAGCGACAACGACTTCGCGCGTCACGTGGCCAGCCGCGCGCATGCACACCCGTCGCTCGAGGTGCTGGCCGAGCCTGTCCTCTCGATCTGCGGCTTCCGCTACACGAGCGGCGTCGATACGGATCTGGACGGCGTCAACGCAGCGATCTTGCGGAGGCTGGTGCGCGAGACCCCGATCATCGTGAGCTCGACCATCGTCAACGGGTCATTCGTGCTGCGGCCGTGCTTCATCAACGCCCGGACGACCCTCGCTGACGTCGATGAACTCGTCGACACCGTCGTTCGACTTGGTGCCGAACTCACGTCGTGATCACGCGGGCTCGTCCCCCGCGACATCGGCGCCCGCACCGGCTGCGCGCGAACGGCCGGACCGGTTGCCCGGGCATCGAGGGCTCCGCTGATTGCTACGGGAACGGGATCCAGGCGCGTTCGGTCAGGTCGTCCAGGTCGCTGGCCTTGACGCCGGCCTCGGAGACGGTGAGCAGGGTGGACCCGACCACGAGAGAACGCCGGACCCCGGTGCCGAACTGCGGGTCGTTCGGGTGGGTCACCCTGCCCGCCTCGCTGATGCCGGTGCGCGCGACCCGCAGACCGAGCGCGCCGGCCTCGAAGCCTGATTGCACCGGTGCGCCGACGGCCACGTCCCCTTCGACAGCGGGCACGCCGGTGACCGGGAAGAACCGCTGGAAGGGTACGACCGCGAGGCTCGTGGCAGGCCACCACAGGAATGCGTGGTGGTCCCACTCGGCATCCGAGTTCGCACCCGGCATCACCGCATTTTGGATGCGCTTGGGTGAGGCGGGGTCGGAGACGTCGAACAGCGACACCTGCAGGCC
>JANMDV010000077.1:0-3153 GCA_031376485.1 Actinomycetota bacterium
AGCGCGGGCGATGACATCCTCAACCTGCGGGCGTGACGCGGTGTCGATCAACATGCCACGCAGGTACTCCTGCAATGACTTGCCCGCCCGGGCAGCGCGGGCGGCAAGCTCATCGCGCACCTCGTCGGGCACGTCGCGAACCGTTATGGCAACACCCATGACTGCATAATAGCAGCCCTACTGCTGAAATGCAGCTATCCCGCCGCTGGAGGGTCTTCCGACGATGGCGCAAGGAGGCCGTTGTCGCCAACCATGCCGTCAATCGTCTCACCGGTTTCGCGCGACGGTCAATGTCCGGCCGTGAGGGTGAACGGCCCTGGTTCACCCTGGAGAGATCGACGCCAGGAACGTGCGGACGACCTCTGCGTGGGACCCCGCCACCCAGACCGCGACGATTACCAACCGCGGTGGGGTCCGCAAGGTGACCGATCCGCGCCGCGTCTGCTCCTTTGCACAGGAAGTTCGCCGAGCACTGAGGAGCGGGGAAGCGCGATCGACTCGCCCTGACCGAGCGCGAGCGCCAGCTCCCCCAGACTGGGGTGGACGAGGTTTTACCCCACGACGCGTGTGCCGTCAGCCCGCAGCTTTGCGCTTCACGCCGGTGTCGAAGCGGGACCGGTCCACGACGAAGCGCCGGTGGCGCCCGGCGCAGATGCGCTCGGTCGCGTCGTGGGCCTCGGCGGAGAAGGCCAGCACCCTCCCGTCCACGGACTCCAACCGCACCTGCGCCACGACCTCTACGCCCGGTGGCGTCGCTGCGTCGTGGCTGAGGTCCACGTGCGTCCCGAGTGACAGCTCGCCCTCGTCGAGGTGGGGGGCGATGGCGAGGATGCAGGCCCACTCGACCAGGCCGACCAGGAACCCGGTGGCGAACACCGCGGGCATCGCGGCGAACTCGGGCGACTCGGGATAGAGGTGCGGGACCGTCTTCGTCTCCGGCACCGTGTATCGCAGCTCGTACTCGATACCAGGCAGCAGGCTCTCTCTCATCGTCCCCTCCGTCGTTCCGGTCCCTGACACCGAGAGTATCTCGCGCACTCCACTCGGCGAGTTTTGGGGGTCGTTTGGCCCTATTCGGCTCCACGGTGCGGCGGGCTGTCTTGTCTGCGTAGAATCCCTGCCTTATCGCTTTAGGGTCCGTGCAAAAACGACTGCACCGTTTGGCGGCTGCAAACCGTCGCGATACGGCGTCGCCGAGATCGCCGTTACCACCAGTAGCGACGAGGCTCTGCGACACCGCCTCACGCGGTTTTCGCTCGCCATCCGGCCCAGCAGTTTATTTTTGCGCGAACCCTTCACACATGGGGAGGGGTCGATGGGGGCATTTGAGGACGAGGTTGAGGGCACACGAGCCTGGATGACGAGCGAGCGGTTTGCGGAGATCACCCGCCTATTCTCGCCACGACAGATCGTCGAGCAGCGGGGCACGATCCCGTCCGACTACATCGTGTCGCGCAACGCGGCTGAGCGGTTCCACGCGCGGCTTCGTGAGTTGTTCGCGGCAAAGCTCTCCATCACGACCTACGGTCCCTACTCGCCCGGCCAGGCCGTGGCAATGAAGCGCGCCGGCATCGAAGGTATCTACCTCGGCGGCTGGGCGACCTCCGCAAAAGGCTCCAAGGATGAGGACCCGGGACCAGACCTCGCCAGCTACCCGCTGAGTCAGGTGCCCGACGAGGCCGCCGGTCTGGTGCGCGCGCTCTTGACTGCCGATCGCAACCAGAGCTTCGCACGTTCCAAGATGAGCGAGGCCGAGCGCGCGGCGACCCCCGTGGTCGACTTCACGCCGTTCATCATCGCCGATGCCGACACCGGCCACGGCGGTGACGCCCACGTGCGCAACCTCGTGCGGCGGTTTGCCGAGGTCGGCGTTCCCGGGTACCACATCGAAGACCAGAAGCCCGGCGCCAAGAAGTGCGGCCATCAGGGCGGCAAGGTCCTGGTCGGCTCGGACGAGCAGATCAAGCGTCTTAACTCCGCGCGGTTCCAACTCGACATCATGGGCGTGCCGGGCATCATCGTCGCCCGCACCGATGCCGAGGCGGCCAACCTCCTTGAGAGTTGCGGCGACGAGCGCGACCAGCCGTTCATTCTGGGCGCGACCAACACCGACGTGCCGTCCTACAAGTCGGCGTTCCTGGCGGTCATCCGTCGTCTGCACAACGCCGGCGTCACGGACTTGAACGGCCACCTGCTGTACGCGCTGCCCGAGGCCGAGTCCGCCGAGGCCGACGCGTGGCTCGACAAATCCGGCGTGGCTGCGACTGCAGACGCCGCTGCCAAGGCGTTCCTGGACGGTGACGGCAAGCAAGCCGAGGCAGTCCTCGACACAGTCGCCGACACGTTCCTGACCACGTGGCAATCGGACGCGGGAATCTTGACCCTCGGTGACGCCGTTGCCGAGGTCATCGCCTTCCGTACCGAAGAAGGTGTGCAACTTGACATGACGGTCGACGAGTGGCTGGCGTTCGCCAAGACCGCGTCCTGGTACGCGGCGCGCGCCAAAGCCGAGAGCATGGGGCTCGATGTCACGTGGGAGCCCGACCTCGCAAAGACCCCTGAGGGCTACTACCAGGTGCAGGGCGGTATTCCGTACGCCATCGCCAAGTCCCTCGCGGCCGCGCCGTTCGCCGATCTGCTCTGGATGGAGACGAAGACCGCCGAGCTGCACGACGCCAAGGAGTTCGCCGACGCGATCCACGCGGTCTACCCCAACCAGATGCTGGCCTACAACCTGTCGCCGTCCTTCAACTGGGACACGACCGGGATGAACGACGACGAGATGCGCGAGTTCCCCAAAGAACTCGGCAGGATGGGCTACGTCTTCAACTTCATCACCTACGGAGGCCACCAGATCGACGGCCTCGCATCCGAGGAGTTCAGCGCATCGCTTCGCGAGGACGGCATGCTCGCTTTGGCCCGCCTGCAGCGCAAGTTCCGCCTCCTGGAGTCGCCGTACCGCACGCCGCAGACCCTGGTCGGAGGTCCGCGGGCCGACGCCGGCCTGATGTCGGTGTCGGGTCAGACGGCGACGACCAAGGCGATGGGCGAGGGCTCCACACAGAGCCAGCACCTCGTCCAGACCGAGGTCCCGACCAAAACACTCGAAGGGTGGCTCGACCGCTGGGCCGAAGTCAACGAGATCCCCGGCCC
>JANMDV010000124.1:0-12237 GCA_031376485.1 Actinomycetota bacterium
CTGCCCCCGTTGAGACCGAGGATGCCGGCGATCTCCTGCTGGGCGGTCGGCAGGCAGTCGCCGTCCTCGCGCGTCCGGATTTGCGGCTCGCGGCCGTCGCGCAGGTCGGCGATGTCCTGCTCGAGTTCGGTGACCCGCCGCACCAGGCACGCCATCGCCTCGGCCACCGGGTCGGGCAGGCGCGTGTGCTCGAGCGTCGGGTGGTGCAGGGTCTCCTGATCGACGCGCTGACCGTCCACCACCACGGCCCGGCCCGGGTTACCGACCACCGTGGAGTTGGGTGGGACATCCTTGATCACGATGGATCCAGCACCGATCTTGGCGCCCTCGCCGACGATGACCGACCCCAGAATGCTGGCTCCGGTGCCGACGATCACACCATCGCCGACCGTCGGATGGCGTTTACCGCTCTGCTTGCCGGTCCCGCCCAGGGTGACGCCCTGGTAGATCGTGACGTCCTCGCCGATCTCCGTGGTCTCGCCGATGACGACACCCATGCCGTGGTCGATGAACAGGCCCGGTCCGATCGTGGCGCCGGGGTGGATCTCGATCCCGGTGAGTTGTCGTGATATCTGGCTGACCCAGCGCGCCGAAAGCCGCATTCCCCGACCGTGGAGTCCGTGCGCGAGACGGTGCATCCAGAGCGCGTGGAGCCCGGGATACGAGGTCACGACTTCGAGCGTCGACCGCGCGGCCGGGTCGCGTTCGCGCGCCACCGCGACGTCCCGTTGGAACGTTGCCGCCGCGCGCGTGATGAGGGTCGTGAACGAAAGGGCCATGGTCGACGGCTAGTATTGCACCGCACTGTGAAGCCACGCCGAACGGACACATATTGAGCACTGACGGGGCGGTTCGAGTCGACGGGGCGGCGTGCCGTCCGGGACCGTCGCCGAGTTCCAAAGCCACCCGGTTGGACGGGCTCCGCGCAGAGAGCCCGAGCGCGCTGCAGGCGCTCTTGACCACGGTCGGCGAGCCGCCGTACGACATCGCCCTCCCCAACGACGACCCACTCGTCGCGATCGCGCACGCCGCGGGATTCGTGCCGTACGCCCACACAGTGGTCGTTGCCCGTCGCATCGACGGCTTCCGTAAGGACCCACCGCCACGCGGGACCAAGATCGAGCCGTACAAGAACGCGTGGGCGGAGGACTTCACCGCGGCCGAGGCGGAGGCGATGGCAGACTTCTCGTTCTTTCGCGAGGTCGGCTCACCCACCGGGTTCGAAACGGCTGAAGGATGGGGAGCGTTTTTCGTCGCACGCCAGGAGGAGCGCATCGTCGGCTTCGTCCAGGCCGAGATGCCGTCGGGATGGATCAACTGGATCGGAGTCGTCCCGGATCAACGTCGCGCGGGCATCGGCCGTGCGCTCGTCGGCCAGATCGCCGCCGCCGTGCGCGACGCCGTCGGCAGCCACATCGTCGCCGAGGTCGACGATGTGGCAGAGAACGTGATCTTCTGGGAGAAGCAAGGCTTCAAACAGCGCACCAGAACGGTGTCTCTTATCCGCCGAGGATGATGCAACAGCGCGTGGCGCGACCGGCAGGATGCTCCGCGTGACGGCAACGGATGTGATCCTGACGGTCGGGGTGATCCTGGGTGCCGGCTTACTGTCCTACCCCATCGGGGCCCTCCTCCGGCTTCCGTACATGCTGGTGCTCGTCGGGGTCGGAGCGCTGCTGGGGCCGTCCGTGCTCGACCTCATCGATGTGCCCTTGACCTCGACCGGCGCCCAGGTGCTGCTGACGTTGGGGGTGTCGTTCATCCTGTTCCACGGCGGGCTCCACCTGTCCGTCCGCGTGCTGCGTCAAGTCGCCTTCGGTCTCGGGATGCTGGTGATTCCCGGGGTGATCATCACGGCGGTCGTCTGCGGCCTCGTCGCGGCCCTCGTCTTTGACGTGCCGGTGACAACCGGCCTGCTCATCGGGGCCGTCCTTGCGCCGACGGACCCGGCGATCCTGATCCCGCTGTTTCGGCGTATGGGCCTGCGCCCGAAACTCGAACAGACCATCGTCGCGGAGTCGGCCCTCAACGACCCGACTGGGGCGGTGCTCGCGCTCACCTTTCTGGGTGTCGTCGTCACCGGCGACGGTCTCGGCGCCGGCCCGGTGGTCGACTTCGCGACCGAACTCGGGATCTCAGCCGGGCTCGGCATTGTCTTCGGAGTGCTGCTCGCGCTTGTGATGTCGCACTCGCGCCTCGGCCTGTGGCGCGAGTCGGCCGGGATCGCCGTGCTCGCGATCGTGACGCTCACGTTCTTCACCGTCACCGAGGCCGGCGCCGAGAGCGGGTACCTGGGGCCGTTCGTCGCCGGGCTCATCGTCGGAAACATGGACCGGCTCCACCTGGGGATGCACACCGACCACGAACGCGACATGCGCAGCCTGGTCGGCAGTCTCTCCGACATCATGGTGATCTTCGTGTTCGTGGTCCTCGGCGCGAACCTCCCGTTCGCCGCGATCGCCGACAACTGGCTGCCGGCGCTGGCCGTCCTGGCCGTGCTGATCCTGGTCGCCCGGCCGCTCGTGGTGCTCCTGTGTCTCCTGCCGGACCGTCGTGGAGCGTGGACCCGCCAGGAACTCCTCTTCATGGCCTGGACGCGGGAGACCGGGGTCGTGCCGGCCGCGCTCGCAGGCATCGTCGTGAGTCGCGGCGTGGAGAACGGTGAGCTGGTCGTCGTGACCGTGGCGATGGCGATCCTGCTGACGCTTGGGCTGCAGGCCTCGACGAAGGGATGGCTCGCTCGGCGCCTCGACCTCATCGATCCCACGGAGGCCGCCGCCGAATCCCGCGAGACGCCCGATTCCGTTCACCCTGCCGCGCCTGGCACACGAAGGTGAACGATGACGCGTCCTCCCATGTGTCACACGTGGCCTCATCGCCGCTCGACGACACGACCAGAGTCCGATGAGGAGCTGGGTTCGAAGTGCTTGATCGCGCGCTTTGGCCCGTGTACGGAAGGGTCGTTACTCCCCGCGCGATCCCTGATGAGCAAAGGGTTCTGAGGTGATCCGTGTCCGACACTGTGTCCCAACCGCGAACGTCGCCCAGCTGCGTGGGATGGGGACTTCGCGGCTCCACGTTCTCGCATGGTCGTTCGATCAGTTCGTTTCGGGCGGGCGGGCATCGTGACCCTCAGTGACGTCAGCTCGCGGCGGCGCCAGTCGAGGCCGCGGAGGGTGACGGTGACCGTGGGGCCGCCGTCGTCGGCGACGTGGAGCGTTCCGAACTGGCCGCCGCCCGGGAACACCCCGCGGCTGTAGGGGCCGCCTTTGCTTTGGGGTTCGCGATCCAAGGCGCCCGCGTGGATGACCGGGAACCCACCGGCGCCACCCGCCGCATACCCGCTATTGGTCCCGTCGTCGATCGCGACCGAGTGGTGTCGCCGCTCACCATCATTATTCCACTGATCTGATTGCATGAGATGGACGCGGCGAGCGCGGTGCTCGGTCGCGTAGTCTGCCCAGCCGTTGCGACAACCCGCCACGCCCGCTGCGTGCCGACGGGAGAACTACTGGTCGTCGAACAGACCCGGCGTCGTCAGATAGCGCTCACCCGTGTCGCACAGAAACGTGACGATGGTAAGGCCTGCGCTTTCGGGTCGCTTCGCGATCTGCAATGCCGCCCACACGTTTGCACCGGCCGAAATACCGACCAGGATCCCTGCCTGGCGAGCAAGGCGCCGCGTCATCGCGAACGCCTCGTCGGACGGGCAGGTGATCACCTCGTCGTAGACGTCAGTGTTGAGCACGCCTGGCACGAAGCCGGCGCCGATGCCCTGGATCTTGTGCGGACCGGGTTGACCGCCCGACAGAACAGGTGAATCCACCGGCTCGACCGCGACCGTACGGAACCCCGGACGCTTCTCACGCAGGATCTCCCCCACGCCGGTGATGCTGCCGCCCGTGCCGACGCCCGCGACAAGTACATCCACCGCGCCCCCGGTGTCAGCCCAAATCTCCTGGGCCGTCGTACGCCGATGGATCTCTGGATTTTCGGGGTTCTCGAACTGCTGCGGGATGAACGCGCCGGTGGTCTCGGCCGCGATCTCGGTGGCCTTGGCGATGGCGCCACGCATCCCGTCGGTACCCGGTGTCAGCACGAGCTCGGCGCCGTATGCACGCAGCAGGTTGCGCCGCTCCACGCTCATCGTCTCGGGCATCGTCAGGATGCAACGGTATCCCTTGGCGGCGGCGACAAACGCCAACGCGATTCCCGTGTTGCCAGAGGTCGGTTCGACGATCACGCTCGTGCCCGGCACCAGATGACCATCTCGCTCCGCGGCCTCGATCATCGCAAGACCGATGCGGTCCTTGACGCTTCCGGCGGGGTTGAACGACTCGAGCTTGCCGAGGATGCGTGCCCCGGTGCCCGCGTCGATCCGCCCGAGATGCACCAAGGGCGTGCGTCCGACGAGATCCGTAATCGATTCGGCGATCAGCATCGGCGGGACCCTACCATCGCGGCAACTGCTCAGATGTGGAACATCAGAGCGCCCGCGTGGCGCGCTTCACGTTCGACCATCTCCGCGATGGTCACCGCGCCGAGCACGGCCGCCAGCCGGGTCTGTGCCTCGTTCCATAAATCGTGCGTCGCGTCCGCAGCGGCCTGCCCCGATGGACGGAGTGGCCCGTCGACGCACTCGACGACGTCCAGCACCGTCACGTCTCGGGGCGGGCGAAGGAACGAGTACCCCCCCTTGACCCCGCGCTGGCTCTTCAGGATGCCGCTGCGACGCAATGACGAGAAGAGCTGCTCCAGGACGTGCAGCGGAATATGGCGACTTTCGGCGATCTCAAGGATGGGAACAGGCGCGGGTTCCGCGCGGCGTGCGAGTTCGGCAAGCGCGCTGACCGCCGCCCGGCTCCTGTCGCTGACCGTAATCACCCCAAAACCCCCCCAAGAATTCGTGGTTTCTGGAAAGTGTAGCTGAGGGCTTTCGGCGCGTCCCAAAACGACCGCAACGTGCGACAGTCGCAACCCGTCTGCTTGCGGCAGAGACGCGATCGACCTCCCCACCAACACCACCGATGCTCGTTGCTGCCGCTGCGCACGGCAGTTCGCTCGCGACGTCCGCTCAGGCCCGCTACAACTCTCTGAGAAGTGCAGTGGTCGAGCCGTCGCGCGTGACCGTCGGAGCATGTGGATGACCGTGCTTGTTGCGGTGCCCATAGATGATCTCGATGGCGTCGATCCACGCGTCCAGGTCACCGACCATGAACTCATAACCGCACTCGGCGGTGTGCAGGATCATCCGCGGGCGCCGGCCACCGGGGACGATGCCGTCAGGACTCGCCGGGGAGCGTTCCACCTCGACGATGTCGTCATAGAGGAGCTCTCGACGCTTGCCGCCCAGGAGCGTGTCGAGGATCGTCGGTACGAACACAAGCCGCTCGTCGGAGAGGTACAGGGTGCCGTGCCGTCCATACCAGCCGTTCTGCAGGTCGGCCCCTCCGCGTTTGCGGACCGTCTCGCCCGGTTTCGGTTTCTCGGCATGCGGGCGCCGTGGCATCTTGCGCTTACTTCTCCCCATTCCCCATCCTTGTTCGGTTCTCCCAAATGCGGCGTCGCTCGGCGAGCGCGTCGAGCCAATCGTCCAGACCGTGGTGGAACACGAACTCGAAGGACCGTTCTGTCGTGGTGATGCGCATTCGGGGCGCCTTGCCCCCC
Source organism: Actinomycetota bacterium (assembly GCA_031376485.1). Classification (GTDB taxonomy): domain Bacteria; phylum Actinomycetota; class Thermoleophilia; order Miltoncostaeales; family Miltoncostaeaceae; genus CALMEC01. Next base: position 5,668 of record JANMDV010000124.1, read on the forward strand.
GGAAGCACGTCCTCAGGCCGTCGCGGCTCGCGCTCGATCGCGGTGATCGCAACGAAGTCGATCTGGTGGTTCTTGCCGAACAGCATCCGTTCGATCGGCGTCGGGGTGAACGACAGCCGGTCATCGTGGAGCCGCAAGAGGCCTCCACGCGCGAGCCACCCCGAGTTGAGCGACGCGAGGGTGCGCCGGTACTCACCGGGTTGCAGTTCACGGGGGCCGTCCCGCAGCTCGATGAACTTGGCATCCCATCGGTCGGGGTTGTAGCCGTCATCGCGGTGTTCATCGGGCACCGGCCGAGCGTATCAGCGCAACGTGCCGTCCGCGGTCGGCGCCGCATTTCGTCGCGGCCGTCCGCCTCCCGCTCCGGGGCCGACTCCTCGCAACCCGGTCGGCTTGCCATGACGGCGACTCCATGGAAGGGTGGGCGTCAGCCATGGCCCAGCCCGCGTCGGCCAGGAGTCAACGTAGGGAGTTGCCCCGATTCACATCTGGACCCGAACGTGGTTGCGTGGAGCGACCGCCGCGGTGTTGATGGCAGCCGGTGCCGCGACTGCAAGTGCGGCCCCGATGGTCGTGTTGTACGCCACCCCGGCAACGAACCGCGCGATCGTCCGACCGGGTGCTGCCGATGCACTGCACCTCAACGGGCGCCTGTTCGTGCAGGAACCAAACGTCGGTCACCTGTTCGCGGGTGACCGCGATCGGCCGTACCGCCTGTCGCGCGTCACCGCAGAACAGATCGTGAAAGCCGGATCGGCGCGGGCGATCGCGGACCTCTTGCGGGGGCGCATCGTCGCGTCCAACTGCTCGTTCGCAGGTTCCGGGCGGGCGGGATGCCGAAGCCACCTGGTGTTCATCGACGAGATCGACGCGCGCTTCGCCGAGCGCGCGCCCAACCTCAAAACCCCGGCATGGCGGGGTCGCACCAGCCGCGGGCAGAAAAAGCGCGCATTTCCCAACTATGTGCCGCGCCCGCGCCCGGGCCAACCCGGGTACGAACTCGGCAAGGCAATGGAGATCCTTGCGGCACTGCCGTTTCCCGGTGGCGGCACCTACGCAGATCGCGCACACTTCTACATCGCTCCCGGCGTGATCTCGTCTCTTGGGATCGGACGCGGCAAATACCACAACCTGGGCCGCGACCGGCGCCCACATTTCCGCACGTATGAAGGGCTTCGCACCGCCCTCCAACGCGCCGGCGGCGTGTGGCTCGAGATGTACCACTTCGACACCGCCGCCCGCACGCGCTCGCCGTTCACCACGCGCGAGTGGATGACCCACCCGACGCGGTTCACGCGGTACCTGACCGCGCCCGGAGCGGCGGCGGCGGACCCCGCTCTGATCGCCAAGGTGCGCTTCATGATGAGCAGGGGTGCCCCACTGACCCACGCCGCTGCGCCCGCCGTCTGCCAGAACGCCGCACAGCCCCAGACCTGCCAGTTCGCGCTGGCGTCGCTACCGCAGAACGCGCCGATCTTGGCCAACGGCGTCGGCCAGTACCGAATGGAGGGAGACGAAGCCGAATGGCGGGCTCACGTCAAACGGCTCTTCTTCCCGTGACGGCGCTCAACAAACGAGGGTAATCGGCCGATACAACGGATGAAGCAATGAGGCCGCGAGTGAGGCGCGGCCCGCCGAGACACGACAAGGACGTCGGATCATGCGGGCATTCCATCGAATTGCGTTGACCCTCGCAGCATTGGCGGTGACCGCCACGGCGACGGCATCGGCAGCTCCGATGCTGGTCATGTACGCCACCGACGACACCAACCGCAAGATCGTCAAGCCGGGAACAGCAGGCGCCCTGCCGATCGACGGACGCATCTTCGTGCAAGAGCCGAACGTCGGCCACCTGTTCGCCGGCGACGCCGACAAGCCCTACCGGCTCGCACGCTTGACGGCCGCGAGCGTGATCGCAGCCGGCAACGCCGATGCGATGGCCCGCTTGATTCGAACACGTATCGACGCACCCGGATGTGTGTTCCCGCCGTGGGGTGAGTCAGGGTGTACAAGCCACCTCGTCTTCATCGACGAGATCGATTCACGCTTCGCTGAGAAGGCACCCAACCTGAACACCCGCGCCTGGCGCGGGCGCTCCAGTCGCAACCAGGCGCAACGCAAGTTCCCCAATTACGTTCCTCGTCCGCGGGACGGCCACGCCGGATTCGAGCTGTCCAAGGCCATGGAACTGCTCGCGGCGATCCCGTACGACGGAGGCGGCACCTACGCAGATCGGGTGCACTTCTACATCGCCCCGGGCATGGTCACGACGATCGGCGTGGGGCGTGGCAAGTACCACAACCTGGGCCGCGACAAGCGCCCCCACTTCCGCTCACACGAGGGCCTGCGTACCGCGCTTCGCCTCGCCGGCGGTGTCTGGCTCGAGATGTACCACTTCGACAACGCGTCGCGCATGCGCACCCCGTTCGACACCCGTGAGTGGGCTGCCTACCCGGCGCGATTCGCCAAGTTCATGACGGCGCCCGGCGCGGGCACCGCCGACCCCGCCATGCTCGCAAAGCTCCACTTCCACATGAGCAACGGAATGCCCGCCAACAAGGGCGGCGCCCCCGGCGAGTGCTCGGACCCCGCGACCCCCCAGGGTTGCCAGTTCGCACTTGCTGCGAGCCCCGCGAACGCGCCGATCCTCGCAAACGGCGTCGGGCAGTACCGCATGGAGGGCAACGAGGCTGAGTGGCGCAGCCACGTCAAGCGCCTCTTCTTCACCGACCTCCCCTAGCCGGGAGACACACGAGCTCCCGTACCCTGGGAGAACAGCACGAGTGCAGGGGTTCTGGGAGGCGCCCCTGCACTTGCGCGGACCATACCGAGCATTCACCACGGCACTTGGGCGGCCTCTTCGCAGCCCTGCGGGCCACTCAAATGCTGACCGCGACTGAACTTGCAGGCGGCTGGGCAGACCTGCTCGGCTCGCCCTCAGCTGCCCAAACCGAACTCGTGACGGCATTGGTGGACGCGCCCCACCATCGGGACGCGCCCACCAGCTCCGAGCAGAGGGTCTAGACCAGGAACGGAATGATCAGGAGCGCCACGATGTTGGCGATCTTGATCATCGGGTTGATGGCTGGGCCGGCGGTGTCCTTGTAGGGGTCACCGACCGTGTCACCGGTCACCGCGGCCTTGTGGGCCTCCGACCCCTTGCCACCGTGGGCGCCGTCCTCGATCAACTTCTTGGCGTTGTCCCACGCACCGCCGCCCGACGTCATCGAGATGGCGACAAAGAGCCCCGTCACGATGACACCCAAAAGCAGTCCACCGAGCATCTCGGCACCGTTGGTCTTGCCGAAGATGAACGCGACGATGATCGGGATCACGATCGGGATCAGACCCGGCACGAGCATCTGCTTCTGCGCGGTGGCGGTCACGATGCGCACGCACTGGGCGTAGTCGGGCCGGTCGGTGCCCTCCATGATCCCGGGCTTTTCCCTGAACTGGCGCCGAACCTCCTCGACGACCTGGCCACCGGCCTTACCGACTGCCTCCATCGAGAGCGCCCCGAAGATGAACGGCATCATGCCGCCGATCAGCAGGCCGATGACGATGAACGGGTTACTGAGCTGGAAGTCGAGCGTCTCGAAGAACGCCAGGTTGGCTTCCTTCAACTCCTCGATGTACGACACGAACAGCACCACGGCGGCGAGTCCGGCCGACCCGATGGCGTATCCCTTGGTGACTGCCTTCGTGGTGTTGCCGACGGCGTCCAGGGGATCAGTAACCCCACGCACCTCGGCGGGAAGCTCTGCCATCTCGGCGATGCCACCGGCGTTGTCCGTGATCGGACCGAACGCGTCCAGCGCGACCACCACACCCGTCAACGACAACATCGCCATGACAGCTGAGCCGATACCGTAGACACCGGCCAACTCGTAGCTCAACGCGATGCCGCCACCGATCACGACGACCGGCAGCGCCGTCGCCTTGAGGCTGACTGCGAGGCCCGCAATGATGTTGGTCCCGTGCCCCGTCTCCGACGCTTTGGCGATCGACTTGACCGGCTTCCAGATGCTGCCTGTGAAGTACTCGGTGATCGCGACCAGCAGGATGGTGACGCCGAGCCCGACGATCGCACACCAGTAGTAGTCGGTCCACGAGACCGCGAGGCCCTCCGGCGAGATGCCGTCCATCAGGCCCTTGGTGATCGGGATGAAACCGATCGCCGACAGGAGCGCTGCCACACCCAAACCGGTGTAGAGCGCAGCCGTGATGTTCCCGCTCTTGCCGACGCGAACGAACCACATGCCGACGATCGACGTGATGATCGAGATGCCGCCCAGGGCGAGCGGGTACAGGATCGCGTTCGTCGCGTCGGCTGCGCTGAAGAACAGTGAGCCGAGCAACATGACGGCGACCGTGGTGACCGCGTAGGTCTCGAAGAGGTCCGCGGCCATACCGGCGCAGTCACCGACATTGTCACCGACGTTGTCGGCGATGACGGCCGGGTTGCGCGGGTCGTCTTCGGGAATTCCCACTTCGACCTTGCCGACGAGGTCGGCACCGACGTCGGCGCCCTTGGTGAAGATGCCACCGCCCAGGCGGGCGAACACCGAGATCAGCGAACCGCCGAACGCGAGGCCGACGAGCGGTTTGACGGCCTCGGCATCCTCGCCGAGGATCCACCAGTATCCGGCCACCGCGAGCAGGCCGAGACCGACGACCAGCAGCCCCGTCACAGAGCCGCCCTTGAACGCGATGCCGAGCGCGGGTTTGAGTCCGCCCCGCGCGGCCTCGGCCGTGCGGACGTTCGCCCGCACCGAGACGTTCATCCCGATGAAACCGGCGGCGGACGAGGCCACGGCGCCGATCAGGAAGCCGATTGCGGCCTCCCACCCCAAAAACGGCGACTCCACGCTGGAGCCGAGAACCCCGAGGAGCACGAACAGGACCACCGCGACGCCCGCGATGATCGTGTACTGACGGGTCAGGTACGCCTTGGCGCCTTCTTGGATCGCACGAGCGATCTCCTGCATTCGCTCGTTGCCCGCGGGTTGCTTCAGCAGATAGATGGTCAGGCCGATGCCGTATGCCACGGCAAGCAGGCCACACACGACGGCAAGCCACGTCGTGTTGTCCGTAAGGAACTCAGACAAGAGTCATTTCTCCCATGATTCGGGTAAGCATCGAAGCGTGGCCGCCCGGCCGTATCGGCGAGGGCGCTTCGGCCGCGAAAGGACGCGGGTTTCTATCACAGCGGGACTATTCGCCGCATTCACCACAGCACTTGGGGCTTCCATACGCCGCCTACGACACGGCACTTGGGCGGCCTATGAGCCACCCTCCGGGCGGCTCAAACGTCTCCGGCGGCTGGATTTTCGGCCTCGTGCCAAATGGTCCTGATCGCAGCGACCGAACGGGATCAGTGGGCGCCGTCCAGCGCGCTTGCCGCGTGCAGGTCAGGCTCGGTCGGGACGTTCGGGATCACGTGGAACAACAGCTCGCGGAGCTTCGCGTTGTTCTCGTGGAAGGTCCTGAGAACCTCGCCGTGGGTGACCGGCGGGACGCCGTTGACACCGACGTCATAGTCGGTGATCAGGGAGACGTTGGCGTAGGCGATCGCCTGCTCACGGGCGAGGTAACCCTCCGGGTAGGCGCTCATGTTGATGACCTCCCACCCCATCTGACTGAACCATCTGCTCTCCGCACGGGTCGAGAACCGCGGCCCCTGGATGACGACGACGGTGCCGGTCTCATGCACAGGTATTCCGAGGTCGTGGCAGCCGTCGATCAAAAGTTGGCGCAGCACGGGGCTGTACGGGTCGGCGGCGCTGACGTGGGTGGTGATCGGACCGTCGTAGAACGTGTCCTTGCGCCCCGTGGTGCGGTCCACGAATTGGTCGCAGACGACGAAGTCGCCGACGTGGACCTCGCGCTGCAAGCTGCCAGCCGCGCACGGACCGAAGATCCAGTTGACACCGATCTCCTTCATCGCCCACACGTTGGCGCGGTAGTTGATGATGTGCGCCGGGTATTGGTGATCGACGCCGTGCCGCGGAAGGAAGGCGACGCGGCGCCCTCCGAGTTCCCCGATGAAGACGTTGGACGACGGCTCACCGTACGGCGTGTCCACCGCGATCTCTTCGACATCGTCGAGGAACGAGTAGAACCCCGACCCTCCGAACACTCCGATCTCGGCGTCCGCCACGATCCATCTCCTCACGCGTGTTTGACCGCGGAGAAGCTACCGACGACGATCGATTGCTGCCCCGAACAAAGGACGTCGCATCACGACGAACTTAAGGTTCGCGCAAACTACTGAACCGTTTGGCGGCTGCAAACCGTCGCGATACGGCGTCGCCGAGATCGCCGTTATCACCAGTAGCGGCGAGGCTCGGCGACACCGCCTCACTCGGTTGTCGCTCGCCATCCGGCACAGCAGTTAATTTTGCGCGAACCCTTCCAACCGACGATTCGCGATCGAACATCCGGCGCAGACCGCTTGGATCAAGAACCCGGTTCGGGCGCGCCCGGGGTCCACAGGCCGGCGGCCTCGCCGTCGCCGGCACCGGTGCCGGGAGTCCATAGGCGCCCCTCGCCCCCGTCCGGTTCGGCGTC
>JANMDV010000128.1:0-1561 GCA_031376485.1 Actinomycetota bacterium
GCGTATCCGCCTCCACTTGGACGGCTCGGGGGTGTTGCGCGAAGCGATCGACGCCCACCGACCGCACATCGCAGCAGAGACCCTCGCGGTCGACCTGTCAGTCGGGCACGGCGCCCCGTTCGGCGGCGTCCACCACGAGGAGCACGTGTTGGACGGCGAACCCCTCGCGGTCCGCATCGACCGCGCCTGAATCTCCGTCCCTGGCGGTATCGACGATATGGGACGACGCAGAAACGACTGTGCCGTTTGGCGGCTGCAAACCGTCGCCACACCGCGTCGCCGAGATCGCCCCTACCGCCAGTAGCATCGAAGCTCGGCGACACCGTCCGAGAGGGAAGTGGGACTCGGGAGAGTCCTATTCTCGTACGCCGTGGACGGGCGGCCACGCCCGATGCCACTGACTTGAGTGTTGCTTCGGAAATCGCCGTCCTGCGGTTCGTATTTCCAGCCGCCGGGGGCGAGCCCCGCTCCGGGCCGTTTCGCTCGCCATCCGGTACAGCAGTTATTTCTGCGCGGGCCCCGGGGGCTCGTAGAAGAACAAGTGCTGCGTCGAGATGGTGAGCGGAACCCGAGCCAGGCGGTGGCCACGAGCGTCGCCGCTCTCAAGAATAAACGGGCTCTTCCGGTTTGAGTGTGGATTGGCAATTCGCCCGGGGGCCGGCGTACCCCGGTGAGGGGCATCGCCTCTGATGTCCTGCCGGGGTCGGTTCGGCCAGCCAGCCCGCGGCCCCCAAGGCCAGGGACGCGAGCAAAAAAGCGAATTCTCAAGAGCGTAACTGTGCGGTTTGCGGGGCTTTCCTGCCTTGCCAGTGACGAAGCGAACGGCTTGCAGCGAACAGGGCGGGCGGCGCGAAGCCGCGACCCGCCGCCTCATCCGTGGTCTGTTCGAGGAGATGTTCTCGCCGTGGCCCGTGATCGGCAGCGGGTAGCGAGTACTCACAATCCACACTCAAACCGGAAGACCCAACAAACGGCGATCTCGCGGGCGCCGTATGGCGACGGGTTGCAGCCGCCAGACCGCAGTACTTCTTCTCCGGGCCCTGAGCACGACGAGTCGCGCTCGGCCTGCTCGACATTGCCCTCACAAGTCATCACCATCCGATCCGGGGATCGCTCGCGGCCTTCGGCCTGACTTGCCGATCCGACGTCAACAGGATCTACGGCCCGCGTGAGAACCGGGGGCCGGGTGGCGGCATGGGAAAGGCGACGCCGCTCAGGATGAGGTCGACGAGTGGGTGCGCCCGGCCCTTCCGTCTGGGTGACGCGGTCGTCCGGGGCGCCCCGTTGTGCCTCGTGGCGGAGCCCTTCATCCATCGTGCCTGCGTGAACCATCGGCGCATGGTGCGGATCGATGGCACCATCGCGGGGCCGTCGCGGTAGGTCGTCCGCAGCTCGGTGATGACGTCCGCCGGCTTGTCTCCTGCTGCGAATCGCCGCTCGGCTTCACGTCGAAGGACGGGCCACGAGTATGACCCTGGGCGCGTTCGCTCGACCGAGGTCGCCTGGATGCGCCGAAGGTGCGCATCGAGTGCTTGTCGGCGACGATCTGTGAGCACTCCGG
>JANMDV010000179.1:0-16306 GCA_031376485.1 Actinomycetota bacterium
GACGTCACCAACGCCAGCCGCACGATGATGATGGGCTTGAAGACCTTGGAGTGGGACGACGCGCTTCTGGACGTGCTGAGGGTGCCTCGCGCGATGCTGCCCCAGATCAAGGCCTCGTCCGAGGTGTACGGCGAAGCGGTGGGCGAGTTGGCCGGAGTGCCGGTGGCCGGCGACCTGGGCGACCAGCAGGCGGCGCTCTTCGGTCAGACGTGTTTCGCAACGGGTGAGGCCAAGAACACGTATGGCACCGGGTGCTTTGTGCTGCTCAACACCGGGGAGGCCCCCGTCGTGTCCAAGAGCGGTTTGATCACCGGTGTCGCCTACAAGATCGGTGACCGGCCGGCGGCGTACATGCTGGAGGGCTCGATCGCGATCACCGGGGCCCTAGTGCAGTGGTTGCGCGACAACATCGGAATGATCGACGACTCCAGCGACATCGAGGGACTCGCTGCAACGGTCGATGACAACGGCGGCGTGTACTTCGTGCCGGCGTTCTCGGGTCTGTTCGCCCCATACTGGAAGAACGACGCCCGCGGCGTCATCGCAGGCTTGACGCGATACGTCAACAAGGGGCACATCGCCAGGGCGGTGCTCGAAGCCACGGCGTGGCAGACCCGTGAGGTGGTCGACGCAATGAACGCCGACTCAGGTGTGGAGCTGACGTCGCTCAAAGTTGACGGCGGAATGGTCGCAAACGAGATCCTGATGCAGTTCCAAGCCGACGTGCTGAACGTGCCGGTCGTGCGACCGAAGGTCGCCGAGACGACGTCACTGGGGGCGGCATATGCCGCGGGACTCGCCGTCGGGTTCTGGAAGGAGATCGAGGACCTGCGCGCCAACTGGGGCAAGGACAAGGAGTGGACGCCGCAGATGGACACGGACGATCGCGAGCACGGCTACAAGCTGTGGAAGAAGGCCGTCACCCGCACGTTCGACTGGGTCGAGGACTCAGGGCCTGTCCAGGGATGACGCTGCGAAGGGTGGCCTCTGCGACGACGGGGGGCCACCGGTGTCGGGGAGGAGGTGCAGATCGGCGGCCCGCGGCGACATGCGCGTACGATACGCAGATGCCCGCCGAAGCCAAACCGGTCGTCGTGTTCGCCCCGGACCTGTTGATGCGCCAGCAGATCGTCGAGGGCTTGAAGATCGCCGGAGTACCCGTGCGCGGGGCGGCGACCCAAGCGCGGTTTGCGGCCGCGCTCGCCAATGGCGTGTCGGGGTTGATCGTCGAACTCGACGGCGTCGGGATCGACGGCGTCGCGCTGGTTACGCAACTCGCAGCCGATCCGGCGACCGCCGCGGTCCCGCTGGTCGGGTTCTGCGCGCATACCCGCGTCGACCTGATCAAAGATGCCCGCGCGGCCGGTGCCACCAAGGTCGTCGCCCGTGGCGAGCTGCACCGCCGCCTGCCGCAGATCGCCGCGCAGGTATTCGCCTGACCTCGTTCCTCTCGGTTCGTTTTGGCCACAGGCGGGAAGACCCCGAGAACCGTTTGCTGATGCGCGTTTCCGAAGTACCGGAAAGACCCGTCTGTACCTGCGTGGCGTCGGCCGTCCAGTACCCTTGACCGGATGAGTACACGCGCACAGCTCGAGTCCATCGTGGCCCAACGGATCCTTATCCTGGACGGGGCGATGGGCACGATGATCCAGGCCTACGAGCTCGGTGAGGACGACTTTCGCGGAGAGCTGCTGCGCGATCACCCGTCACCGCTGCAGGGCAACATGGACCTGCTGGCGCTCGCACGGCCCGATGTCGTCGCCGAAGTACACGACGCGTTTCTTTCCGCAGGCGCGGACGTGGTGACCACCAACACGTTCACCGCCACCTCGATCGCGCAGGCCGACTACGGCACAGAGGGGTTCGTGCGCGACATCAACCTGGCCGCCGCCCGGGTCGCGCGTGGGGCCGCCGACAGGTGGACCGCAGCGGACCCGGCGCGGCCGCGGTTTGTCGCAGGCTCGGTCGGTCCGCTCAACCGGACGCTCTCGATCTCACCGGACGTCGACGACGCGTCCAAGCGGGCAGTCACGTTTGACCAAGTGCGCGACGCCTACGTCGAGCAGATCCGGGCGCTCATCGAGGGTGGCGTCGACATCATCCTGCTCGAGACGATCTTCGACACGCTCAACTCCAAGGCCGCAATCGTGGCGATTCAAGAGACGTTCGCCGACATGGGCGTCGAGCTGCCCATCATGATCTCGGTGACGATCACCGACCGCAGCGGGCGCACGCTTTCGGGACAGACCGTCGAGGCGTTCTGGGCCTCGGTCGCCCACGCCGAACCGTTCTCGGTCGGCATCAACTGTGCGTTGGGCGCGACCGAAATGCGTCCGTTTCTCGAGGCGCTCTCCGATGTCGCGTCGGCGTACATCAGCTGCTACCCCAACGCGGGACTGCCGAACGCGTTCGGCGGCTATGACGAAAAGCCGGCCGAAACCTCCGCGGAGCTGGGCGAGTTCGCCCGGTCGGGTCTGATCAACCTCGTCGGCGGTTGCTGTGGCACGACACAGGACCACATCCGCGCCATCGCCCACGCCGTTGAGGGCGTGCCGCCCCGGCGTATGCCACAGCCCGATCGCTTGACACGCTTCGCCGGGCTTGAGCCCTTCGCGATCTTCCCAGGCTCCAGCTTTACGATGATCGGTGAGCGGACCAACGTGACCGGCTCACGCCGGTTCGCAAAGCTGATCCTGAACGGTGACTACACCACCGCCCTGGAGGTCGCCGCCGACCAGGTCCGAAACGGCGCCAACGTCATCGACGTCAACATGGACGAGGGCATGCTCGACTCCGAGCAGGCAATGACCACCTTCCTCAACATGGTCGCCACGGAGCCCGAGATCGCCAGGGTGCCGATCATGGTCGACTCCAGCAAGTGGTCGGTCATCGAGGCGGGCCTCAAATGCGTCCAGGGCAAGGCGATCGTCAACTCCATCAGCCTCAAAGAGGGCGAGGAGGACTTCCTGGACAAGGCCCGCTTAGTGCGTCGCTACGGCGCCGGATGCGTCGTGATGTGCTTCGACGAAACCGGGCAGGCCGACACCACCGAGCGCCGTGTCGCGATCGCCGAGCGCGCCTACCGACTACTGGTCGACCGGGCCGGAATACCCCCCGAGGACATCATCATCGATGCGAACGTGCTGGCCGTGGCGACCGGCCTGGAGGAGCACGCCGACTACGCGCGCAGCTTCATCGAGGCGGTACGGCTGATCAAGGAGCGCTGCCCCGGCGTCCGCACGAGCGGTGGCATCAGCAACCTGTCGTTCGCGTTTCGCGGCAACGACGTGGTGCGTGAGGCCATGCACACGGCGTTCCTGTACCACGCGATCAACGCCGGCTTGGACATGGGCATTGTCAACGCGGGCCAGCTCGGCGTCTACCAAGACATCCCCGCCGACTTGCTGGAACTCGTCGAGGACGTCATCCACAACCGGCGCGACGACGCGACCGACCGGCTGATCGCGTTCGCCGAAACCGTCAGGGGAGACGGCATCAAGCGGCAGGTGGTCAACGCGGCGTGGCGCGACGGCACGCTCGAGGAGCGGCTCTCCCACGCATTGGTACAGGGCGTCGTCGACCACATCGAAGCGGACACCGAAGAGGCGCGGCTGCTCTACCCGTCTCCGCTCTCGGTGATCGAAGGCCCGTTGATGGATGGCATGCGGATCGTGGGTCAGCGGTTCGGTGAGGGCCAGATGTTTCTGCCGCAGGTCGTCAAGAGCGCCCGAGTGATGAAACGCGCCGTCGCCCTGCTGGAGCCGTACATGGCCGAGGAGCGCGAGCGCACCGGCGCGAGATCCCAGGGCAAGCTGGTGCTCGCCACCGTCAAGGGCGACGTCCACGACATCGGCAAGAACATCGTGGGCGTGGTTCTGGGCTGTAACGGCTACGAGGTGGTCGACCTCGGCGTGATGATCCCCGCCGACCGGATCCTCGAGGCCGCGATCGCTGAGGACGCCGACATCGTCGGCCTGTCCGGGCTCATCACCCCGTCGCTCGACGAGATGGTGCATGTGGCGCGCGAGATGGAACGACGCAACTTCCAGCTGCCGCTCTTGATCGGCGGGGCGACCACCAGCAAACAGCACACCGCGGTCAAGATCGCGCCCGAGTACTCGGGTCTTGTCACCCACGTGCTGGATGCCTCGCGCGCCGTCGACGTCGTGGCACGCGTCATCGACGAGCACGCCCGCCAAGAGTTCCTGCACGACCTGCGCATCGAGCAGGACGAGCTTCGCCGCGTTCACGCCGGAAAATCAGCGCGCGCGATGCTGAGCCTCGACGATGCCCGGGCCAAGCGCACGCCGATCGCGTGGAGTGCCGACGACGTCTCGACGCCGGCGTTCACCGGTGTGCAGGTCTTGGACGACGTGCCGCTCACAGACCTGGTGCCCTACATCGACTGGACCTTCTTCTTCCACGCCTGGGAACTCCGCGGGCGATTTCCCGGTGTGCTGGACCACCCCAAGTACGGTGACGCCGCCCGCGAGCTGTACGCCAACGCGACGGAGCTGCTCGATCGCATCACCAGCCAGAAGCTGCTGCAGGCCCGGGGGGTCTACGGGTTCTGGCCGGCCAACGCCGACGACGACGACATCGTGGTGTTCGCAGACGCAGCGCGTGCGCTTGAGCTGACCCGCTTCCCGATGCTCCGCCAGCAACGCGCGAAGGCCGACGACAAGCCGAGCGTCGGCCTCGCCGACTTCGTCGCGCCACATTCCACCGGCCTGCCGGATCACCTCGGGGGCTTCGCGGTCACCGCCGGCCTCGGCGCGCACGAGCTGATCCAGGAGTTTGAGCGCGACCACGACGACTACTCGGCGATCATGGTGCGCGCCCTGGCCGACCGCCTCGCCGAGGCGTTCGCCGAGATGCTGCACGCCCGGGTCCGCCGCGAATGGGGCTACGGCATGGACGAGGAACTCGCCGCCGACGACCTGGTCGCCGAACGGTACCGAGGTATCCGTCCCGCGTTCGGCTACCCGGCCTGCCCGGACCACACCGAGAAGCGCCGCCTGTTCGACCTGCTGGGCGCCGAAGCGCTCGGCATCACGCTGACCGACAGCTTCGCCATGCTGCCCGCCGCATCGGTCAGTGGCATCTACCTGGCCCACCCGGCATGTCGCTATTTCGCGGTCGGGCCGATCAACGCCGACCAGGTTGCCGATTACGCCGCCCGCAAGGGGATGCCCGTCGCCGAGGTCGAACGTTGGCTCGGCCCGAACTTGGCCTACGAGCCGGATGGCCTGGTTCCCGCATAGCCCCGCGGCGCCGTCTGAGAATCCTCGGGACTCCCAAACCCAGTGGGGTCGGGTGCGCCGATCGACACCCGGACGGCGACTACTCGTCGAACTGCCGTTTGGCGAGGTACAGGCGCACGTGCCGCACACCGTCGACGACCGCACCAAGGCGCCGTTCTGCCATTTCAGGGGTCAATCCGGCCAGGCCACTCGCCGCAACCCACCAGGACGATGGATCGTCGGCGACCACGCCGAGCACGAACCTGGCGATGTCGTTCGCGTCCTCGAGTCCATCCGCCGCGTCGATGACGACGATCTCGTCCGGGTGGAGGCGGTGCGATCCGACGGGCGGCGTGCCGTCGCACTCAACGAGCCGTGCTTCGGGCACCGCGCCCATCGCTTTGACAGGCCTGTGCGGCACCGCGGCCACCGCGGCCGCATATGTGTCGGTCGTATCGCTCACGGCTCCGCTCGCGACGACGTCCAGGCCGATTCGCTCCAGCCGGAGGGCCCATTCCGGCGTTCCCGGGAGCCCACCAAGGACAATCGTCGGTAGTACGGGCAGTTGAATGCCCAGGACAGCGAGCTGATCACGGCGCATTTGCGGACGTTACCCGCCACGCGCGGTAGTTTTGTCGGTCTGTACGCCAACGGGGACGGGGGAGACTGTATGAGTGACCAGACGGGACGCCGTGGATCGGTCGGGCTTGACGCCCACGGGATCAGCGCAATGGGCAGCGTGGTGTGGAACGCAACCACACCCGAACTGTACGAGCACGCGCTCAACCGTGGTGAGGGTGTCGTCGCCGACGGTGGGCCGCTCGTCGTGTCCACCGGCGCGCACACCGGCCGGGCGCCCAAGGACAAGTTCGTCGTCCGCGAGCCCGGCAGTGAGGACCGCATCTGGTGGGGCAACGTCAACCAGGAGTTCGCGCCCGCCGCCTACCAGTCGCTGCGCGACCAAGTCGCCGCCTATCTGGGCCCGCGCGACCTGTTCGTGGTCGATGCATTCGCAGGCGCGCATCCCACCCACCGTCTGGCGCTTCGCGTCGTGACCGACAGCGCGTGGCATGCACTGTTTGCCCGCACCATGTTCATCGTGCCCGACGACGACGAGTTCGCGACGCACGCGCCCGAGGCCCTGGTGCTGCACGCACCGGGCTTCCACGCCAAGCCCGAGCAGGACGGCACCCGCGCCGCCAACTTCGTACTCGTCCACCCGACCGACCAGGAGGTCGTCATCGGCGGCACGCAGTACGCCGGCGAGATCAAGAAGTCGATTTTCACGATGATGAACGATCGGCTGCCAAACCGGGGCGTGCTGTCGATGCACTGCTCGGCCAACGTCAGCGAGGAGGGCCGTGTGGCAGTGTTCTTCGGCCTGTCGGGCACCGGCAAGACGACCCTCTCGACCGACGCGACCCGCCCGCTCATCGGTGACGACGAGCACGGCTGGGCCGACGACGGCGTGTTCAATATCGAGGGCGGCTGCTACGCCAAGGTCATCGGCCTCTCCTCAACTGCCGAACCCGAGATCCATGCCACGACCCACATGTTCGGAACGGTGCTCGAGAACGTCGTCATGGACCCCGTCACACGCCGCCTGGATCTGGACGACGCATCCAACACCGAGAACACCCGTGGCGCATACCCGCTCGAGTCCGTGCCGAACGCTCACCGGCCCAAGCGCGCCGGCCACCCCAGTGTCATCGTGATGCTGACGGCCGACGCGTTCGGTGTGCTGCCCCCGATCGCCCGGCTGACGCACGCACAGGCGATGTACCACTTCCTGGCCGGCTACACCGCGAAAGTCGCCGGCACCGAGGTCGGCGTCACCGAGCCCCAGACGACGTTCAGCGCCTGCTTCGGCGCACCGTTTCTGCCACAGCGCCCGATCGTCTACGCCCACATGCTGGGTACGCTGATCACCGACCACAAGGTGTCGACATGGCTCGTCAACACCGGCTGGACCGGCGGTCCGTACGGCGTCGGCCACCGTATGCCGATCGCAGCGACCCGCGCGCTTGTGCGGGCTGCGATCAGCGGCGAGCTTGAGAGCGCCGCGACGCGCACCGACCCGACGTTCGGCTTCGCAGTGCCCCTCGACGTGCCGGGCGTCGACGCCGGCCTGCTCGACCCGCGCTCGACGTGGGCAGACCCTGCCGCCTACGACGAGACCGCGGCCAAGCTGGCCGCCGAGTTCAGCTCACACTTCGCCGTGTTCGCCGACGACGTCACGCCGGAAATCGCCGCAGCGGGTCCGACCACCGCCTCAGGGCCTGTGTCATGACTCCCTCACCGTTCGGCGGCTGCAAACCGTCGCACTCCGGCACTGGCAAGATCGTCGTTACCACCAGTAGCGACGAGGCTCGCCACCACCGTAGTGCTCGGTTTTCGCTCGCCGTCCGGCAAGGCAGTTTTCATGACACAGGCCCTCAATACCGATCGGCTCGATGGGGCGCCCGACGACCGGGCGCTCCATCGGAGCGCATTACGTGAGGCTTATCTCTTCCTCAAGGTGATGGCGGGAGCGATCACTCGCGTGGTTCCCCGCAACGCCTGCGGATCGATGGTCGCGCGGGTTGTCCCCCCTTGGACCTCAAGCCGGTAGCGTCCCGCCCGGATCGCCTTGAGCAGCGCCGCGGACGGCTTCCACACCGCGCGCATCGCTCCCGAATCAGTGACCGCCAGTGTGCTGCGAGCGGCTCGAGCCTTGGCCGACAGCTTGGCCATGGCCGAACTGTCGAGCACCATGATGATCGACGTCCCGGCAAGGACCGGCTTCTTGCCGCCCAAGCGGTACAGCTTGACGCGAAGGACACGCGTTTGGGGCGGACCCGTCAGGCGGAAGGCAATCCCCTTCTTTGTGATCTCTTGCCGCGTAAAGCTCTTCTTGAGGTTGAGCTTTTGAAGCGCAACCCGAGGAGGAGCGGCGGCGGGAGTCGCAGCCGTGGCGGCAGCATCGGGCGAAGCGACCGGCTCGGCAGGCGGGTCTGCGGGGCCACCCGGGGGTCCACCCGGTCGTACGGGGATGATCGGGAGCGGGCGAAGAGGACCGGATCCGGGCGACGAGACTCGCAGCAGGCCCCACTGCCCCGCGTCGGTGAACGGCCTGCGGATGTTGCCGTAGAAGTAGTCGCCCGGAGACCCGGCGCCGCCGCGCACGTGCGCGTCGATCGAGGACAGCGGCCCGACGCTCTGGGTGGCGAGCTGCTCGGAGCCGTGAATGGCCCCGTCCCACGCCCACGTGTGCCCGCCAAGGTTGAACACCTGAACCTGCTCACTGCCAGGCGCGCCGATGACGTGGACGCGCATCGCGTCACCCGAGTTGGCCCGAAGTAACGTGGTCGCCGGGTCGCCGTGGACACGCGAGCTGAACTGACTGGCGTCCAGCGCGCGATTGCCCGCCGTGGCGTAGTTGAGCGACGTCGGCGTCCTGACTGCGTCGGGGTAGGGCATCACGTTGGAGCCGAACGTCGGCTCGTTGTCGGAGAAGAACACTGCGAAGTCGCGATACGCCAAGCTGCCGGGAACGAGTACGTCCACCTGCAAACCGACGTCCTTGGCCGCGCCGGTGACCGGGTCGGTGAACAGAGCGCCCTCGGGAGCGACGATCAGCGCGCCGTACAGGCCCTGCACGCCGGTATCGTCACCGCCGTAGTCGCTGATGATCGCGCTGCCGATGTTCGCCGTGTCTGCGAAGAACTTGTACCGGCGCGAGGTGCCCGGGGCGACGGTCTGCTCGGGGTTGAAGCCGATGTTGATGCCCGACGAAGACGTGTCGCGCAGAAGCTTGTCGACGTGGAACGACGCACGACCGGTCGCCCGGTCGTTGGTGAACCTGACGTTCACGCATTCGCCGGCGGCGACGTGAAGCGCCAACGGCTCGGGCGTCTTGGTGCCGGCCTCGACCGCCGCTGCATCCGCGGTCGGTACGTACGCGAGCGTCCGGCCGACGATTCCGCCCGGGACGTCCACAGCGCTGATCGAGAAGGCACGCGTGATCGCGCCGACGGGGCATGGCTCGCCGATGGTCGTGGCCCCGGGCGGGCGGCCACCGGTCTGCTGCTGCGATTCGGAAGGACCCGTCGGCACGTCTGTTCCGGGAAGCGGCTGGAGGGTGTCGATCTTCTTCGGAAGGACGCGGATGAGTCCCCACGCACCCTGCTCGGATCGCCGGCCGATGCCGTTGGTGTAGAGATAATCGCCGGAGCGCTTCTGCACGCCCCCGGCCCCGCCCTGCAGCGCGAGCGTATACCGCTCGGAGATGCCGTAGACGATGGCCGACAGTGGGCTCGACTCGACCGTGCCACCCGAGTTGTACCTGTTCTCGGCAAATGTCCTATGCCCGTCGATGTGAAGCGTGTCGACGCCCGAGCTGACGTTGATCGTTCGGATCACGAACGGGTCACCGGCGTACGCCCGCGGAATCGGCGTGAAAGGGTCGCCATGACGGTACGAGCTGAAGAGCAACGACGGATCCGGGTCGATGACGCGCCGGTCCGACAGGGGCTCGGCTTTAAGGTTGAGCGTGCTGTCTGTCGTCGGGTTCTGGTCGATGGTCCACAGCACGAACTCACGGAAGCTGCTGCCGACCAGGCCCGGGGCGAGCGGGTTGGTCGTGTGAATGTCGGCGAGGGTCCCCGAGTCGATCTCTGCACCGGTCACCGGATCGTGGTAGGTGGATCCCTTCGGCTCGATGACAAGCTGCCCGACCAGGCCGTGGCCCCAGTTGTGGATGCCGTCGACGTGGTCGTGCCAGAAGATGTTGTCGAGCACCACGTCGGGGAACCAGGTCTCCTTGACGAACTCCGTGCCCGCCCACTCGTCCCGAGCATGGGCCGTCGCGAGCGGTTCGTGGAGTGTCAGCACACGGTTCGCGCCCGACGACGAGACACCGGTGACCTTGCGGATCTCGATCTGCTCGGTGCCCAGGCCGACGGCGATCCAGATCCCGACGCGATACTTCGCGAGGGATGGCAGCGTCGCGGTCGGTGTGACGGTGATCGTGGTCGCGCCCGACGGCGCGGCCGCGGCAAGCTGTGCATCGTCGATGCGGTACGGCCGGACGGCTTGACCGTAGACCATGCCGGCAGTCGCCCCGTCAGAGCCGTTGGGGTCAAACTGCACGTGATGGATGTGCAGGTTCGTCATCGGGAAGGGCTGGTCGGGGTCGTCCTCAGTTTGCTCGGACGTCACGGTCAGGTTGATGCAGTCGCCGACGTTCCCGCGGATGGCCAGTGGCTCGGACGGCAACTGGCCGTTTCGCACCTTGTCCTTGTTCTTCGCGAGCACGAAGAGCTTGCCGAACTGGTCGGTGGCACCGTTCTTGGTGACCTGAATCGGCTTTTGGAGCGACACGATGTTGAAGGCGCGGGACGGGGAGCCCTGCGGACACAGTCCGTCCGCTCGGTTTGCCCACGGGTCCGGCGAACCGCCGGGAGCAGACGCCTTGCCTCCCTGCTCACCGAGCCACGGGGCTCCGGTGTGCCCGTTCGGAGTGAACGGTGGCCGCTGGCCGATCTGTGGGCGCAGCAACGGATAGGCGGGGCGGCCGTTGACGGGGTTGAACAGGATCCGGGGCCGACCGTCGTCACTCACGGTGTGATCTCGGTCGACGGCGAGAAGTCCGGGATGACCGGCGAATGCGCGGAACGACCCGTCGGCCTCGGTCAGGAGGTTCGGGTATGCCGGGACTCCCGGAGTCGTCGTCTGGAACGGGGAGGTCGGGCCGAGGTCTCCCGTGCGATCCTCAGGCGCGCCGTAATAGATGTCGGTGTTGGCGGCCGTACCGCGCTGCCAGTCCCACACGGCCCCGTCCATCGAGATCGGGTCGCCGGGGGTCTTCTGCGGTACTCCCTTCGGCGGGATCTGCGGCTCGACCCACTGTGCGAGATTCGCGGGGGTGATCGTCGTGCCGTCGGGCATGACCTCGCCGATGAGGCCGCTGGAGTCGACCGGCGTTGGCAGCGGCGCACGGTCGGGGAGCGGTGCAAAGTCTGGCTGGCGGGTGTCGAAGGTGCGCCAGACGCTCCACATGCCGGACACGTAGTGCTCAGCGATATGGCAGTGGTAGAGGAAGTCGCCGGCGCTCTGCTGCACGCCGCCCGCGCCGCCCTCGATCTCGAGGTTGTAGGACTCACCGGGGCCGATCGACTGGGAGTCGAGCCGCTGCGAGGCGGACAGGGCCACCGGGGTTTTGTTGAGACCCGTGTCCCCGTAGTCATAGGTCTTGTCGGCGTGCGGGTTCGCGCGCCACCGGTCGCCGCCGCCGTGCAGGTGGAAGACGTGAAAGAGTTCGGACCCGGCGTGGACCAGGCGGATCTTTGTGGGGTCGCCGAGGTATCCCCGGGTGATCGGCGTCGCCGGATCGCCCATGGTGTAGGAGTTATAGGCGAACGCCTTGAGCCGGTCTCGCTGGTCGACGCCGAGGCGGTGCATGAACGGCTCGCTCCGGTAGTTGAGCGCGCGCGAACCGGGCCGGTAGGACGTCGTGAGCGGGTCTTTGACCGGAAGGGTCTTGACCAGCTCGCCAAGCTCCAACGCCACGTCCGCCGCGGTCGTCGGAATCAGGTACTTCTCGTCGCCGATCTCGTGATGCAGGAGGTTGCTTTCGCGGAAGGCCTTCCCGACACCGGGCACGACCGTCGCCTCCCAGCCCCAGCCGGACTCGAGCGGACGGCCGGTGTCGGGGTGCAGGTAGACACTGCCCTCCGGCTCGACCGTCAACACACCGAACAGCCCGTGCGACACGGCGTTACGGTTTCCGGGGCCCGGACGGATGTAGTGGGCGCCTTCGAGCTCGGGGTCCTTCGGGACGTAGTACCGGTAGAGCGTGCTGCCGTTGCTCGCAACCGACGACGGCGTGTTGTCGCCGACGGCGTCCCCGGACGACGCGACATCGAACGCGAGGCCGTCGATGTGGACGCCGAACTCGCCGGTCGCCTTGTTGCGGAAGTTGATCTCGACGCAGTCGCCGAGGTTCGCGCGCACGACCAACGGCTGGATCGGGTCGTCGCGCAGGCCGATGCTGACGTGACGCGAGGCCTCCTGGGCCCGGATCGCCGGCTCCATCGCGGTCAGGGCGTACATCTTGCCCTGGGGATCGTGATCACCGAACCGGTTGAGCGGGATGTCGACGTCCAACGCACTCACGTCGAAGGCCTTGAGGGGCGCGCCCGCAGGGCATGGGGTCCCGGGGCCCGAGCCGGCGATCGCCCGCTCCGTACCGACCTGCGCGATCAGAACGACGGGCGCAAGAAGCATGACCGCGAGTCCTCCCTGCAACGCGAGACGGACCGCACCCCGACCGGGCACACGCCACGACAGCACCTGCGGGGCATCCCACGGGCGTCGACGGGCCATGGCAGCGGCGACCACTCCCGCCAGGACCAGGTTGACCGGGAAGGCGATCAGCGCGTCACGCAACAAGTGCGTCGCAAACGACATCTCATGGCCGCCGTGCTCTGCCGAGAACAACACCGCGTGCAACGGACCGAACACCGACGTACCGACCGCAGCCAGCCCGCCCACCACCATCGCAAGGAGCGAGGCCCCGATGGCCACCGACGGCCCGGCGGCGGCGCGCGACAGGACGCGACGGGTCACGAGCAGGCCGACCCACACCGCGACCATCACCACCGGCAGCGCCAACGTCGCGTCACGCAGCCAGTGCACGAGGAAGCCCGGCTGCCCCGCCTCGACACCGCCCTCGGCGTGATGCACCGTGGCAAGCCACAGGCCACCGCCGTACGCGATCGCGAGCGACAGCAGAAACGCCGGGAACGGGCGTACCAATCGCGTGACGGGGTAGCGAGAAAGGGCGTGAATGAGTCGATCAGTCATCAGGAGCGCCTATGAGTGCGAGGGGTGGTCGTCGGTGGTCTTGGGCGACGTGTCCACACGACCGAGGTCGATCAGGAACGGCGTCGTGCGCCCATGGTCCAGGAACGCGAGCTTGAGCTTCTGGCCTTTGCGCGGCGCAACGAAGATGAGCGTCGCCTCGACCGCCGCGTCAGGAAGGAGCTTCGCGGGCTTGATGCTGGAACCGGTCACCTTGATCGGCGCAGCCGTACCGGAGATCAAGGAGAACTGGCTCGGCGAGTACGGGACCTGCGTGCGAAGTCGGTTGCTGATCTCGACGGTGACCTGAACCTGCACCTTGTCCGGCGGGACGTAGCCGCCGATGCCGTGGTTCGCGCCCGCGAGCGCTCTGCGGGTCACGCCCGGCAGCGACTGGGCGGTGCCGACCACGACGGAACCGAAGCTGGTGCGCACATCCGACGCGATGCCGTAGCCGGCGTTGGGGGTGTTTGCCGCGCCGCTCTCCACAAGAACACCGACAGGTGGGTCGCCACCGAATGCCGTGCGTACCCCCAGGTAGGCACCGAGCAACGCGACCTGCATGCCGATCGCGAGGATCAGGAGCAGCATCCGCAAGTTGCCTCCACGGATTGACTCGGCCCGGGTCGTCATCGTGTGGGGCCCGTCGTGGGCGTGAGGTTGGCCACGATTCGAAGGGGCGCTCGGCCTGCCGGGGTTGTGAGCTTGTTTTTTGTCGATCCCGTGTTGACCGTCAGCGTGAACCGCTTGCCCTGCAGGCGTATCGCCATCGACTGTGACAGCACGATCTGGACGACGTTGCGCTTGCCGCCGATCACGCGCACCACGCGGGTGCGCAACGGCCCGACCGAAGTCCTCGTCATCGTGAAGCGGACGTACGTCGCTCCGGGGGGGGCACCGAAGGCCACCCGCAACACGCGTCCACGAAGCGTCGCCGCGATCGGACCGGGCTTCCACGCAATGACCGGGACGGAGTGCGCCCTGACGGGCGGCGTGACGGCAGGAGCGCTCGTCACGGACGGGTTCGCGACAGTTGGCGTCACGGACGGGTTCGCCACAGGCGGCGCCGTGACCGCTGCGGCCGGCACAACGGTAAAGCGCGCGCTGACGGGCGAGCCGGTGTTGCCCGCGAAGTCGGTGGCGGTCACCGACACGGTGTGCTGACCCAGAGCAAGGTTGGTGTAGGTGACCGGGCTGTCGCACGGGGCGGTGGCGGCGCCGTCGATGGCGCACGCGAAGTCCACGCTGACCTCATCCGTGGCGAAGCTGATCTGCGCCGACGCTCCGGCCACCACGACACCGTCGAGCGTCACCGCAGGGGCGTGGGTGTCGATTTCGAACTGTCGCATGACTCTGCCACCGGTGATCAGGTTGTCGGTCTGGACCTGGACGCGGTGGTTGCCGTCAGCCAGGTCCGGGTAGGTCACCTGCCCGGAAAGACCGGTGCCGCACACCTGCGCAGGGGTGCCGTCGAGGGAGCAGAAGAACGTCGTGTCGACCGGTGCGGTGAACGTAAAGGTCACGGTGGGCGTGTTGGTGACCGAGGGCGGCGCGTCGATGATCGTCGGGCGGTCGAACTGCTCGAATGGAACGGTCAGGCGTCGGCCGGACCCGACCGTGTCCTCGCCGAACTGCTTGGCGCCGCGGTCGTCGGTGACGTCGAGCGCACGGTTGGTCGGCTGGCGGGTGTCGATCCCGATCGCGGTGACCGCAGCGAAGCCCGTCGAATATCGCGAGACGATGGCGTCGTCGGTGACCCGCAGCACGTCGATCCAGTCGGCGCCCGTGGGGTTGTTGGTGCCGGCGTAGATCCGTCCGTCACCATCGGCGGCCGAATCGAACGCGAGCGCGGTGTAGGTCCCTTCGAAGCCCGGAATGGGCTGCGCCTGGGCGCCTGCGACTCCGAGGGTTTCGATCCTGGTCACGCCCGCGCCCTCGGCCAGGTACAGGCGACCGCCGCCGTCATGCGCCAGCGACCGCGCGCCCTTGGCGAGGGCGGATCCCACCGTTGTCGACACACACGGCGCGATGGGCGCCAAAGGCCCGACACACGTCGCCGCGTTCTCGATGCGCTGAATCGCAGGCGAGTCCTTGGTGGCGTAGTGCAGGGCGCCGGTGGTGGCGTCGAACGCCATCCCGTGGACGCGCTCGCCCGGCAGGTCCTGCAGCATGGTCGCCGAATCGATGACCGCCGGGGGGACGGTCTGATCGAGGTGAAGCCGCCAGACGGCGCCGCCCGTGGCCGCACCGTCACCGACGAAGAACATGCCGGTCGCCGGGTCGAACGCCATCTGCCCCGGCGACTTGGGTCCCTGGAGTTCCTTGGGCGGGCACACCAGCCCGGCGGCGGCCGCAAAGGGCGGGTCGAGCAGGCGGCAGACGCCTCCTCCGGAATCGGCAACCCAGAGGGCGCCATTTGCGTCGCGCGCCAATCCCGTGGGAGCAGTGATCCCAGGCACACCGGCCACTGCGACCGGGTCGGCGGCGGCGGCGATCGCAGCGGCCATCAGGCCGGCCGCGAGAGTGGCGACCAAAGGGGCATGCAGGCGGCGCAAACGCCGTCGTGGCGAATTGCTCCGGTCGACTGCTGTGGTCGTCGTGTTGGGGGTCTTTGCCATGCCCACAATTGTTCCGCCCCCGGACCGGTCCTACTACCCGCAAACGACTAGACCCGAACCGCCGAAGGTACGGGATATTTTGTAGTTATTACTAGACCATCGTCTAGGTTTGGTCGAAGCGATCCTGGAGTTGGGGAGCGTGTCCATCCGACCGCGCCGCGACCGGGCATCTCGTCGGCTCAGATGAGTCTCGTCCCGACTGCTTCGCGTGTGGGTGCCGCCCCGCTGCACAGCGCCGGCATCGGTTGTGCCGTCCTGCCCAGAGGGCGGTGGAGCGTTCATACGCGCCTGTCGCGATGTGACCCAGGAAACGTGAGTATTTACAGGGAGAACACTTGGTGTATGTCGCTCAGACTTCTTGCGCGTCGATTACACGACAAACGAGCGGCCGCGTTCGGGTCCGCGTTTGGCGGCTGCAAACCATCGCGATACGGCGTCGCCGAGATCGCCGTTACCACCAGGAGCGACGAGGCTCGGCGACACCGTCTCACTCGGTTTTGCTTCGGAAATAGCCGTCCTGCGGTTCGCATTTCCAGCCGCCGGGGACGAGCCCTGCTCCGGGCCGTTTCGCTCGCCATCCAGCCCAGCAGTTACTTTTGCGCG
>JANMDV010000066.1:0-15446 GCA_031376485.1 Actinomycetota bacterium
TGATCCACACGATTGCGAACCGCACAACCATCAACCGGGATGACGATGCCCCGTTGCATGCGACTTTCGGGGAACCGAGCGCTCCTCATTTAACTGCCAATTGGTGCCGACAGGGTCTGCCATTCGTGTCTTAACCCGACACACTTGCGTGACGGGTTTGTGACACTTGCGTGTAGCGCTGTCACAGGTGGGTGGGGCACGATCGGGACATGGGAAACGGTTCGACAGATGAATCTGGTCAGATGGGGCCCGGCGGTATCGGATGGGTGGGTTGGATAGATGGAATGCCATGCGCGATCTGCGGGGGCGAACCGGAGGCGCCGTTGGCGCAGCGCCATCTGACCCACGGGGTATCGGTCTGGCTGTGCGACCAGCACGCGAGCGACGCGTTCGCACAACGTGACGGCGGTGTCGCGTTCGTCGAACGCCTCGCCCGTGTCTGGGCGGCAGCCGGCGCGTTGAGCGCCAGACGGATGGCCGCCTTGCGCGCACACGTTCAGCGGGTCCGTCACGCGGGCGTCCAACGCGGACGACCGGGGTCCTACTCATGGCCACTCTTGCGCCAGGAGGCCGAGCGCCGATTCGCGGCCGGTCAGCCGCCCGGCACCGTCATCGCCGAGCTTCGCACGAGCTACGCGGACGGGCCGGCCATGGTCCCGTCGATCCGCACCATGCGCCGCTGGTTCACCCAGGCCCGATGGCTGGCACCCGCGCGGCAAACACGACTGCGGTCAGACCGACCGCAATGGCGCTCGTCACTTCTGCGCCCGGGTGTGGGGCTGATGCCGCGCGGAATGATGCAGAACCCGGTCTGGCCGTTCATCCACCCTTGGAAAGACCCCCCGTAGATCAGGACAAGGGCCCGTGCCAGAATAAATCTCGCGAAGGGTGACGAACGAAAACCGAGCGAGGCGGTGCTGGCGATCTGACTCGGTTTTGCTTCGGAAAGAGCCGTCCTGCGGTTCGTATTTCCAGCCGCCGGGGCGAGCCCCGCTCCGGGCCGCTTCGCTCGCCATCCGGCTCGGCAGTTATTTTTTGCGCGGTCCCTGAAACCCGACTGTCGGACGAGCATCTCCGTGGCCCTGGCAGCGCACGGGTGGCGCCGAGCGCCGGCCCACTTGGCACACCGCGCACGATGCAAGAAACGCGGTCGTGCCGGTCCATCTGCGAGGGGGATGGTTCCGCGGACGGTCATGCGGCAGGAGTCTTGCGGTGGCGGCCCCCAGGTAGGTTGACCCGATGCAGATCCAAGCCCTCAGTGACGCTGTGCCGTTCATCACGTCCGACGGCAGCACGATTCGCGAGCTTCTGGGACCAGCGACCGTTGCGGCGCAGTATCAGAGCCTGGCCGAGGCGACGCTGCCGGCGGGCCGGTCCACCGAGCGCCACTACCATCGCATCGCCGAGGAGATCTACTTCATCGTCGCGGGCGCGGGTCGGATGGAATTGGACGGTGACGTCGCCGACGTCGCGGTGGGCGACGCGATTCTGATCCCACCGGGGGCATGGCACCAGATCACCGCGCTCGGCGACGCCGACCTGCGGCTCTTGTGCTGTTGCGCTCCGCCGTATTCGCACGACGACACGTACTTCGCGTGACCTGACGGCATGCCGCCGCCGGGCACCGATCGACCAGTCGATAGTGCTGATCCTTACGATGATGCGGGCTCCGACCGCTGGTGCTAGCGTGACACAAAGTTCGGTGCGGGCACCACGCCTCACCGGGTGCTCGTCCGCCCGCTTTCAGCTCGCTCGCCTGGAGTTCTCCGCGTGAACCTGCGCGACTATCTGCCTGTCCTTGTCTTCTTCGCGATCGGCATCGTGACGGGCGGCGGCATTCTGTTGTTGTCGCGGATCGGCCGCCGGCCGAGGCGGAACGCCATCAAGGAACTTCCCTACGAGAGCGGCATCCTGGCCACCGGTGCGGTGCGCCAGCGCTTCTCGATCGACTTCTACCTGACGGCGATGTTGTTCATCGTCTTCGACATCGAGCTGGCGTTCTTCTACCCGCTCGCGGTGGTCTTGAAGTCAGTCGGCATCGCCGCGGTCGTCGAGCTCGTGGTCTTCGTCGCAGTCCTGGGCGCGGCGCTCGCCTACGTGTGGCGCAAGGGAGCACTGGAATGGCGCTGATCCCACCGCCCGGCACGCCGATCGAGCGGGCGCCGCGCACCGACCCGAGCGTCGACTGGGACCTGCGCGACCCCGACGTCGCGGACTTCGTCAAGCGCGGCCTGCTGATGACCACCGTCGACAAATTGGCCGCGTGGGCGCGTTCATCCGCGATCTGGCCCGCGGGGTTCGGCCTGGCCTGCTGCGCGATCGAGATGATGCACATGATCACGCCGCGCCTCGACGTCGCCCGCTTCGGCGCCGAGATCATCCGCGCCTCGCCACGCCAGTCCGACCTGATGATCGTGTCCGGCCGCGTCTCGCAGAAGATGGCGCCGGTCCTGCGCCATATCTACGAGCAGATGCTGGAGCCCAAATGGGTCATCTCGATGGGCGCGTGCGCGTCGAGCGGCGGGGTGTTCAACAACTACGCCCTGGTGCAGGGAGTCGACAAGCTCGTGCCCGTCGATGTCTACGTACCCGGCTGCCCCCCGCGACCCGAAGGCCTGGTCGAGGGCATCATGCTGCTGCAGAAGAAGATCGGATCCGGCGGGCAGAGTTCGAGTCGCGAGCTGTGGAACGCATCTCAGGGGAAGGACGCGACCTGAGCGACATCAGCACCGTGTTGGCCGCAAGCTGCCCCGGCTCCGTCGTGACCGAGTTCGAGGCGTTCGGCGAGCTGACCGTCGAGATCGTCCCGGACCGGCTGCTGGACGTCGTACGCGCCCTGGCCGGCCCGCCGACCTCGTTTCGCCTGTTGACGGACGTGGCCTGCGCCGATTTCCCTGACGCGCCGGGCCGGTTCCGGCTGGCGTACAGCCTGTACTCGTTGGAGACGGGCGCGCGGCTTCGGCTACGCGTGTGGGCCGGCGCCGAGGACCCCCTGGTGGATTCAGTGACGTCGGTGTGGCCGACCGCCAATTGGCACGAACGCGAGGTCTATGACCTGATGGGCGTGCGGTTTCGCGGGCACCCCGACCTGGCGCGCATCATGATGCCGGACGACTGGGACGGCCATCCCCTGCGCAAGGACTATCCGCTGGGTGGCGAGGAGGTGACGTTCACCGATGCCGTCTGAGCCCCAGGACACCGGCATCGGCGGCGGCTTCCCGCTGGCATCCGAGGCCCGCGGCGTGCTCGAGGCCGCCCGTCGCGAGGGTCGCGCCCTGACCGAGACCGAACGCGCCATCGCGCAGGTCGAAGCGTTTACCCCCCAGGAGGCCGCCGCACGCACCGCGCTCAACGAGGCGTCCGTTGAGGACCCCGGCACCCGCAAGCCGATGATCATCAACCTGGGGCCCCAGCACCCGTCCACCCACGGGGTGTTGCGCCTGATCACCGAACTGGACGGCGAGGTGATCCTGGACATCCACCCGATCGTGGGCTACCTGCACACGGGCATCGAAAAGCAGTGCGAGAACAAGACGTACTGGCAGGCGATCACGCTCGTGACCCGCATGGACTACCTGGCGCCGTACTACAACACGCTGGCCTACTGCATGGCGGTGGAGCGGCTGCTCGGCCTGGAGGTCCCCGAGCGCGCCGAGTACCTGCGGGTCATCATGTGCGAACTCAACCGCATCACCTCGCACCTGGTCTGGCTGGGCACCAGCGGCCTGGAACTGGGCGCGATCTCGGTGTTCTTCTACACCTACCGCGAACGCGACGAGGCGCTCGACC
Source organism: Actinomycetota bacterium (assembly GCA_031376485.1). Taxonomy (GTDB): domain Bacteria; phylum Actinomycetota; class Thermoleophilia; order Miltoncostaeales; family Miltoncostaeaceae; genus CALMEC01. Next base: position 3,790 of record JANMDV010000066.1, read on the forward strand.
TGGGCGAGATGATCTCGGGCGAGCGGATGAACACCCGCTACTTCCACGTCGGCGGATGCGCCCAGGACATGCCCGACGGGTTCGAAGCGGCGCTGCGCAAATTCATCAACAAGATGCCCTCCCGCATCGACGAGTACGAGACCCTGCTCTCGCAGAACCAGATCTGGCTGGATCGGACCAAGGGCGTGGGCATCCTGCCCGTCGATCAACTGATCGGCCTGGGGGTCACCGGCCCCGCGCTGCGGGCGGCGGGCGTCGCCCACGACCTGCGCAAAGCCAACCCGTACTGCGGCTACGAGCACTTCGACTTCGAAGTACCGGTTGCGACCGAAGGCGACGTGTACGCCCGCTACACCATCCGGCTGCGCGAGATGCGCGAATCCGTGCGGATCATCGAGCAGGCCCTGGACGGGATCCCCGCGGGTCGCCATATCGCCGACGACCGCAAGGTGGTGCTGCCGCCCCGCGAGGAACTGGCGGTGTCCATGGAGGCCCTGATCCACCACTTCAAGCTCGTCACCGAAGGCTTTACCGTGCCGGCGGGCGAGGTGTACGCGGCGGTCGAGAGCCCACGCGGCGAGTTGGCCTGCTACCTGGTCTCCGACGGCGGCCCCAAGCCGTACCGCTGCCACATGCGCGACCCGTCGTTTGTCAACCTGCAGGCCCTGCGGCCCATGGCCAAGGGCGCCTACCTGGCGGACCTGATCGCCATGATCGGCTCCATGGACAACGTCATGGGCGGAGTAGATCGGTAATGAATCTCTCGCGATATGGAACCGTCAGCGGGACGGGAACTCGATTCATTACCGGGCCGGCGAAGGTGGTCGTGTCCCACCGTCATCGCCTTTGGGGACGTGTCACATACGGCAGGCACGTTTCTTGTGGGCATCGTCCGTTGCCCTCCCGACGGCCGCGTATCGCTGTTCGCGACACGCGTCCCGCAGGCGCTTGCGGGCTCGTCTCCTCCCTGGATCGTTCGTCGTCCTTCCGGTGGCCGCGTATCGCTGCTCGCGACACGCGTCCTGCGGGTGCTTGCGGGCTCGTTTTCATTCCGCGGGTGAGTGCGGTCGGGGTCCATCGATGAGGGCGAGTGAGGTGCGGGCGCACATCGACCCGATCCGGCATGAGTACGGGGACCCGCGGTCGTTGGTGTTGCCGGCCCTCAAGTGGGCGCAGACCGAGAAGGGGCACCTGACCGAAGCTGACATGGCCGCGGTCGCCGAGGCCACCGGGTTCTCGCAGGCGTACATCGAGAGCATCGCGACGTTCTATGACCGCCTGTACCTGCAGCCGGTCGGCAAGCGCGTGGTGTCGGTGTGCGTGACGCTTTCGTGCATGCTGCGCGGCAGCGACGAGCTGCTGGAAGGCCTGTGCGATCACCTGGGCCTGGAGCACCACGGCGGGACGACGGCCGATGGCGCCATCACCGTCCAGGAGGCCCAGTGCCTTGGGGCGTGTGATCGGGCGCCCTGCATCCAGGTCGACGCCGAGAACATGGTCGGCCCCCTGACGCCCGACGCCGCCATCCGCCTGGTCGACGAGCTCGCCGACGTCCCCGGCCCCAGCCAGGTGTGGAGGTGAACCGCTAGTGCCCGTCATGCACAGCGTCTACCGACACCGCGCCGAGGATGGCGACGCCCCGTTGACCGAGCTTGGCGCCTACCAGCAGTCGGGCGGGTACAGGGCGCTGCCCAAGGCACTCGCGACGATGGATCCGGACGAGCTGCTCTACCAGTTCCACCGCTCGGGTCTGCGCGGCCGCGGCGGGGCGGGCTTCCCCATGGGACGCAAGGCGGGCTTTTTGCCCAAGGACTCGCCGCTTCCCGCGTACGTGGTGTGCAACGCGGACGAGAGCGAGCCCGGCACGTTCAAAGACCGCGAGATCATCGAGGCCAACCCGTTCCAGTTGCTCGAGGGGATCGTGCTGGCCGCCTATGCCGTGGGCTGCCACCGCAGCTACATCTATATCCGGGGCGAGTACGAGCACCAGGCACGGGTGCTCGACAGCGCGGTCGCCCAAGCCCGGGCTGCGGGCTTTTTGGGCGAGCGGATCTGCGACACGGACTTTGCCTGCGACGTCACCGTCTACCGGGGCGCCGGCGCCTACATCTGCGGCGAGGAGACGGGCCTTCTGGAGAGCCTGGAGGGCAAGCGCGGCACGCCGCGACTCAAGCCCCCGTTCCCCGCCGTGGCGGGCCTGTACGGCTCGCCCACGCTCATCAACAACGTCGAGACGCTGGCCGCCCTGCCGCCCATCATCGAGCAGGGTGCCGACTGGTACGCCGCGATCGGCCCCGAGAAGAGCCCCGGCAGCAAGATCTTCTCGGTCTCCGGTCACGTGCTGCGCCCGGGCAACTACGAGGTCGTGCTGGGCGAGACCACCTTGCGCGAACTGGTGTTTGACCTTGCCGGCGGTCTGCGCGAAGGCCGCAGCTTCAAGACGTGCTGGGTGGGCGGGTCGAGCGTGCCGGTGCTGGGCGAAGCGCACCTGGACACCCCCCTTGACTACGAGTCGCTGCAGGCCGCCGGCACGTTCCTGGGGTCGGGCGGATGCATCGTGATGGACGACTCCGGCTGCATCGTGCGCGCGTCGCTTCGCCTCGCGCACTTCTACCGCCACGAGAGTTGCGGCAAATGCACACCATGTCGCGAGGGCACCAATTGGATGGAGAAGATCCTGCAGCGCATGGTCGACGGCGAGGGGCGTATCGAGGACCTCGAACTCCTTGAGTCGCTGTTCGGCCGGATCGCGGGCAAGACCCTGTGTGCCTTGGCCGACGGCGCGGTCGCCCCCATCAAGAGCGCCATCGCCCTGTTTCGCGAGGACTTCGTCCGTGTGATCGAGCAGGGCTCCCCGCGGCCCGAGCCCATGATGGAGGCCGTGGTTGCCTGACCGCACGGTCACACCCAAGCGCGTCACCCTGACGATCAACGACCGGGCGATCGAGGCGATGCCCGGAACCATGCTGGTCGACGCGGCGGCGGCGGTCGGCATCGAGATCCCGATCTTCTGTTACGAGCCGCGCCTGGGCCCGCCGATCGGCGCGTGCCGCATGTGCCTGGTCGAGGTGGAGGGCCTGCGTGGCCTTCAGACCGCGTGCTCGACCCCCGTCGCCCCCGACATGGTGGTCCGGACCAACAGCCCCGCGGCGGTCGAAGCCCAGGACGGGGTGCTGGAACTGTTGCTCGCAAACCACCCGCTGGACTGCCCGGTCTGCGACAAGGGCGGCGAGTGCCCGTTGCAGGACCGCACCTTTACGTTCGGGCCCGGCGAGACCCGCTTCAGCGAGCCCAAGCGCCACTTCCCCAAGCCGCTCGACCTGTCGCCGCTGGTCGCGATCGACCGCGAGCGATGCATCACCTGCTACCGCTGCGTGCGCTTCAGCCAGGAGGTCGCCGAGGACCGGCAACTGACGTTCCAGGAGCGCGGCGCCGGCACGGAGGTCGCCACGTTCACCGGCGATCCGTACATCGGCCGGTTCACGGGCAACATCATCGACCTGTGCCCGGTCGGCGCGCTGACCAGCATCCCGTACCGGTTCGTCTCACGCCCATGGGAAATCCAAAACGCCCCGTCCGTGTGCGGTGGCTGCCCGGTCGGCTGCAACGTGGAGCTGACCCAGCGCGAAGGCCAACTCAAACGGATCACCGGACGCGACATCCCCAACATCGCGGTCGAGGAGGGGTGGCTCTGCGACAAGGGCCGGTGGGGCTACGCCGCCGCCTGGTCCGACGGGCGCATCCAGCATCCCATCGTGCGCGAGCGCGGCACGGCGCGCGAGGTCTCGTTGGAAGACGGCGTGGCCGCTGCAGCCGTGATCCTGTCGCGCGCCGCAGCCCCCGGCTTTCTGGTGGGACCCGCCGCGACCATTGAGGAGGCCTTTCTGGCCCAGTCGCTGGCCGCTGCCATGCCGGGCGGGCGGGTCGGGCGGCTCGGGATCCCCGGCGCTGCGCTCGAGCCGCTTCGTGGGCTGCCCGGTGCGCAGCTGGGTGACCTGGACACCGCCGACGTGGTCGTGGTGGTGGGTGGCGACATCGCACACCAGCAGCCGGTGGTCGAGCTTCGCGTGCGCAAGGCGGCGCGCCTGCGGGCGGCGATCGTCGTCGTCGGGCCCCGTGCGCAGCAGCTTCCCGACCTGGCCGAGGGCGTGCGCACCCCGCCGGGGCAGCTCGTCATCGGACTCGGCACCGTCGCCAAGGCGCTGCAGAACGCCACAGCGCCGATCGTGCTGTGGGACGAGGCGGATCTGGCCAACGAGCCGGACGCCGCAGCCGAGTTGGCGCGGCTGATCGCCGCGGCCGGTGCCCGGCAGATCGAGCTTGCCGCGGACGTCAACGGTGTGGGCCTGCGCGCGCTCGGCATCGCGACCGAGGAGCTCTTGCCCGCGATCGAGGCCCAGACGGTCGGCACGCTCGTCACAGTCCATGCGGATCCCCTGAGTGCCTGCGGCGCGACCCGGTGGGGCGCGTCGCTGCACAAGGCGGGCCCGCTGATCGCGATCGCGACGCACCACTCGGCGCTGACCGACCACGCGGACGTCGTATTGCCGGCGCTGATGCACCACGAGCAAGAGGGCGTGCTGGTGTCGATGGCACGCCGCGCCCAGCGGCTTCGTCCCGGCGCCATCGGACCGCAGGGCGCCGCCGCCGCATGGGAACTCCTGATCGCGCTGAGCCACCGCGTCGGAAAGCCCCTGCCGCAACGCACGCCCTCCCAGGCGTTCGCCGCCGCCGCGGCAGCGCATCCGGCCCTCGGTGGCCAGACCTACGGAACGCTGGGGACCGAGGGCCAAATCATCGCCGCCGCAGCTGGGACCGTGCCAACCGGCGCCGTCGCCCACCGCGAACCCCAGGGCGAGGGCCTGCTCCTGGTCACCACCAACCAGATCTTTGGCGATGCGACGAGCTGGCGGTCGGACGCGCTGGCGGCGGTTCGCACGCCCGCTGCCGTGACGCTGGCACCCGGGCAGGCGACCGCGCTCGGCCTGACCGCGGGGCAGCGCGCCACGGTGACGTCGCCGTATGGCAGCTGCGTCCTTGACGTCGCGATCGATGCCACGGTGCCCGAAGGCGCCGCGTTCGTCGCCACCGGCCCCCCGTCGTCCGGCACCGGTGCGCTGCGCGCCGTCGACCACGGACCGGTGCGCGTGCGCGTCGAGGCGACTGCGTAATGGTCCAGGAGGCCTTCCTCACGATCGTCATCAAGGCGGCGGTGCTGGTCTTTGTGGTCGTCACCGCATTCGCCTATCTGGTGCTCCTGGAGCGCAAGCTGATCGGCCGCATGCAGGCGCGCTACGGCCCCAACCGGGTCGGGCCGTTCGGGTTCCTGCAACCGGCCGCCGACGTCGTCAAGCTGGTGTTCAAAGAGGACTTCACGCCGGCGGGCGCCAACAAGGTGCTGTTCCAACTGGCGCCGGTCATCTCGGTGTTTGCGGCGATCTCGGCCATCGTCATCATCCCGTTCGGGGAGCCCACCACCTGGTGGGGCCACCAGGTCAACTTTGTCGGGGCCGACCTGAACGTGGGGCTGTTGTTTGTGTTCGCCCTGTCGGGCATCGGGTTCTACGGACTGATCCTGGGCGGGTATGCCAGCGGCAACAAGTATTCGCTGCTGGGCGCGGCGCGCACGGCTGCGCAGCTCGTCTCGTACGAGGTCGCCATGGGGCTGTCGGTCGTCGGCGTGCTCATGCTCTCCGAAAGCCTGTCACTCGTCGACATCGTCCACGCGCAAGCCGACACCGCCTGGTACATCCTGCTGCAACCGGTGGGTTTCGTGATCTTTTTGATCGCGGGAACGGCCGAGACCAACCGCCCGCCGTTCGACCTGCCCGAGGCCGACAGCGAGCTTGTCGCCGGGTACCACACCGAATACGGGGGCATGAAGTTCGCGGCGTTCGCCATGGCCGAGTACCTGAACATGGTGATCGTTGCGGGCCTGACCGCGACCCTGTTTTTGGGCGGCTACAGCGGTCCGTGGCTGCCGGGTCCGCTCTGGCTTGCCATCAAGGCGCTGGGCATGGTGCTGCTGTTCATCTGGTTTCGCGCGACGCTCCCGCGGCTGCGTTATGACCGGCTGATGAAGCTCGGCTGGAAGCTCCTGCTGCCCCTGTCCACGCTCAACCTGCTGGTCACGGCGATCGTCGTCGGCATCTGGTTCACCAACTGATGGAAGCGGGCCGCCCATGAAATTCAGCCGCCACCAACGCGTATGAGTATCCAAGCGACCCTCAAAGGGTTTGGCGTCACGTTCAAGACGATGTTGAGCGCCCCCGAGACCATCGGCTACCCCGAGAAGAAGACCCCGGTGCATTCCCGGTTTCGCGGGCGCCACCGGCTGTGGAAGTTCGACAACGGCCTCGAGAAGTGCGTCGGCTGCTCACTGTGCGCCGCCGCGTGCCCGGCCGACTGCATCCGTGTCGTCGCCGAGGAGAACACCCCCGACAACCGCGTGTCGGCCGGCGAGCGGTTTGCCCGGATCTACGAGATCAACATGTCGCGCTGCATCTTCTGCGGCTACTGCGAGGTGGCGTGCCCGTTCGACGCCATCACGCTCGAGGCCGAATACGAGATGAGCGAGTACAACCGACCCCGCGACCTGGTCTACACCAAGGACATGCTGCTGGCACCGCACCCCAAGACGGCGCCGCGCCGCGCGCCCGACCAGGAGATCTGACCCACCTTGGGCGAGCAGATCGCATTCGGGCTTTCGGCCGCCGGCGCCATCGGCTGCGGGATCCTTGTCATCACGCTCGCCAACGCGTTCCGTGCGGCGGTCGCGCTGATCGGCACGCTGATCTCGGTGGCCGTGCTCTTCTTGTTGTCGGCCGCACCGTTCGTGGCGTTCGTGCAGGTCATCGTCTACGCGGGCGCCATCGTCACGCTCTTCTTGTTCGTCCTGGCGTACCTGGGCGAGCGCGTCCAGGGATCGCCAGACCGGCTGGCCCGCTACCAGGTGTTCTCGTGGATCGTGGTGCTGGTTCTTGCCGGCATGGGTGGCATCGTGTTCCTGTCGAGCGCGCTGCCCGGCATCGGCGACGAACCCAAGCCGGTCGACGACATCGGAAGCCCGCAAGCCATCGGCGACGCGTTTCTGAAGGAGCATCTGCTGCCGTTCGAGGTGACGTCCTTGGTGCTCCTGGTCGCGGCCGTCGGCGCGGTACTGCTGGCAAAACGCGCGGTGCTCGCGGAGCGTGGCCGGTGAACGGCGTGCCCCTGGGGTTGTACCTGGCGGTCTCGGGCGCCCTGATGGCGCTCGGCCTGATCGGCGTCATGACCCGGCGAAACCCCTTGCTGCTGCTTCTTGCGGTCGAGCTGATGCTGAACGCCGGCAACGTCGCACTGGTCGGCTTCAGCCGCTACTGGAACGACACCGGCGGCCAGATCTTTGCGTTGATCGTGATGGTCGTCGCCGCCGCCGAGGTCGTCATCGGCCTGGGCCTCGTCGTCGCGGTCTTCCGCCAGCGCGGCGCCCTTGACGTCGACACGATGACGGAGCTTCGCGGGTGAGCGGGACTTTGGGCTGGATCGTGTTGGGACTGCCCCTGCTGGGGGCCCTGATCCTGTCGTTCTTCGGTGCTGTCGAGCCTCCCAAAGCCGTGACCCGCTGGGTCGGGTGCGGCTCGATCGGACTGTCGTTTGTCCTGACGGCCGCGATCTTCGTCGGGATGCTCGGTGACGACGCCGAGGAGCGCGTCCACGTCTCGCGCCTGTGGGAGTGGATCGACATCGGGGGACTGTCGGTCGACCTGGCAATCCGCATCGACCAACTGTCGGTCATGATGATGCTCGTCATCACGGGCGTCGGGTTCTTGATCCACGTCTACTCGACCGAGTACATGGATCACGAGGGCGGGTACCGGCGGTTCTTCGCCGAGATGAACTTCTTCGTGTTCTCGATGCTGCTTTTGGTCGAGGCCGCCAACTTCGTGTTCTTGATCGTCGGGTGGGCGTTCGTGGGCCTTGCCAGCTACCTGCTGATCGGCTTCTACTACGACCGGCCCATCGCGGTGGCCGCGGCCAAGAAGGCGTTCGTCGTCAACGTGATCGGCGATGTCGGCATGATCATCGCGGCGTTCCTGTTGGTGCGCGAACTCGGCACGCTGGACTACAACGAGGTGTTCGCGCGCGCGCCCGACGGCATCGCTTCGGGCAGCGGCGTCGCCATCGCAATCGCGTTGCTGTTGTTTGTCGGCGCGGCCGCCAAGAGCGCGCAGGTGCCGCTGCACACCTGGCTGCCCGACGCGATGGAGGGCCCCACCCCGGTCAGCGCGCTGATCCACGCCGCCACGATGGTGACCGCGGGCGTGTACCTGATCGTCCGCACGCACGTGCTGTACGAGCTTGCCCCCGTCGCCATGGACATCGTCGCGGTCGTCGGCTGCGTCACCCTGGTCATGGCGGCGACGATCGCGATCGCCCAAGAGGACATCAAGCGCGTCCTGGCGTGGAGCACGGTCAGCCAGATCGGGTACATGATCATGGGCGCCGGGCTGGGGGCCTACTCGTCGGGGATGTTCCACTTCCTGACGCACGCGTTCTTTAAGGCGCTCTTGTTCCTTGCGGCCGGCATCATCATCCACGCGTTGGCGAACGAGCAGAGCCTGGACCGCATGGGCGGCCTCAAGCGCCACCTGCGGTTCGTCTACGTGACGTTCGCGATCGGATGCCTGGCCATCGCCGGCGTCCCCGGGTTTGCCGGGTTCTTCAGCAAGGACGACATCCTGGCCCACGCGCTCGCCCGCGGCGGGCTGGGCACGACCCTGTTTGTCTTCGGGTCGATCGCCGCGTTCCTGACGGCGTTCTACATGTTCCGCCTGCTGTTTCGCGTGTTCGTCGCACCGCGGCCCGAAGGCGAGTACACGCACGCCCCGCACGGCGCCGGCTGGGCCATGAGCGCGCCCGTCGCCATCCTGGCGGTGCTCGCGGTCATCGGCGGCTGGCTGCAGGTGCCATTTGGCTGGCACCTGGTCACCGATTGGCTGGACCCGGTGTTTGCCGACAGCCTGATGGAGCCGCTCGAGGCCACCCACGCCCAGGAACTCACAACGATCATCGTGTCGGTCGTCGCCGCGTTCGGCGGGATCCTGCTGGCCTGGTACATCTTCGCCCGCGACCCCGCGCGTCGCGTCCGGGCGGCGTCGGTCATGCCGAACAGCCGCGCGCTGCTCGAAGACGCCTACCGCTTCGATGACCTGTACGACGACTTGGTGGTCCGCCCCGGCGCCGTGGCGGGCGACCGTCTGCGCGACACCGTCGAGCCGCTTGCCATCCAAGCCCCCATGCACGGCGTCGCCGCCGCGGTGCGCGGGGTGGCGCGTGGACTCAGTTGGGCGCAGAGTGGCCTCGTGCGCACGTACGCCTTCGCCATGGCCGCCGGGGTCGTCGGCGTCGCCGTCATCTTCATGCTGGTGGCCCGCTGATGCCGTGGGTCACCGCGATCGTGCTGCTGCCCCTGCTGGGTGCCATGGCGATGCTCGCCGTGCCCGAGGGCAACGCCGCCCAGTCGCGCGCCTACGCGCTGGTCACGGCGGCCACCACCCTGGTACTGACCTGCATCCTGGTGGGTCTCTTCGACCGCGACTCCGGCGCGTTGCAGTTCGTCGACCACCGGGACTGGGCGGGTGCCGCCGGCCTGGCGTGGGATGTCGGCGTCGACGGCATCTCGATCTGGCTGGTGGTGTTGACAGCGGGCCTGTTCTTCTTGGCGATCGTGGCGGCGGCGGTTCGGACGCCCGAGCGGCCGCGTGCGTTCCTTGGGCTTCTGCTCTTGGCCGAATGCGGCCTGCTGGGCCTGTTCGCCGCAGGTGACCTGATCCTGTTCTACGTGTTCTGGGAGGCCATGCTCGTCCCGTTCGCCCTGCTGATGTGGATGTGGGGGTCGGGCGAGCGCGGCAGGGCCACGATCACGTTCGTCATCTACACGATGATCGGCAGCCTGATGATGCTGATCGCCATCCTGTCGACGGCGTTCATCGCCCAGGACCCCGGCGAGGCGCTGACATTCAACATCCGCGAGCTGACCGGCCAGGCGTGGTCGACCAACCAGTCCACATGGCTCTTCGTCGGGTTCACGCTGGCGTTCGTCATCAAGTTGCCGCTGTGGCCGTTCCACGGGTGGATGCCCGGGGCATACGCCACGGCGCCGCTGCTGGTGACAGCGCTCTTGTCAGCGGTAATGAGCAAGGCCGGGGTCTACGGGTTGATGCGGATCGGCGTGCCGATGTTCCCCGAGGGCGCCGACCGCCTGGCCGTGCCGATCAGCGTCCTGGCGGTCATCGGGATCATCTACGGGTCGCTCGTGGCGTGGCGGTCGCGGACGATGCGTATGCTGGTCGCCTACTCCAGCCTGGCGCACCTGGGCTTCATCGTGCTCGGCATCATGTCGTTCAACGTCATGGCCGGACAGGGCGCGGTGCTTCAGATGGTCAACCACGGGATTGTGACCGCCGCCGCCTTCGCCATCGTCGGGATCGTCGCGCGCGCCAAGCGCGGCGACGAGGAGATGGACCAGATCGAGGGGCTCGCGAACGGCGCCCCGTGGCTTGCCGGCGTGTTCCTGATCGTCGCGATGGCGTCGCTTGCGATCCCGGGTTCCAACGCGTTCGTCGGCGAGTTCTTCATCCTCACCGGAGTGTTCGCCGAACGGCCGCTGTTGGCCGTGCTCGCGTGCATCGGGGTCGTGTACGCCGCCATCTACATGCTGCGCCTGTACCAGTCGAGCATGAACGGGCCGCCACGCGGGATGGCCTCGCGCGCCGAGCTGGGGTGGCGCGACGCCCTGTATCTCTCCCCGCTCGTCGTCGCGATGCTCTTCATCGCCCTGTGGCCCGCGGCCATCGTGGGGAGCACGAAGGCGTCCGTCGGGCAGTCCACGCTTCCCTCTGCCGCGATCGGACTCGCCTGTGGTGGATGGACGGCGTACGAGCCGAATCAGGCGCGGACCGAGCGGGACATCGTCCGCAGCTGCCGACGTGACCTCTTCAACCGCCTTCTCGTAGAGCGGACGGCACCGTGAACGTCGCTGCAACCACACCTTTTCTGATCGTCTCGGGCGCCGGGATCCTGGCCCTGATGTCGGGTCTCCTCCCCGACCGGCGACTGCAGCGCACGCTGCCCACACTGGCCGGGGTCGGCGCGATCAGCGCCGCGGGGATCGTGACAGTCGCCCTGTGGGACGAGCGGCGTACCGCGCTCAGCGACAACTTCATCTCGGACAAGTTCACGCTGCTCCTCAACTTCGTGTTCCTGGGTGCGGCGCTTGCGACCCTGGGCCTGGCGTGGCGCGAGCCCTCGTCCGCCGACAAGCGGGGTGAGTACGCCGGCCTGATCCTTTTGTCGACGGCAGGGATGATGCTGGTCGCCGCGTCCGGCACGACGATCGTGCTGTTCCTGGGCATCGAACTCCTGTCGGTCGCGTTGTACGTGTTGTGCGCGATCGAGACGTGGCGGACGCGGTCACTCGAGGCCGGCCTCAAGTACCTGATCGTCGGGGCCGTGGGCTCGGCGTTCTTCCTGTACGGCCTGGCGCTGCTCTACGGCGCCAGCGGCACGACGGTGTTGAGCCGCGTCAGCGAGCGTCTGGCCGACACGGGCTTGGGCGGCGACCCACTGGCGGTTGCGGCGCTCGTGTTGATCGTGGTGGGCCTTGCGTTCAAGGC
>JANMDV010000219.1:0-4348 GCA_031376485.1 Actinomycetota bacterium
GTCGCGCCGCGCTTCGAACGATCCAGGCGCTCGAGCAGTTCGCCGACGACCAGCCGGGGACGCGCCCGTGAGCGATGCGAACCGCATCGACGTGCTTGCACGCCTCGCATTCCACGAGGCTCGCTCGGTCGAGCCGACCGAAGCGGAGATCCGGGCCGTCGTCCGGCGCGCCCAGGCGCAACCCGCTCGCAAGCGGCGCGCGCGACGCATTCTCGCGACAGCGGCCGCGATGTTGACCGTCGTCGTCGCATCCGCCTTGGCGGTGCCGCAGAGTCGGGATGCCCTCGTCAGCGGGTTCGGTGCGTTCAAAGAGTTCCTGACCGGCGGCGCCCCTCCCGGCAGGCCGCTCCCCGCTGACGATAACGATGCTTTCCTCAACTCGCTTCGCGGAACCGACGCCTCGAACGGCGCGGTGATCGCCCAAGCGCAATCGCTGCGCCTCGTTGCCTACCGTGAGCCCGCAACCGGAATGGCGTGCTTTGCGTACGGCGGCTCAGTCGCCGCCTGTCGCCCAGACAAGGAATGGAACGATCTCCTCGTGGCCTCACCTGTCTTTCTCACCGGACCCTTCCCCGAAGCGGACCCGGCCGGGAGGCTTCCGCTGTTTGGTCTCGTCGCCGGCAACATCACGACCATTCGTGTCGAGTACGCGGACGGTGGAAGCGAACGCGTCGAGGACGTCCAACACGGTTTCATCGTGTTCGCCGACCCCGCCCGAACGCCCACGACACTCACCGTCTACGACACGACAGGTGCGACCGTTGCGACCACCGACATCCGCGATCGGCAGTGGGAGTTCCACCCATGACCCAACCGCTCCTGCAGCGCCACGCAGTGGTAAGCCGACAGATCCGGCGCCCTGGGCGCCAATGACGATCGAGGAGCGAGAGCAATTCGATCGGCAGGGCTACCTCCTTCTTCCCGGCGTGCTGAGCGCCGAGGAGGTTGCCTTCTACAACCACCGGTCAACCACCTCTGCGCCAGCTCACCGGAGGCCGCAACCGGAGATCACTTGCACGTGCTTTCAGCCGTCTTGCACTGCCCGGAACTGGTCGCGCTGATCGACCACCCGGCGGTCTTCCCGTATGTCTGGTCGCTACTGGGTTGGAACGTCCACGTGTACCACTCGCACATCGACGTGCACCCGAAGGTCCCGGAGCCCAAACCGTTCCGGTGGCATTGGCACCAGGACGGCGGTAGGCAGAATCGTGAGATCGAGGGCGACCCCCGGCCGCGGATGTCGGTGAAGCTTGCGTTCTGGCTCTCGGACGTCTCCAAGCCGGGCCGCGGCAACTTTGTCGTGGTGCCGGGCAGTCACACGACCAACTGGCTGCCGGGACCGCCACGACGCGATGTCGAATGGCCTCCGCCAGTCGATGCACTCCAGATGACAGCCAACCCGGGTGACGTGCTGCTTTTCGATCGTCGCCTCTGGCACGCCCGCTCGGACAACCATTCAGACGTGACCCGCAAAGTCGTGTTCTTCAGCTACACCTACCGGTGGGTCGTCATCCGCGACGAGATCGCCGGGCTGCCAAACGAACCGTGGTTCGGCGACCTCACACCGGTCCAGCAGCAGCTACTCGGATACGCCGGCGACGGCTCAGGCGACCACGCCTGGGGCCACCACCCGAAATCCACTCCGCTTTACGCCGACCTTCACAACCGAAATCTGCTTGACCCGAGTCAACCGCCCTTGAAGCCGTAGCGGGCCTCGAACAGGGTGGGTCCGATCGCTGCAAGGTAAGGCCGGCTACCCCACCCTCACAGCCTGGCACCCCGAGGTGAACGGAGTTCACCTCACGACGGAGGGATTGCGGTGGTCAAGCAGTTTCGGCTCGATGTTGACTGGCGTTGCCGGTCAGTCATCCAGCAGTCGGCCCAGGATCGGATGCGGGCTTCGAGGAAGAGCATCTCGTCGTCTCTCAGCGCGTCGAGCCGATCGAGTACGACTTCGGCCAGCCGCGCCGACTTCCGCCACGGTCCGACGAACATTTGGGCCGCCTCGAGAACGGTCAGGCTCAACGCCCGAAGCCGGTTCTGCCGGCTGGAACTCACGGGGTCTCTCCGTCGTCTCGAACCCGTTGCGCGAGGGAGATGATCGGATCCAGGAGGGCTGCGACCTGTGCGTGACCGACTCCGGGATCAGGATCGATCCCGACTTCGATCGCGAGGGTGCGGTAGGGGCGTGACCAGTCGGCCGGAGGTGGCGGCACCGCCGCGGGCACAGCGTGCGTCGCCCGCTCTGCAAAGAGATCGGCGATAGTTCGGCCCAGCAGCTTCGGATCGAATGTCGCAGATTGCTGATGAGGACCATGTCGATGAGGTCCTTCGGTCGCGAGCTTTCGTGCCCGACGCCGTAGCGTCGCGAGTAGGCGTGGAGCTTCTCGGCAAGGTGCTGCTCGAGCGGAGCGGCGGGGACCCGTGTCCCCGGGATCTCCGCGAACTCAAGGAGGTTCGGCACATCGAGTTGGTCCGGTGCGTTCGGGAGGGTCGAAACGAACCCGATGTCGATCACGAGCTGCTCGAAGAGGCGACCGCCGAGGTAGGCGTCGGCGCGGAATCGGACGCCGCGCCCGACTCCCACGTGGACCTCGCCGGTCTGCTCGATCTGGAATTCGAAGTAGTCGCCCAGATCGAGGGTCGCCGCGGCGATCATCGCCTCGGCCGCCTCGTCGATCGAGAGCTTCCAATCCAGGTCGATGTCCCGGGTCGCGCGCGCCTGGTCGGACAGACGAAGCTCGAGCGCGAAACCGCCTTTGAGAATCCACTGCCCGGCTGCGGTCCGCTGGAGGCGGGCGAGGAGGCAGCCAAACGCTACGAGCTTCCGCGCGCGTCCAACTGGGCGTCCGCCTTCGCGCGCCGCGTTGTTGAGGCGCGCTTCGAGGGCTGCTCGGAACTCGACTCCGGTGCGGTAGGTGGTCACGACGAAGCGATGAGCCGTTCGAGCGCTCTGCGGGTCGCGGCGGATCGTTCTGCCGACGCAGTCCGAAGGCGGGCTTTGGTGGTAAGCCTACGTGTGAGTGCTTCCCTGACCGCTTGCTCCACCTGCTCGGGTTGTGTCCCCGATTCCAGGACGTCGATGATCGTCCGCTCCGGTGTCGTCGTGGGCAGCCCATGGATGCGCCTTACTTCCTGCCGCGTGAGGGGGTGGCGGGGAAGGTGGAAGCGCATTCCCGTGGCGGGTCGTCGCCAACGTTGGTCTCGTGGGAGGGTGAGGTGAACAGCGGAGGGCGCAACGTCCGAGAGCCCGTGGAGCTCCAGCGCGCTTTCGTGGGAGACGACCGCCCGCTCGGGGTCGGTCTGTACCCAGGCAGCTGCGATCGGCTCGAACTGCGAGCGGGGATAGAAGCGAAGGCGATAGAGGCCGCGTGCCGTCTTCTCAAGACGCCCTTGCTCTCGGGCATGGTGGAGAAGGGTGTTTCGATGGAAGCCGGCAGTGCGGGCCTGGGCGGGCGTGACGTAGCCCGCCTGTCCTTCCGCAATCCGGCCGAGCATCTCCCAGTCAGTTTGGTCACGCATTTGCACTATAATACCGTGCTTATCCATGACCATCAAGCCGGATGGCATCGACGCAGACTTTGCAACCCCCGTGGGGTAGCAAAATCCGTATCGATGGGCGGCTCTGACGCATCTGGTCATTGATATGCACTGCAATACAGTGCTTATTCATGACCATCGCTACAGCTCGAGTTCGATCGCCGATGTCGTGTGAACATTCGACCACCGTTGGAGCACCGTGAGCACTCGGGCCGGGATCCTGTCGCCGCGCGCCGCGCGGGGATAGCTATCGAGCACGGCGCCGCGCTCACTTCGTTGGACTGACAGTCGGCGCGAAGTTGTCCGCCTCGCAAGTCGTTGCGGCGAACCGAAGGTTCACCTCTCGCATCCCGACGCGGCGCTCCTATGCCTCGACGAGAATCACCACGCTGTCGGCCACGACGCCGTCGTACTCCATCGCTGCGGCCATCGCCTCGGTCCGCATCGCCCCCATGACGACATCCATGTCGGCGACGTCCATGAGCACGGCCACCCGGGTCGGGTTCTGCGGGTCGACGAAGGTCCGGATGTTGGTGACGCCCAGCGGTCCGAAGACCTCTTCGCGCTTCGGGGAGGCAAGCCAATGATCCTTGTCCGTCACGTCGTGGTGCGCGATCACGGTGGGCATGGCGTCTCTCCTTGGGTCGTCGGCCCGACGTGTGCGCCAGGTCCGGCGCGGATCATATGCCTTTTGGTGAGTTCAATCCGTTGGCCTGACGGTCGGCGCGAAGTCGTCTGCCTCGACCAGGGCGCGGCCTACGGGGAAGAGCTGTGAGGCGGCTTGCTGCATCCCGACCGCGGCCGCCGG
>JANMDV010000238.1:0-3628 GCA_031376485.1 Actinomycetota bacterium
CGACCAGGCGGTGTAGGCCTCGGTGGCGCCGATATAGCCGTGCTGTGAGCGCACCCGCCAGAACTTGGTGCCCGTCGTGAGTGTCGGCACGATCTTCTGATTCTCGGTGACCTGGTACACCGACTCGATCGTCGTGAACGACGAGTTGGTGGCGATCTGGATTTGGTAGCCCAGATCCTGGTGATTGGGTACATGGGTCCAGGAGAGGCTCAACGGCAACTGAGATGTCGCGCCGCTGATCGGCCCCAGCAATGTCGGCGGCGACGGAAACGGGTTGCTGTCGAGGACGCTGAAGTCAACGAGGTTCGACGGCGCTCCCATCAGGCCGTCCGCGCCCACGGCGATGACACGTGCCTTGAAGTTGCCCTGGATACTGGGGTTGAACGAGATTCGCTCGGTCGGCCCTGGGATGTTGACCTGCCGCACCCTCGTGTCTGTGGGGAACGTCGGGTCGGTCGATTCCTGGAGGATGTAGTCCACTGCCCCGGGCACGGCGCTCCACGTCAAGGTGATCGTCTCCCACGAATGGAACCGGGTCGCGTTCTGCGGCGGGTCGAGGGTGGCCGAGCCGGGCACTCCGGCACCGGCCCCCGTGACGACGAAGCTTCGAGGCGACGACCACGCTCCCGGCTCGAGGTCGCGGCTCACCGCCTGGACGCGCCAGAAGTACGTGCCGTTCGGCAGACCGCTGACGACGTCCTGGGTGGTGGCCGCGCCCACCAGCAGCACGGGGTTCCTCTCGATCACGGACGCGAAGCCCGATGTCAGGCTGACCTCCCAGTTGTATCCGCCCACCCCTGCCGGGTCGGCAGCCGACCAGGTGATCGTCACCGGGATGGTGACGCTCGCGCCGTCCGCGGGCCCCGACAGCGTGGGTGCAGCCGGTGGGGCGGCCGCCAACGGTCCTCCGACGACCAAGCCGCAGAACAAGAACACCGCCAATAGCTTCGGCCACGATCGCCACCGACGTCCTCCAGGGGCGGCCGGGGTCCGCCGTTTTGTGGACACTGGCCTGCTGCCGCTGTGGCCGATCATGATGTTTCCCTGCTGGTCAGATGCTCGGTGCTTCGAAGCTACCGGTTCGTCGGCTTACAAGAACGAACGTCTGACGGTCGTCAGGATTACGCGGCAGCACCCAGACATTTGTCGTACGACCGCCCTTCCGACTCCTGGCAATATACCCACATGGGGTATACCATCGGGGATGGAAACGGAGGACGAATGAACACGACTCAAAGTCGGCAGGCAACAGAACTGCACCTCGAACTCGACGGCATGACGTGCGCATCCTGCGCAGCCCGGGTCGAGAAGCGGCTCAACGCGCTCGAGGGCGTTGAAGCGTCGGTCAACCTCGCGACCGAGCGGGCGACCGTTCACTGCGATCCGTCGGTGACCGTCGATCAGCTTGTCGATGCGGTCGAGGCCGCGGGCTACCACGCCCGATCGGCCATTGCCGTGGACGCGAGCGACGGTCGCGAGGACTCTGAACGCCATCACCACGACGCGCCCGGCAGCGCGCTTCGCCGTCGGTTGGTCGTAGCGATCGTGTTGTCGGCGCCAGTCGCGCTTTTGGCGATGGTGCCGCCGTTGCAGTTCGCCGGCTGGGAGTGGTTCGCGCTCGCCTTCGCGACTCCGGTTGTCGCCTACTCCGGCGCCGGTTTCCATCGCGCCGCTTGGAAGAACGCCCGCCACGCCGCGGCGACGATGGACACGCTGATCTCGATGGGCACGCTCGCCGCATGGCTCTGGTCGACGGTCGTGCTCGTCGGTGATCTCGCCACCGACACCTACTTCGAGGTAGCTGCCGTCATCACCACGCTGATCCTGCTGGGGCGCGCGCTTGAAGCCCGCGCCAAGAGCCGCTCGTCCGACGCGATCCGCAAGCTCTTGGAGTTGGGTGCCAAGGAGGCGCGCGTCCTTCACGGCGGACACGAGGTCCTCGTCCCCGCCGTCGAGCTTCGGGTCGGCGACATGGTCGTCGTCCGGCCCGGCGACAAGATCGCCACCGACGGCATTGTCGCGGAGGGTGTGTCGGCGATCGACCAGTCGATGCTGACCGGTGAGTCGCTCCCGGTCGAGGTCGGGCCCGGCTCGGATGTCGCCGGGGCCACGATCAACACCTACGGCCGCCTGATCGTCAGGGCGACGCGGGTCGGCGCAGACACGGCCCTCGCGCAGATCGCCCGTCTGGTCGAGGCCGCACAGTCGGGCAAGGCCCCCGTGCAGCGCCTCGCGGATCGGGTCTCGGCGATCTTCGTCCCCATCGTGATGGTGATCGCACTGGCCACGCTGGTCGGGTGGCTGGCGTCGGGCGCCGGCGCCACCTCCGCCTTTACGGCCGCCGTCGCCGTGTTGATCATCGCGTGCCCATGCGCTTTGGGTCTTGCGACACCAACTGCGCTGATGGTCGGCACCGGTCGCGGCGCCCAGCTGGGGATCCTGATCAAGGGCCCCTGGATTCTGGAGCAGACCCGACGGGTCGACACGATCGTCCTGGACAAGACCGGCACGATCACCGAGGGCAAGATGGACCTCGCTGAGGTCGTGCTGTTGAACGGGTCGACACGGGCCGACGTGCTCCGGCTGGGTGGCGCGGTCGAGTCGGCGTCGGAGCATCCGATCGCCCAGGCGATCGCCGCGGCCGCCCGCCGGGAACTGGGTGTCCTGCCAAAGGTCACGGACTTTCGCAACCTGCCCGGCCTGGGTGTCCGCGGCATCGTCGACAACCACGAAGTCGAGGTTGGTCGCCGTGACGGCGCCATCACCGTCTCCTGGGATGGGCAGGCGCGCGCGACTGTGGCCGTCCGCGACACCGTCAAGCCGACGAGCGCCGAGGCGATCGGCCGGCTCAAGGACCTCGGCCTGACCCCGCTGCTTCTGACCGGTGACAATGAGCTGACCGCCCGGCGCGTCGCCGACGAGGTCGGCATCGAGCGCGTGCTCGCCGGAGTGTTGCCTCAGGACAAGGTCGCCGAGGTCAGGCGTCTCCAGGATCGCGGCGCGGTCGTGGCCATGGTCGGTGACGGCGTCAACGACGCACCGGCGCTTGCGCAGGCGGACCTGGGGCTGTCCATCGGCACCGGCACCGACGTGGCCATCGAGGCATCGGACCTGACGCTCGTATCGGGGGATCTGCGGGCCGCCGTGGACGCCATCCGGCTCGCGCGCCGAACTCTGCGCACGATCAAAGGCAATCTCTTCTGGGCGTTCGCCTACAACGTCGCCGCAATCCCGCTCGCCGTCGCTGGGCTGCTCAGCCCGATCGTCGCTTCTGCGGCGATGGCCGCCTCGAGCCTGTTCGTTCTCGCCAACAGCCTGCGTCTGAGACGATTTCGCAGCGTCCGCCAGGGGATAGCGGCATGAGCGAGATACCCACCCATATCCACGGTTACACCAAGAACAAGGCGGCGCTGATCAAACGGCTGCATCGGATCGAAGGCCAGGTTCGCGGTGTCGAGCGGATGGTCGAGGAGGATCGATACTGCATCGACATCCTGACCCAGATCGCCGCCGCCAACACCGCCCTCGAGAGCCTCGCGTTCCAGATCCTCGAAGATCACGTCACCCATTGCGTGGCGAGTGCGCTGGCGTCAGGGAACGAGGCCGATGCCGCCGAGAAGAGCCGTGA
>JANMDV010000276.1:0-36062 GCA_031376485.1 Actinomycetota bacterium
GGACAGATCGTCTCAGCTCGTGTCGGCGCAGCGGCGGGACGCCCCAGCGCGGACGAAGCACGCGACGCTGCGGGCTACTACCGCGTCATTCTCATTGAGACACGCCGTGCGCTCGGCCTCGGACCCATCGTGGATCTGCCCACAGAGTCCGACTGAGTGGTCCTCCTCGCAAATACGACCGCGTTTCCCGGCTGCAAGCGGTCGCCAGGCATTGTCCTCGGTCCCACCGTTGTGGCGACCGATAGCGGCGGGACACTGCGTCCTCCCCTGGCTCCGTTTTCGCTCGGGAAACGTGCCCGTATGTACGACGAGGACCACTCAGGGTGAGGATTGCGATCCTGAGCGACACGCACTTCCCGGGTCGGGGCTCGGTGCTCCCCGTGGCGTGCCTGCACGTGATCAACCGGGCGGACATTGTGATCCACGCTGGTGATCTGGCGGATCTGCAAACACTGACGATGCTCCGCGGCCTGGGTCCACCGGTCGTCGCCGTCCACGGAAATGCAGATGACGACGCCGTGCGTCGGGCCCTGCCGCCGACAGCGCGGGTCGAACTACCGGACCTTGCGCTGATAGTCGTCCACAACGGCGGGCCCGAGGCCGGCCGACTGGAACGGATGCGACGCACGTTCCCCGACGCGCGCGGCGTGGTGTTCGGCCACTCGCACATTCCTCTGCACCAGGTCGCGGACGACGGGTTCTTCATCCTCAACCCCGGAAGCGCGACCGACCGGCGTCGACAACCGCGTCACAGCATGGTCGAGTTGGCGTTGCGCGCCGGTGACGCCCCCGATATCGCGTTCATCGCCGTCGACGAACTCGCGGGGCGCTGTCGCCAGAGCTCATTCGACGCTGATCCAGCGCGTCAGGGACGTGTGCGTCCGAACACCAGCCCTGCGATCGCGCGAGGGCTGACCGCGACCGTCCAGGTCGTTTTGGATACGACGACCCCGGAACGTCGCCGGATGTGCTCTGACGACGCGTTCGGTGATTCGTTCTGACGGCAACGCTCGTGCCGGTCAAGCGATCGGTTACCAGGGTGTCCAGACGACCAGGCGGAATTGGCCCGACGCGGCGTTGCCCCGAATGCGCTTGGTGGTCTGGTCAGCTCACCCGAGCCGAAAGTCCTGCCGCATCAGGACCGCACGACCGGCGATCGTCACGGTAGGCCGCCCAAGTGCCGTCTCCAGCGGGCGTATACCTCGCCGCAGTCAGCGTCTGAGTGGCCCGCGGGCCGCGAGCAGGTCGACCAAGTGCCGTGGTGAATGCGGCGTATACCGAGCCGCAGTCAGCGTCTGAGTGGCCCGTAGGCCGCGAGCAGGTCGACCAAGTGCCGTGGTGAATGCGGCGTATACCGAGCCGCAGTCAGCGTCTGAGTGGCCCGTAGGCCGCGAGCAGGCCGACCAAGTGCCGTGGTGAATGCGGCGTATAGGTTCCCCCCCGTGGATCTCGTCGTCACATTTCTGGGCACTGCCGCGTCAGTGCCGACGCGCGGGCGCGGCACCGCCGCGACCCTGATGGCCCGCGGTGGGGAGCGGTGGTTGTTCGATTGCGGCGAGGGCACCCAGCGGCAGTTCCTGCGGTCGGGGCTTGGTCTCGTCGATGTCGATCTGATTCTTCTCACCCATTTACACGGTGACCATTTTCTTGGCCTGCCCGGGCTGGTCAAGACGTTTGGGCTGCGCGGAAGGGAGCGTCCGCTACGCGTGGTCGGGCCCAGGGGGCTGCGGGAGCTCGTCGACCGGCTGGGTCCGATCATCGGTCGCGCGCCATATCCGCTTTCCATCGACGAGATTTCCGCGGGAGTCGTCCACGAGAGCGACGGGGCGCGGATCGAGGCCTTCCACACAGACCATGGCGTTCCGTCGCTCGGATACGCCCTGATCGAGGATCCTCGGCCAGGCGCATTCGACGTGGACGCCGCCCGTGCGCTGGGGATTCCGGCCGGACCACTGTTCGGTCGGCTGCAGCACGGCGAGACCATCACGCTCGACGACGCTCACGAGGTGTCGCCGAGCCAGGTGCTGGGGCCTCCCCGAAGCGGCCGACGTGTGGTGATCTCGGGCGACACCCGCCCGTGCGCCTCGACTGAGGGGGTGGCTGCCGGCGCAGACCTGCTGGTCCACGAAGCGACGTTCCTGCATGATGACCTCGCCCGTGCACGCGACACGCGACACACGACAGCCCGTGAAGCGGCGATGCTCGCCCGCGGAGCCGACCTGCAGCTCTTGGCGTTGACGCACCTGTCCAGCCGATGCATGCCGCGCGAGATCCGCGCTGAAGCCGAATCGGTTTTCCCGAACGTCGTCGTTCCTCGCGACTTCGATCAGATCGAGTTGCCGTTCCGTGAGCGTGGCGAGCCGATCCTGCACCGGGCCGACGGAGATGGCGTCACCCACGCCCGCCCCCAGGATGCGCCGCCGGATGTCTCGTAGAGTCACGATCGACCACCACCAGACCCAGGAGCGCTCATGAGCACGAAGCAGGTTGTCGATCATCACCTGACGGCGTTTCTCGCCGGCGATCTCGAGGAGACGATGGAGGACTACACCGATACGTCGGTGTTCATCTCGCCCAACGGCATCGCCCGTGGACGGGACGAGATCCGGACGGTGTACACGCGCCTTTTCGGCGGCATGTTTGCGCCAGGCACCTACGAGTTCACCAAGGACATGGAGCACGTGGAGGGCGAGGTCGCCTACGTCTTGTGGCACGCCGATTGCGCGACCGCTCGGGTCGTGCTGGCCACCGACACGTTTGTGATCCGCGACGGCGCGATCGTCACCCAGACCGTCGCTCTCAAGGTCGAGCCGAAGTAACGGGGAAGGTCAATCGTCTGGCTCGGCGACCTTGGCCGGGTCGAGCGGGGGGACGGGCGTGGGCGTGCGATCGGCGTCGAGGGCGATCATGGTGAACCGGCCGATCGTGCAGAGTTCGCGGCCCGTGCTGAGGGGGTCCTCCCGGTAGACCTCGACCTCCACGACCATGCTGGTGCGCCCGACGGAGACGACCTTTCCCCGCAGCTCGACGAGGTCACCGACGAAGATCGGGATCTTGAACGAGATGTTCTCGATGGCCGCCGTCACCACCGTTTGCTTGGCGTGACGCATCGCGGCGATACCCGCGGTCTTGTCCATCCACGCCACCAGCTGGCCGCCGAACAACGTGCCCTGCGGGTTTGTGTGGGTGGGGAACACCGACTCCAGAAGCGTCGCCCTCATCGGTCCTCCGTTCGTTTGCCACCGACATCGAGCATACGTTGGGCTCTGCCGGCGATGCCTGGCATCGGGCCGATTGTGTCCGCCGGCGCGACCAGGGACCCGCGAGACCGGCCCGGACCGCTCAGTGCGCGCGCGGCGTCGGCATATGCGGCACAGATCGCGGCGAGGAGCCCAGGTGGCCGAGTGTCCTGAGTCAGACGTTCGCTGATTGTTCGACGGCTGCGACCGTCGCGATGCGGCGTCCTCGGCACCCGAAGAGAGACCGATATGCGGGTTTCCTGCGTCATTGCCTCGCTCGGTTTCGCTCGCCGAAACACTCACCGAACGTCTGACTCAGGACACGAGCGCGTGCCGAACTGCCGGTACGAGCGGGGAGTTGCGATTTTCCGTCGATCGCAACCGACCTCGTGGCATCTCACCCAACTGCTACGGTCTGCATCGTCGACCTTTAACGCGGCCCTGTGAGGCCGGAAGGGAGCAACACCAATGACGCACACCCGTACGTACCCGCGCTCGCCTGTCGCGGAGGTGTGATGTGGCCGCCAGGGTTCTGGTCGATGCCGACCATCTCAAGCGCACGGTCGCGCGAATCGCACACGAGGTCGTGGAGCGTCACGCAGGCGCCGAGCGCCCGCTCGCGATCGTGGGAATCCACACCAACGGCGTTCCGCTCGCCGCACGACTGGCCGCGCTGATCGGCGAGTTCACGGGTGACACACCGCCGCTCGGCAGCATCGACATCGCCCTCTACCGCGACGACGTCGGGGTTGGCGAGGGCCGTCGACACGCCGTGCCGGTCGTCGGTGAGACCATCCTGGACTTCGACATCTCGCACCACACGGTACTGCTGGTCGACGACGTCCTTTACACCGGACGGACCATCCGGGCCGCGATCGACGCGCTCTTCGACTACGGACGCCCGCCGGTGGTGCAGTTGGCGGTCCTCGTCGATCGGGGTCACCGCGAGCTTCCCATCCGGCCGGACTACGTCGGCAAGAACCTGCCGACAGCCCGAGGTGAACGCATCACGGTACACATGAACGAGATCGACGGAACTGACGAGATCCTGCTCGAGACCGGGGACGCATGATGGCGCGCAGATCACTCCTTTCCATGTCCGACCTGGACCGCGACGCCATCGCGCGCATCCTCAGGACCGCCAACAGGTTTACCGAGGTCATGGGTCGCGACAACAAGAAGGTGCCCACCCTGCGCGGCCGGACGGTCATCAACCTGTTCTTCGAAGCCTCGACGCGCACGTCTACGTCGTTCGAGCTGGCGGCCAAACGGCTGTCGGCCGATGTGGTGTCGATCAAGGGCGCAGGTTCGAGCATGGAGAAGGGCGAGAGCCTGAAGGACACGATCCTGACGCTCAACGCCTATGGACCCGACGTGTTCGTCATCCGCCACGGCGGGGTCGGCGCATGCCACTTGGCGGCTCGGTTCACCGACGCAGCGGTGCTGAACGCCGGAGACGGCAAGCACGAACACCCCAGCCAAGCCCTGCTCGACCTCTACACGATCGAGCGTGAGGTCGGGCCCCTCGACGGGCTGCACATCGCGGTCGTCGGCGACGTCACACACTCCCGGGTCGCGCGTTCGGACATCGTGGGATTCACGACCATGGGTGCCCGCGTCACGGTGGTGGGACCGCCGACCCTGCTGCCCTGGCGGGCGGCGGAGGCCCTGGGAGTTCAGACATCATGCGACATCCGCGACATCGCCGACGCGGACGTCGTCTATGTCCTTCGCATGCAGCACGAGCGGATGGGTGACGGCGGGTTCGTACCGAGCCTGCGCGAGTATGCGGCACGCTTCGGCGTTAGCCACGAACGGCTGCGCCCCGGCCAGCGCGTCATGCACGCGGGGCCCATCAACCGCGGAGTCGAGCTGACCGGCGCCCTCGCCGACGACCCGGCGACGCTCATCGAACGCCAGGCCGCCAACGGCCTGGTCGTGCGGATGGCGATCCTGTATGACCTCCTGGCAGAGCCGGTTGCGGTCCCCGAGGCCGTTGAGCTGGCAAATGTGGTGGCCGCGTGAGCGGCGTCAGGCTTGTCCAGCGCCCCGGCGATCCGGCATCACTGGTCATCACCGGCGTGCGGATGCTCGACCCCGCTGCGGGGATCGATCGGGTCGGCGACCTCGTCATCCGTGACGGTCGCATCGGTCGAGATCCCGACGGTCTGGAGCGGATCGACGGCACAGGTCTCCTTGCGACACCGGGCTTCGTCGATCCCCATATCCATCTGCGCACGCCGGGCAGGGAGGACACCGAGGACATCGCGTCGGGCAGCAGGGCGGCGGCGGCGGGCGGGTTCGTCACCGTCCTCGGGATGCCCAACACGACGCCCGTCACGGACAACGCGGCGATCCTGGGTTCGCTGCTCGAACTCGGGGCACGCGAATCCGTCGTCCGGGTCGGGTTTTATGCGGCTATCACGGTCGGACAAGCGGGCCGGACGCTGAGCGAACAGGGTGAACTGGCCGATCTCGGCGCGGCGGGCTTCAGCGACGACGGCCGACCGGTCGCAAACGCCGAGGTGCTGCGTCGGGCCTACCAGTACCAGCAGGTCACCGGCCTGCCACTCGTGCTCCACGAGGAAGACGCCGACCTGTCGGCGGGTGGCGTCATGCACGAGGGGCTCATCTCGACCCGCCTCGGCATGAAGGGCATCCCCGACGTATCCGAGAGCGTGCAAGTGGCGCGCGACGCCGCGCTGGCCGCCTATGAGGACGCTCACATCCACATCTGTCACGTCTCTGCATGCAAGACGGTCGAGGTTATCCGTTTCGCAAAAGCGCAGGGTATCCGCATCACTGCCGAGGTGACCCCGCATCACCTGACGCTGACGGACGCATCGGTGCTCGACCTGGACGCTGCCAAACACAAGATGAACCCGCCGCTTCGCTCCGAGGAGGACCGCCAGGCCCTGATCGAAGGGCTGCTGGACGGGACGCTCGACTGCGTGGCCACCGACCACGCGCCCCACGCGCCGCAGGAGAAGGAATCGCCGTTCGAGGACGCCCCGTTCGGCGTGACCGGGTTAGAGACGGCGTTCGCCTCGTGTTACACGCACCTCGTCCTGCCTGGCTTGGTGCCGCTCGAACTGCTTGTGCAGCGCATGAGCAGCGATCCGGCGACCACGCTCGGGCTGCCGGTGCCAACGCTGGTCGACGGCGCCACGGCCGACGTCGCGCTGATCGACCTGAACGCGGCCGAGCGCGTCGGTGAACGCGGGTTCCAAAGCAAGTCCACAAACTCGGCGTTCCTCGGTGACGAACTCATCGGGCGTGTGCTGATGACCATCGCGGGAGGGCAGATCGCATGGCGGATGTGACGCGACACGAGAGCCTCCTTCGGCGGGACACGACCGGCTTGATCGTGGTCGACGTCCAGGAGGGGTTTCGCACGGTGATCGACGACTTCGACGAGATGGCCCGCAACGTGGGCATCCTTGCGGAGGGATTCGGCATCCTCGGCCGGCCGGTGCTGGTCAGCGAGCAGTACCCCAAGGGGCTGGGACACACGGTCGCCGAGGTCGAGGAACGACTCCCGGCATTCACGGATCGGGTCGAGAAGGTGCGGTTCAGCGCATGCGGGGTCGAGGGCTTCGAGACGGCACTGAGGCGGGCCCGCTGCAGCAGTTGGGTGGTCTGCGGCATCGAGACCCACGTCTGCGTCAACCAGACCGTGCACGACCTCCTGGAGCACGGCTACGACGTCCACGTCGCCGAAGATGCGGTCTCTTCGCGCGCGCCGGCCAACCGGCGGATCGGGCTCCACAAGATGCTGGCAGCCGGTGCCCGGTCCACAAGCGCAGAGATGGCGCTGTTCGAGATACTCGAGCAGGCAGGCGGCGACGAGTTCAAGGCGATCTCGAAGCTCGTTCGCTGATATGGGTGACATGGAACATCGACCACCCGCCGTCTCCGGCGGGTCGCTCTTCGACGGTCATCTACCCGCCGTCGTCGCCTTGGAGGATGGTCTCGTGCTCCACGGCCGCAGCGTTGGCGCACCCGGGACGTCGCTGGGGGAGATGGTCTTCACCACGGCCATGAGCGGGTACCAGGAGGCCGCCACCGACCCCTCCTACATCGGGCAGATCCTGTGTTTCGCGGCGCCGATGATCGGCAACTACGGCGCGGGCCCCGGGTTTGACGAGAGCGACCGCGTCCACCCGCAGGCGATCATCATGGCGTCGGCAGGAGACCGTTCCGGATCGGCCGGGGATCAGGGATGGTCCAGCTGGCTTCGCGAGCGCAATGTGATCGCCGTCGACCAGATCGACACCCGTCGCCTCGTCACCCACCTGCGTGATCGGGGGGCGATGCGCGGCGGGGTCTCGACCCAGATCACCCCCGACGAGCTGATCGATCGCGTCCGCGCCCACCCCGTACTGGACGGGCGCGACCTCGTGACGCACGCGGCTGGAGCGTCGCGCAGCCTGGGCACCGAAGGGCCCCGTATCGTCGCCATCGACTGCGGGATGAAAACCAGCATCGCAACCCGTCTTGCCGACGCGGGATGCCGGCTCGACATCGTCCCGGCCGGCACGAGCGCCGAGGCGATCCTCGCCATGGAGCCGGACGCGGTGTTCGCCTCCAACGGCCCGGGCGATCCCGCCGCAGCCACCAGCGTCATCGATGCCCTCCGCGGGGTCCTCGGCACGGTCCCCGTGTTCGGGATCTGTATGGGGCACCAGCTTCTGGCCCGCGCGCTCGGACTTGAGACGGAGAAGCTCCTGTTTGGCCACCGCGGGGCCAACCACCCGGTGCGCAGGTCCGAGGACGGCGGCGTCGAGATCACGGTGCAGAACCACGGGTACGCGGTGGTCGCCGATGCGCTGCCCGACGGGATCGTCGTGACCCGCACAAGCCTGTTCGACGGGAGCGTCGAGGGGATCGCCGCACCCGAGCTGCGTGCCTGGTCGGTCCAGTACCACCCCGAGGCGCGACCCGGCCCACACGACGCCGGATATCTGTTCGACCGCTTCGTCGCCGAGGTTCGGTAGTGCCCCGCCGCACGGATCTCTCGACGATCCTGGTCCTCGGGAGCGGACCGATCGTGATCGGCCAGGCCGGGGAGTTCGACTACTCCGGCACCCAGGCCTGCCAGGCCCTGCGCGCAGAGGGGTATCGCGTCGTCCTGGTCAACTCGAACCCCGCGACGATCATGACCGACCCCGGTGTCGCCGACCGCACCTATATCGAACCTTTGGATATCGAGACCGTCGCCGCGGTCATCGCGACCGAGCGACCGGATGCGCTCCTGCCGACATTGGGCGGGCAGACCGCACTCAACCTGGCGATGGAACTGCACCAGCAGGGCGTACTGGCCCAGTACGGCGTGGAGTTGATCGGCGCCAACGCCGAAGCGATCCACCGCGCAGAGGATCGCCAGGCCTTCGCGATGACGATGCGTGCCGCAGGCCTGCCGATCCTGGCCGCACGCACCGTCGAAGATCACGTGGGGGCGCGTGACGCCGCGGCCGAACTCGGGTATCCCTTGATCCTGCGCCCGGCGTTCACGATGGGCGGCGAAGGCGGCGGGGTCGTCGCGACGCCCGACCGCTTGGAGCGGGCCGTGGCGGACGCGCTCGCGGCGAGCCCGATTGGTCAGGTCCTGATCGAGCGATCGGTGATCGGCTGGGGCGAGTTCGAACTCGAGGTCGTCCGCGACCGGGCCGACAACGCGATCGTCGTCTGCGCGATCGAGAACCTCGATCCGATGGGCGTCCACACCGGCGACTCGGTCACGGTCGCCCCGGCAATGACGCTGAGCGACCTCGAGTTGCAGCGGATGCGTGACGTCGCGCTGGCCGTCATCCGCGCCGTCGGCGTCGAGACCGGTGGCTCCAACGTCCAGTTCGCCCTGGATCGCGCGACCGGGGATCTGGCGGTCATCGAGATGAACCCGCGCGTCTCGCGCAGCTCCGCACTGGCATCCAAGGCCACCGGATTTCCGATCGCGCGGGTCGCGGCCCGCCTGGCGGTGGGGTACACG
The DNA here is from genome assembly GCA_031376485.1 of Actinomycetota bacterium. GTDB lineage: Bacteria > Actinomycetota > Thermoleophilia > Miltoncostaeales > Miltoncostaeaceae > CALMEC01. Next base: position 9,229 of record JANMDV010000276.1, read on the forward strand.
CTGGACGAGCTGCCCAACGAGGTGACGGGCGTGACGCCGGCCAGCTTCGAACCCGCGCTTGACTACGTCGCGGTCAAAGTCCCCCGGTTCGCGTTCGAGAAGCTCCCCGGCTCCAGCGGGGTGCTGTCGACGTACATGCAGAGCGTCGGCGAGGTGCTGGCCCTGGGCCGGACGTTCGCGGAGGCCTACGGCAAGGCGATGTCAGGGCGTGAGCTTGACAGCCCCACGCCGGTGCCGGTATCGATCGCGGACGCACTCGAGCGGCTGCGCGCGCCGTCATGGGATCGGTGGGACGTGATGATGTGGGCCGCCACACAGGGTGTCGACGGGCAGGCGCTGTCGGACGTCACCGCCGTCCATCCGTGGTTTTGTGGAGAGATCACGCAGCTCGCGCAGGCCCGCGCAACGATCGGGGGGCCGCTCGACGGGCTCGTCGCAGACGATCTGCTGGCCGCGCGTCGGGCCGGACTCACCGACCGTGATATCGCAGAGGTGACCGGATCGTCCGATCTGGACGTGGGGCGGCGGCGGCGGGCCCTCGGGGTCACGCCGACGTATCACTCCGTCGACACGTGCGCCGGAGAGTTCGCAGCCGAGACGCCCTACTTCTACAGTGGGTTCGCAACCGCCGGCGAGGCGCTCACTGATGCGCGACCGTCGATCATCGTTCTGGGATCCGGCCCGAATCGCATTGGGCAAGGGGTTGAGTTCGACTACTGCTGCGTTCATGCGGCGCAGGCCGTGCGTGAGCTGGGCTATGCCGCCGTCATGGTCAACTGCAACCCCGAGACGGTCTCGACCGATCATGGCGTGAGCGACCGGCTTTACCTCGAGCCGGTGACGCTGGACACGGTCCTGGACATCTGTGCGCGCGAGCGCCCACTCGGCGTCATCACCCAACTCGGCGGGCAGACGCCGCTGCGGATGGCATCCGTGCTCGAAGCTGAGGGGGTGCCGCTGCTCGGCACGCCCGCCGATGCAATCGACCTCGCCGAGGATCGTGAGCGGTTCGGCGCCGTCCTTGCCGACCTCGGGTTGCGCGCCCCACCGTGGGGGATTGCTCATACGCCGGACGGTGCCGTACGCGTGGCCGAGTCCATCGGCTTCCCGGTGCTCGTCCGGCCCTCATACGTGCTGGGCGGGCGCGCGATGGCCATCGTCTTCAACCAGGACGAACTCGCCGCATACCTCGCAGCCGAGTCGCCGACGTGGCCGGTGCTCGTCGACCGCTTCCTCGAAGACGCGATTGAGCTTGACGTCGATGCCCTCTGCGACGGTGCGTCGTGCCACGTGGGCGCGATTTTGGAGCACGTCGAGGCGGCAGGCGTTCACTCCGGCGACTCCGCCTGCGTGACCCCGCCGCAGGAGACCGGTCCCGGCGTGCTCCGGCAGATCGAGGAACAGACGGCGCAGATCGCGGTCCGGCTGGGTGCCGTCGGCCTGGTCAACGTGCAGTTCGCACTGCAGGACGGTGAGCTCTTCGTCATCGAGGCCAATCCCCGTGCGTCGCGGACCGTTCCGTTCGTCGCCAAGGCGACCGGCATGCCGCTCGTCCACCACGCGGTGCGGTTGATGCTCGGCGCACAGATTGCCGACCTGGGTCTGCCGCTCGAGCGGATCGCACGCCACGTCGCGGTCAAGGAGGCGGTGCTGCCGTTCGCCCGATTCCCGCTGACCGACCCGACGCTCGGTCCCGAGATGCGCGCGACCGGCGAGGTCATGGGCGTGGGCGGGAGCTTCGGCGAGGCGTTCGCCAAGGCCCAACGCGGCGCAGGCGTCGCACTTCCCGCCGGGGGCATTGCGGTCATCTCGACCGGCGACATGGACAAGCCGCGGGCGGTCGGTGTCGCGCAACGGCTGTCACGCAGCGGTTTCACGCTGGTGGCCACCCAGGGCACGGCCGGCGCGATCCGCGCGGCGGGGCTGCCGGTGACACCGATCGCGAAGCTCGACGAGGGTGCCGCCGACATCCCCGCGCTCATCGCGCGCGGCGGGGTTGCACTCGTGATCAACACACCGAGCGGTCGACGTGCGCACATCGATGGCCCCGCGATTCGACGCGCCGCCGTGCGTGCAGGCATTCCGTGCATCACGACGATGGAAGCGGCCGAAGCGACCGTGGATGCGATTCGCAGCCTTCATCCCACGCCCGTCGCAATTCAAGATATCCTTATCGATCCTCACTTCGAACCGCGAGGCCGTTGACCTCAAGTTGAGCTTGAACCACCCTTCGGGCGTCAGACTGTAACCTCCCTGCAACGTGCGTGAAATTTCGGTGAAACTACCTGCAAATTACTGCTTGCAGAACCTGGCGTGTGAGCCATATAGTGCTCGCCGATGGTCACCACTTTGAAGGCTCCCACACAGGCCCCCGAACGGTCGCTCGATCAGCGAATGGACGCACTCCGTCGCGCGAACGACATCCGCTCCCGCCGGGCGCAACTCAAGAAGGATCTGAAGAGCGGACAGGTCCAGATCCGAGACGTGATCCAAGATCCCCCCGACTACGTCACAACGGCCAAGGTCTTTGACATGCTTCTGGCAGTGCCGAAGTACGGCAAGGTCAAAGCGACGCGGTTTATCAACCACTGCCGCATCTCGCAGGGCAAAACCGTCGGGGGGCTGTCGGAACGTCAACGCAACGAGCTGGTCGATCTTCTGAGCCGGTAACACGCCGAGCTCGTGTCCTCGTAATCTCAGGACCGTCAGGAGCCGGGAAAGGAACGCTCATCGAGCGGATCCTTCCCCGGTTCTCCAGTCTGACTGTCGCCGTGTCGGCGACGACACGCGCGAAGCGCCCCGGGGAGGTGGACGGCGTCGACTACCACTTCTTGACGCCCGACGCGTTCGCTCGTGCCGTCGCAGCGGGGGAGTTCTTGGAGCACGTCGAGTACGCCGGCAACCGTTACGGAACGCTGCGACGCGAGGTCGACGCGCACTTGGCCGCCGGACGTTCGGTGGTGGTCGAGATCGAGCTCAAAGGCGCGCGGGCCATCCGATCGATGCTTCCCGATGCGGTGACCGTTTTTATCACGCCCCCGTCGATGTCAGAGCTTGCGCGACGGCTCGAGGATCGAAACACCGACAGCGCCGGTGAGATCGCCGCGCGCCTCGAGGTCAGCAAACGCGAGCTTGCGGCGATGGGGGAGTTTGACCACCGCGTCGTTAACGACGATCTCGACACCGCCACCGATGCTCTGGCGGACGTGGTCGCACGCGCGATCGGCATGCTTCGCTGATGGCAACGATCCTGCTCGGCGTCACCGGGGGCATCGCCGCCTACAAGGCGATCGACGCCGTGCGCGCGCTTCGGCGCGAGGGACACGACGTCCACGTCGTGATGACGAGGGCCGCCCGGCGGTTCGTCGGCGCCGCCTCGTTCGCGGCGCTCAGTGGCAACCGCGTCGGCAGCGAAGCGTTCACCGACGACGGTCGTCCCGACTACCGTCACCTCGAGCTGGCCCGGGCCGCGGACGTGATGCTGGTCGCCCCTGCATCTGCCAACACCATCGGCCGCATGGCCGCCGGACTCGCCGAGGACCTTTTGACCACGTGCTACCTCGCATTCACGGGACCCGTCGTCGTGGCGCCGGCCATGAACACCCGCATGTGGGAGCACGCGGCGACCCGGGCGAACATCGTGACACTCGTCGCGCGCGGCGTTCACATCGTTCCGCCGGGCGAAGGCCTTTTGGCAGACGGCGACGTCGGAGCCGGCAGGCTCGCCGAGACCGAGCAGATCGTGGCGGCCGTCGCAACGCGCCTTCGTGGGCAGAGTCCGCCCTGGGCAGGCCGGCGGGTTCTGGTCACCGCAGGGGGGACCCGCGAGCCGATCGACGCGGTGCGCTACGTCGGCAACCGATCGAGCGGTCGCATGGGCATGGCGGTCGCCAACGCCGCGTGCGAGCGCGGCGCAGACGTCACCGTCATCGCCGCCAACGTCGACTTGCCGCGACGCAACGACGTCACCTATGTCGACGTGGAGACGGCGGCAGAGCTGCTCGATGCCACGACCGCGGCGTTTGCCGACACTGATCTGTTGGTGATGGCGGCAGCCGTGGCCGACTACCGGCCGACCTCAACCAGCCCCGGCAAGCTCGACAAGTCGGCGAGCGACCGGCTGGCGATGACCCTGGAGCCCACGGTCGACATCCTCGGCTCGCTTGCCACCGGACGCCGCAACCAGATCGTCGTCGGGTTTGCGGCCGAGCACGGCGCCGCAGGCGTTGAGCGGGCCCGCCAGAAGCGACGCCGCAAGCACCTGGACGCCATCGTGTACAACGACATCTCCGTCGCTGGGATCGGGTTCGAGTCCGACGACAACGCGATCACCATCATCGGCCCGGGCGATGCCGAGCAGATCGTGCCGCAGTCCAGCAAGGCCCGGTGCGCCGAGTACATCCTGGACGCCGTCGCGCCCGTATTCGCCGAATACCCCCGGTAGGCGAGCGTGTCATGGTCTCCCCGTAGCCTGATCCGGTCCGCGAGGGGGCATGGCTGTCTCGACGGAGGCGATCCCGAATCGCTCGACGGACGGGCCCCGACGAGCTAGAGTTTTGTCCCTCGGAAACAACGGGCACAGTGCGTGTCCCGAAGCCCGCAGATCCTCGTATTGCCGCCCCAGTCCCCGGTGGTGCCGATCCCCAGCAAAAGGCATACCGATGGAAAAGAACGTCTCGACTGCGACGGATGCCGCTGGTCCAGGATCGGGGGAGGACAGGCAGCGAGACATGGTCGACGCCCCGGTCGCGCGTCCTGACGCGGTCGACGCGTTCTCGTCCGGCAGGGCGTCAACCGGACACGCCGGCCCCACGGTAGAATCGCCCGGGACAGACGACTGCGCAACCGGGGATACGGTGGATCTGGATCACCCGATCAGCTTCACCGGGACGTCGGTCATGCGCGCACGGGTCGATCGATGCAATGGAGTGGTGACGCTTTCGCTCGTCGGTGAGTTCGACCTGGCCGCCATCGACGGATTCACGACGGTGCTGACCGAGCTCGAAGCAACGAATCCTCGGGCGATCGCGGTCGATGTCAAGGGACTTTCCTTCATCGATTCGAGCGGGCTCAGGTCGCTGCTGAACGCACATGAGCATGCAGCGAGCAGTTCCCACAGGTTCGCCGTGCTCAACGGCTCGGGACCGGCGCATCGGGTGCTGATGATGACCGGTCTCAACGAGCGGTTGATGATGATCGAACATACCCAGGAGTTGCTGGACAGCCTGGCCGAAGACTCCGCTTAGCCTGGATCCAGGCTTAGGCTCCGCACCTGGCGAGGATGCCGTACGGCATCCTCGCCAGGTCGTGGCTGATGGAGTCCGGTTTGATCCTCAGTGCGTGGTCACAACGCCCGCATCGGCTCTGAATCGAAACTCGGTGATGAGGGGGCGGGCCGCTTCTCCTCGATCGTGTCGTGTGCCGATGGCGGCGATCGCGTTGGTCAGCGCCGCGATACCGAGCGTCGAGAGGGCCAGGATCACGCCGGTCAACAGAATGAACCAGAATGCGATCGCGGCGATCACCTTACCGGGGGTGAACCCGGACGCGTACTGCGTGACGTACTCGCCGTACTTGCCGGACTTCACGGCACGATCCACGCCGGACTTCGGAAGCATCTTGCCGATCAGCTTCCGCACAAGCTTCGCCACGATGGAGAAGATGAGCAAGGTCACAAGTGCCCCGATCAGGCGGGGCAACCATGTGAAAAGCTCATCGCCGAAATTCTGAAAGCTGTCTCCGATGTCAGCTGCGTACTGCATTTTGGGAGTCCCTTCGGTTTGGTCGCTCATGACGTGAGCAGTGATGCCCGTCCCAGACGGGCCACAGCCGTCTCCCTGCTACCGTTGCTACCGTGGAGCGCCTCCATGTCGTGTCCCCACCGTTGGCGGACGATGAGCTTTCCCGTGGGGCGTCCCTCGCCCAGGCGTTGGTTGATGCCCTCGCGGCGTCCGTCCGCGCGCCACGCCAAGCCCTGACGTCCGCCGTGGCGTGTCTCTTGGCGGGTGGGCACCTGCTGATCGAGGATGTTCCCGGGGTCGGAAAGACCGTACTGGCCAAGAGCCTCGCACGGGCCGCCGGGTGCGTGTTCTCGCGTCTTCAGTGCACCGCCGATCTTTTGCCCTCGGATGTCACGGGCGTGCATGTGTATGACCAGCGGACGCAGACGTTCGAATTTCGTCCCGGCCCTGTCTTCGCCAACGTCCTACTGGCCGACGAGATCAACCGGGCGTCGCCCAAGACGCAGTCGGCACTTTTGGAGTCGATGGAGGAGGCCCAGGTCACGGTCGACGGCCACACCCGAATGCTCCCCAAGCCCTTCATGGTCGTCGCCACGATGAACCCTGTGGAGTACGAAGGGACGTTTGCGCTGCCCGAGGCCCAGCTCGACCGGTTTGCGCTGCGTCTTGAGATCGGCTACCCGCCGGCCGAACAAGAGGCCCGCATGATCATCGACTTGGCGGCGCACGACCCCGTCGACGACGTACACCCGGTCGCCGACGAGCTGCGCATCCGTAACGCGATCGACGCCGCAGGCCGCGTCTACGTCGACCCGGCGATCGCGCGCTACATCGTGGATCTGGTCACCGGCACACGCGAGGATCGACGACTGGTGTTGGGCGCGAGCCCGCGCGCGGGACTCACCCTGCTACGTGTGGCCAAGGCCGTCGCGCTGATCGAGGGGCAGGGCTATGTCGTCCCCGAGCACGTCAAGGCGATGGCCATCCCGGTGTTGGCGCACCGGCTCGTCATGGGCCCCGAGGCCCGCGTCGGCGGCGTGACTGGCGAAGATATCGTGGCAACGGCGCTCGGTGGCGTCCGTGCCCCGGCGATCTAAACCCCGCCGTCGGCACCCTCGGGCGATCGCCGTCGCGATGGCGGGCGCCCTCGCGCTCATCGCCGCCGGAGGGTTCGGCACACCGGCGCTTCGACCACTCGGCATCGGACTTGTGACCCTCGGCGTGGGCGCGATCGCGCTCGTCGAGATCGTGGCGCGCGCGTTGCGTGTCGCACGCACGGTCGATCGCGACACCCTTCCCGCGGGTGAGCGCGCCACCGCGACCCTGCGCCTGAGCGGGTGGCCAGTGCGAAACCGCCTGATCCGGCTGCTCGACTGGGAGATCCGACCCGGTCTTCCGACCACCGCCCATGCGGAGCCCTCGCGACCCAAGTTCATCGGTGGCGAGGTCCGCCAGACGATCGCGTTTGGTGACATGACGCGCGGCGAGCACCGATTCACCTCACCTGGAGTGTCCCTGTCGGACCCCTTCGGCCTGGCACGGGTGCGACGCGCCTCTCGGTTCGAAACGACGGTGCTGGTGCTGCCGCGCTCGGTGCCCGTCCTCGTTCCGTTCTGGGAGTCTGGAGCCGCTCGGCGGGCCGGCCAACAGGCGGGCCTGTTACGGGGACGCGCCGAGTTGGGAGGCGTGCGTGACTACGAACCCGGCGATCCGTTGTCGTTGATCCATTGGGCCCAGACCGCACGACGGGGACGTCTCCAGACCAAAGAGCTGCACGGTGAATCGGGCAGGGGCACCACGCTCGGTCTCCTGCTCGACGCCCACGCCGACCCTGCCGCCGGTCCGGCCGCACATCAGGCGTTCGAAATCGCGGTCTCCGCCGCGGCGAGCCTGGTCGCAGCCTGCGCGGCCCGTGGCGACGCGGTCGGGCTGGAACACACCGCGGCGCGCGCCACGGCCTTGCCGGTGGGGACCCCGGCGGGGATCATCGAGCGCGAGCTGGCCCAGGTGTCCGCCGATGGCCATCAGACGATTGGGCTGGCGTTGCGAAGCGCCGTCGGCCGTCCCGATGCTCCCCGGACGCTTGTGGTGATCTCTTCCTGTGGGGACCGGAGCCTTGCGGCGGCGGCGAGTCAGGCGCGCGGAGCCGGCGTCAACGTGGCCGCGGTGCTCATCGGTCCGGCGCGGGTCTACGCGCAGGACCTCCGCCGGGCGGGCACCTGGGTCACCGAGGTGGGGGACATGTCGCAGTTGGCGGCAGCCCTTGACGGAGGTGGAGCGCATGCCAGGCGCGCGTAAGAGGCCGTCGCGGAATGGCTCTCACATCGACGCGTTGCTTCCTGTCGCTGCTGCAGGGGCGCTCGTCGGCGTGCTGGCCGCGACCTGGTCGGGGTTGTGGCGCGAGGCTCCCAACGGGAGCTTGGCGCTCGTCGCCGCGATCGGTGTCCTCCCCGCGCTCGTGCGCGTCGCGGCACGGCGTCGGGCAGCACTGTGGGCATCCCTCTGCGCCGCGGCCGCGGCGATCGTGGCCCTGGCGGTCGCGGTCGGATCGAATCCAATCGCACTCGTTCGCGCCGACGGGCCGACCTGGACCGCTCTTGGCGACATCCTGCCAAGCGGCCTTGGCAATGCGTCCACGGCACCGCTCCCGTTGTCGATCGACCGCGCCCCGGCGTTGTCGGCGCTCCTCGTGCTGGTGCTCGCCGGTGCCGCCTGCTTGATCGCATGGCAGATCGTCGTGTCCCGCCGACCGCTTGCAGGAATCATCGCCGCCGCCGCCGGCCTGGCCTACCGGTGGACCCTCGTGCCGCCCCTCCGTCCCGTGCTGACGGGCGTGTTGACGCTGGTCATCGCGCTTGCGGTGTTCCGCCTGGCCGCTCCGCGTCGCGCGACCCGGGCCAACTCCGGTCGCACCGCGCTCACCGGGGGGATCATCGTCGCGCTGGCCCTCGTAGGCAGCGTCGGGGCGGATCGGGCGCCCGCATCCTGGTGGGATTGGCGCGACTGGACGTTCGGTGCGAGCCGGGGCCCCACGAGCCTGAGCCTCAAGCAGAGCTACGGGCCCCTGACATATCCCGACGAGCCGGTCCTCGTCGCGCGCGTGGAGTCCGACGAGCCGGTTCCGCTGCGCGCGGTGAGCCTCGAACGGTTCGATGGAACCTCGTTCGTGGCGTCGGCCGCGGAGTCGGAGCAGGGCTCGACGCGTGGCCGGATGCGCCTGAGTCCGGACGCGCAGGGCAGCCCACGCACGGTCACGCAGAAGGTCACGCTGGGCAATGCCCGCACACCGTGGCTTCTCGCCGGCGGGCGGCCATCCGTGGTCGACGGAATCGGACGCCGCGAGGTGACGGTGTTCACGGACGGCGCCGTGCGCCTGCGACCGGCGCTTGCGGGCGACACCACCTACACCGTCGAGACGCTCCTGCCCGACCCTGGCCCCGCAGCGTTGCAGTCTGCCGGCCGATATGGCGATGTCGACCCGGCGCTCCTCAGCCTTGTGCCCGGTCAGGGTGGCGACCTGGTCACGGTGCCGGCATGGGGGAGCCAGGGCGCACGGGCGGCGAGGCTCGCCCCGCAGAGCTTCCGCCAATACGCCCAGGTCTACGAACTCTCACGCCAGATCATCGGTGATGCCCGCACACCGTACGCGGCGGTCAACAGGATCGAGACCTACCTGCGCAAGCTTGAGTACAGCGTCACCGTCCAACGGCCCATCGGCAACCCCGATCTGGTGGACTTCCTCTTGGTCTCCAAACGTGGCTATTGCCAACATTTCGCGGGGGGGATGGCGCTGATGTTGCGCATGAACGGGATTCCCGCGCGGGTGGCGGTGGGCTTCACGTCGGACCCCGGTCGCTTCGACCCCCAGAAGAAGTCGTACGAAATCATCGATCGCGACGCGCACTCGTGGGTCGAGGTGTTGTTTCCCGGGTACGGCTGGATCCCGTTCGATCCGACACCCGGACGGTCCGTGCCAAACAGCGCGTCGGTCTCGTCAGCCAGCTACTCACGCGACGACATCGACCTCGGCATCGACGGAGAGAGCGCACCCGCGCCGGTGCGTACAACCCCCGCGCCCGATCCCAGCCTCAGGGAGCCCCGGTTCAACGATTCGGCAACCTCCGCAGACAGCGGATCAGGTTTTGGCCGGTGGCTTTGGACGATTCCCTGTGCGCTGCTCGTAATGCTCCTGGCGCCACTCGCCGCCAAAGCCGTGCGTCGCGCGCGCAGACGCCGTGGTGACGAGCGCACACGGGTGCTCGGCGCGGCGCGGGAGCTTGAGTCGCTTCTGCTCGACCTGGGGCACCCGCCCGACCCGGCGGCGACCACCGTCGAGCGTGCGCGGACGAGTTGGCGTGAGCTCGGTATCGACGCGGCCGCCATCTACGGCCTCGCGTCGGCAGCGCGCTTCGATCCGTCGGCGCCGCGCATCGGCTCCGGCGACGAGGCCTGGCGTGCCTTCGGGGCGGCGCGGCGCGTCATCGGCTGGCGTCGGCGTGTGCGCGCCGGCCTGCGGTTGCGCTCGCTTCGCGGGTGAAAACGGCTGCGCTACCCTGACGGCGGTGGAGCAGGCGCACGAGGCATACGAGTACTACCAGCGCGGGCAAGAGCTGTTGAGCAATCGCGACTTTCAGGCGGCATCGGTCGCGTTCGAGCGGGCGAAGCGGCTGGAGCCCGACAAGGGCTCGATCCGCGAGGCGCTCGGCCGGGCGTATCTGTCGTCGCGGGCCTACCGGCTCGCGGCCGAGGAATTCTCAGCCGCTGTCGCGCTTGCACCGACCGATCACTACGCGCACTTCGGGTTGGGTCGGGCAATGGAACGACTCGGTGACGCCACCGCAGCCAAACGCCACTACAAGCTGGCGCGCTGCTTCGGGTCGACCCTCGTCTAACCGATCGCCCCGCAGCACGTCCAGGCGTTCAAGGAACCAGAGCCTCACGTTCCGACGAGAAGAACAAGTATCCCCATCCACGAGCTTCCACGCTCCAGACCGTTCATGTCTTGCCTGGACGATGCGGGGAAACGATCATTCGTCGGCGCTCCTTTCGGTCAAGCGTTACATGAAACGACACGAAGTCGTCACAGAATTGGCACACATGGGTGGTGCGCTGTAACAGGTTGTTGGGGCACGATCCTCGTATGTCGCAGCGTCGTGATCGGAGTGCGGGCCAGCGGTCGGGGACGGCGGCGGGCGACCCAGGGAGGTTGCCGGTCGACGACCCACCGGGTGGCGGCCCGCCGTGCGCCATCTGTGCGGGAACCGGCCAGGAGCCGCGGCAGCTTGTTCATTTCACGCACGGGGTGGCGGTATGGCTGTGTGAGGCTCACGCCGAGGAGCGGTACCTGCGCGAGGACGACGGCAGAGTCTTTGCCGATCGCCTCGCTGAGATGTGGATCGCGACCGGGACGCTGACTGTTCGGCGAGCGGCCGCTCTTCAGGCTCATGTGCGGCAGATCTGTTGCGCAGGGGCTGCGCGCGGGAAGCCCGGTTCGTACTCGTGGCCCCAGCTCAGACGCGAGGCAGAACGCCGGTTCGCCGCAGGTCACGACCCGCGGCAGGTCATCCAAGAACTCCGTGATCGTCACATCGACTGCCCAGCGATGGCACCCTCGCCCCGTACGATGCGTCGCTGGTACACCCAAGCGCGATGGCTCCTACCGTTGCCGCCGAGTCCTCGTCAGGCACGAAAGGCACGCCGCCGGCCGATCCCTGCCGCTTTCTGTCTCGTCCCGTACGCGCTGACCAAGCACTTGCACTGGGGATACCTTGACCCCCGCTGGCGGGGTGGCTAACTATTACTCAACTCCCTTGCCGGACGGCGAGCGAAACGGCCCGGAGCGGGGCTCGCCCCCGGCGGCTGGAAACACGAACCGCAGACCGGCTATTTCCGAAGCAAAACCGAGCAATACGGTGCTGGTGGTAACGGCGATCTCGCCAGTGCCGTAGTGCGACGGTTTGCGGCGGCCGAACGGTGAGGGAGTCATCACACGAGCCCTAACTAAGTCTCCTCGCGCCGGACTTCGCCGGGGGCGAGCGCCACGTCGGACTCGTGCGTGGAATCGGGGTTGACCCCGAAGCCGGTCCTGACGATGCCCTCGAACACCTCGTCGACGTGGGCCGACAGCGCTCCCAAAAGACCATCCAGGGTGTCGGCGTCGAGCGCGGTCGCAGGGCGGTTGGCCACAAGAAACACATCGCCGAGGGCGTCCAGCGAGAACGCCCACGGCCCGGCGTCGTGATTTTTTTTGAGCAACCGCCGGTAGACGTCCTGGTGCGCCAGATCGGGGGCGCGCATGATGAAGGCACGAAACGTGACCGTGCGCTCGGTCAGGACGATCTGCACCGCGACGCTCCCTCGCCGCTGAGACGGAACACCCACCCAGACTCCGTCCTCTGCGACACGGGCGTCCAGGGAGAGATCTGCCAACATGGCGGAGAGCCGTTGGTGATCACGAATCATCACTGGGACTCTGGCACACGCCCGCGCGCCCATGGAGTGGTCGCGTGCTATTCTCGCCCAGCTTCAAGCAATCCAGAGCGGTTCGCGAGAAGTGGGTGTTGAGCCCACTTTTTTATTGCCGCAAGAAAGGCCCATGGGAACGACGACAATGGCCCACCAGGGCATCGAGCACGAGGTCGAGGCGCATCTGGCACGTGAGTTGCCGGACGTCGATCTGCGCGAGGTCCAGGTCACCGGCGCAGCCGACGCCGGCACGCTTCGCGTGGTCATCGATCACCCGGACGGCGTCGACCATGCGTTGTGCGTGGCGACCACCCGCGCGCTTGAGCAAGCAGGACTCCGGGATCGTTTCGCCATCGAGGTCTGGTCTCCCGGCACCGAACCGCCCCTGCGCACCGTCGACCACTACCGTCAGGCGATCGGTCAACACGTTGCGCTGCGCGTCGTCAACGAGGGTACCCGTCGCGCCCGGTCCGTCAGCGGTACCCTGACCGCGGTCGAAGACGACCGCGTCGAGGTGTCGACCCTGGACGGGACCACATGGATCCAGAGAAGCGCGATCCATCGCGCCCGAGTCGTTGAGAGGAACGAGCCGTGAACAGGGAGATCCTCGAGGCAATCAAGATGATCGAACGCGAGAAGGGCATCAGCTCCGAAACGCTGATCCTGGCGCTTGAGGACGCGTTGCTTGCCGCGTACAAGAAGACGCCGGACGCCGTGGAGTTCGCACGCGTGATCATTGACCGCGACGAGGGCGATATGCGCGTCCTGCAGCTCGTTCTGGACGAGGACGAGGAGCCACGCACGCTTCCCGTCGTCGAGCAGGAATGGCCGGAGGGCGGTCCGCCCGAGGACTACGTGGCGCCGGCGCCCGAGATCGACTGGACGGCTTACGACGAGGAGGAGCTCGAAGAAGTCGACGTCAGTACCGACAACTTCGGTCGCATCGCAGCGCAGACCGCAAAGCAGGTCGTTCTGCAGCGGATCCGCGAGGCCGAACGCGAGATGATGTTCGACGAGTACGTCGACCGGGTCGGTGACGTGGTGACCGGCATTATCCAACAGTCCGATTCGCGGTACACACTCGTCGATCTGGGTCGCGTCGAGGCACTCCTGCCTGAGAGCGAACAGGTCCGTGGCGAGCGATACGACCATGGTGCCCGCGTCAAAGCGGTGATCGTCGACGTGCGGCATTCGACCAAGGGCCCGCAGGTCATCGTCAGCCGGCGCAGCGACGAGCTGATTAAGCGGCTGTTCGAACTCGAAGTCCCGGAGATGGCAGACGGGCTCGTCGAGATTCGCGCGGTCGCGCGCGAGGCCGGGTGGCGCTCCAAGATCGCAGTGATCTCGAATGCGCAGGGCGTCGACCCCGTCGGCGCCTGCGTCGGCCCGCGCGGATCGCGCGTGCGGATGGTCGTCAGTGAGCTGCGCGGCGAGAAGATCGACATCATCCCCTTCAACGACGAGCCCGCGCGGTTTGTGGCAAAGGCGCTGTCTCCCGCACGGGTGCGTGAGGTCCTGGTCGACGACGAGAATCGCCAGGCGACGGTCATCGTCCCGGACGACCAGCTGTCGCTCGCGATCGGCAAGGAGGGCATGAACGCCCGCCTCGCCGCACGACTGACGGGCTGGCGGATCGATATCAAGAGCGAGTCGACGTTTGCCCTCGAGGAGTCTGCAGCCGAGTTTGGTGGAACGGGGCACGGCGAGCTGCAGCGGTGCGCAGCGCTTCTTCGCAACGGCAAGCGGTGCGTCAACGCCGCGGTGCCGGGCACCCGGTACTGCAGCCTCCCGGCCCACGCACGGCTGGCCGAGATGGAAGCACAGGGTATGGAGGTCGCGGCGGACCAGGCGGTCGGCATCGCCGGCGTCACAGAGACCGCTGCGCCACCGGCTACGACAATGGCCGCACCGGCCGAGGCTGTGGACGGTGCTCTCGACGCCGCGGCGTCCGACGGCGCCGCGGATGACGCGCCCGACACCGTCGAGGCACAGCAACCCGTGGCACAGGCCATCCCGGCCGAGTCCGGCGACGCTGCAGCAGACGCGCCGGCAGAGCTGAGCCAAGCGGCTGACGCGGCTCCGACGCAAAGTGACGACGGGGAGGACCAGCAGTAGCTACGACCGAAGGCAACCCGTGGGCATTGACCACATTCCGACGCGACGATGCATCGGCTGCGGCACGCATGCGCCAAAGTCGAATCTGGCGCGATTCGTCGCGGCGCACGACGGCGCCGGCCGAATTCTGGTGCGCGACGACCGTGCGACCCGTCCGGGACGTGGTTTGTACATCTGTCCGCTCCGCACCTGCTTTGATCGTGCTGTCGAACGACGCGCCTTCCCGCGCGCAGCACGACTGGATGGAATCCCGCTTGCGATCGACTCGGCTCTCGCAGACACATTCGACGGGTAGAGGCCGGAGCGAAGGGAACTGATGGATCTCACCGAAAAACGCCGCATTCACGAGATTGCCCGCGACGAGGGCCTTCCCAGCAGCCTTGTGCTGCAGCGACTCCAGCGCGCTGGGCTTCCGATCAAGACGGCGTCCTCGACGATCGTCGTCGGTGAGGCACTCCACCTGCTGAACCCGAATCGCTACCCCAAGCCCGACACGCTTGACGCGACCCTCGCGGCGGCGGCCGAGGCCAAAGCGGCCCCCAAGAAACGCGCCAAGGAAGCAGCGGACGCCGCCGCCGCGGCGGCTGCGGCAGCGGCCGCCTTGCCGAAGCCCAAACGCACACGCCGCAGGCCGGTCGAAGAGCCCGTCGTCGACGCTCCCGCGGCGGTCGAAGAGGTCGCCGCTGAAGCGCCGCCGGCCGAAACTCCTGCCGTCGAGCCCGTTGCGACCGAGCCCGTCGCTGCCGAGGCATCTGAAGCCGACGCACTATCCGCACCTGTGGACCTTCCAGGACCCGTCGCAGCGGCCGAGACCGAAGCGCCCGCGCCCGACGACGAGATAACGGTCGCTGACACTGACACTCCCGCTGCCGTCGCGCCGGCCCGGGACGTGGCCCCCGAAACCCCCACCCCCGCGGCAACGGCACCGGCTCCACCAGAGGCGGCGGTCGATGTCCCCATGGTTCACGAAGTGGAACAGGCTGCCGCGGCCGAGGTTGCCGTCGAGGTCGTCGTCGCCGCGCCCGCCACAGATGCCCCGACCGAGGATGCAGCACTCAAGCCCGCACCGGCCGCGCGGCGTAAGGTCGCTGCTCCCGCACCACCGCGCCCGCCGCTTCGCCGCGCAGAGCCCCCGGCGCCGCCGCGCCCGCCGCTTCGACGGGCGGAGCCTGCGCCGGCCCCCGCTGCCAACGGCACCCCTGCGGCCGAGCCGTCACCGACGGGGACGCGACGCGTCCCGGGAAGCACGCCGGCCGAGCCCGGCCGCGGCACGGATCGGGACGCCGGACGTGGCAAGCGCCGCCGTGTGATCATCGACGCACAGGCCAGCAGGCGCGGACCTGGACCCCAGGGTCGCGATCGACGCGGACAGAAGGGCGGTCACCGCTCCGACGACCGCGAGCCCGCCGTCACCATCCCTCCTTCCGAGATGCCCCAGGTCGACGTGCGCTCCGGCGCCACGATCAAAGAGATGGCCGAATCGCTCAGCATCCCCGCGACGTTGATCATCAAGACGCTCATGGGCATGGGGGAGTTGGCCACCATCACCCAGTCGCTGTCTGATGAGGAGATGGAGGTCGTCGCAGCGGAACTCGAGCGCAAGATTCAGATCGTCCACGCCGAGGAGGAGGACGAGTTTGCCGCGATCGAGGAAGACGCTCCCGAGAGCCTCGTCGCACGGGCGCCGGTGGTCACGGTCATGGGCCACGTCGACCACGGCAAGACGTCGCTCTTGGATGCCATCCGCCAGACCGAGGTGGTCGCGGGCGAGGCTGGCGGCATCACCCAGCACATCGGTGCCTACCAGGTGCGCCACCACAACCGTGAGCTGACGTTCCTGGACACGCCAGGACACGAGGCGTTCACGGCCATGCGCGCCCGCGGTGCCAAGATCACTGACGTCGCGGTCATCGTGGTCGCCGCCGACGACGGCGTCATGGAGACGACGATCGAGGCGATCGACCACGCGCGCGCCGCCGACGTGCCGTTCATGGTTGCCATCAACAAGATCGATAAGGCCAACGCCAACCCCGACCGGGTCCGCCAGGAGCTGTCGACCCATGACGTCATTCCGACCTCGTGGGGCGGCACCTACGAGTTCGTCGAGGTGTCGGCGATCGAGCGAACGGGTCTCGACACGTTGCTTGAGACGGTTCTCCTGGTGGCAGACGCCGACGCCGACCCGAAGGCCAACGCAGGTGCCGTCGCATCGGGCAGCGTCATCGAGTCCCGCCTGGACCCCGGCCGTGGCCCGGTCTGCACGCTCCTCGTGCAGCGGGGGACCATGCGGGTCGGAGACGTGCTTTTGGTCGGACAGACGTTCGGTCGTGTCCGTGCCATGCACGACTACAAGGGCGACGTCATCGACGAGGCCGGTCCGTCCGTCCCGGTCGAGGTCCTGGGAATGGATGGCGTGCCCGATGCCGGCGAGCGCTTTCGCGCCGTCGAGAATGAACGCGTCGCCCGCCAACTGGCCGGACAGCGCTCCCATCGCATCCGCTCCGAGGAGCTTGCCAACCGCCGCCCGGTGTCGCTGGAGGATCTGTTCGCCCGGGTACAGGAAGGGCTCAACCAGCTCAATATCATCATCAAGGCCGACGTCCACGGGTCGGTCGAGGCCCTGCGCGACGCGCTTGAGAAGATCGAGCAGACCGAGGTCAAGCTGCGTGTCATCCACACTGGCGTGGGCGCGGTCACGGAGTCTGACGTCAATCTGGCGGCCGCATCCGAGGCGATCGTCATCGCCTTCAACGTGCGCCCGCGGCCCGAGGCACGCATGCTCGCCGAGCGCGTCGGCGTCGACGTGCGCAACTACCGTGTCATCTACCGCGCCATCGAGGACATGCGCGCGGCCCTGATCGGCATGTTGACGCCGGACATCGTCGAGCAGGCGCTCGGCACGCTCGAGGTGCGCACGACGTTCCGCGCGTCACGCATCGGGACAATCGCCGGCTGTTACGTCACGGACGGCATGGCGCGCCGCAACTCAAACATGCGGCTCGTGCGCGACGGCACGATCGTGTTCGAGGGCAAGATCGGCTCGCTGCGCCGATTCAACGACGACGTCCGCGAGGTCGCGCAGGGATTCGAGTGCGGTGTCGTCATCGACGGGTTCAACGATGTCAAGGACGGCGACGTCATCGAGGCCTACGAACTCAAGGAAGTCGCGCGCACCGAGCAGGCCCCGGCGACCTCGGAGGCCGGCGGCTCCAAGGGGTGATCGACCAATGGGCTGCGGCTACGTCGGCACGTTGACCGTCGACCTGCACTTGGGGAGCGCGGACTCGCTCAAAGACAAGCGCAAAGAGCTGCACCGCGTCAAAGCAGCGCTCGTCAAACGCGTCGCGTGTGCAGTTGCGGAGGTCGACCACCATGACCTGCATCGGCGAAGCCGCCTGACCCTTTCGGTCGTCACGCGGGAACACGCCGAATGCGAGCGTCTGCTGGACGCCGCCTCCAGGTTGCTTCACACCGATCCTGCCTTCGAGGCGCTCGACGAGGCGCGCGACATCATCACGATCGACGACACGCGGACGTTTTTGGGCGGGGTGGGCTGACGTGGCGCGGGCCGGCGGGCGACTGCGGCGCATCAACGAAGCGCTGCGCGAGGTCATCGCCGAGTCGGTTCAGCGCGAGCTGGCCGATCCGCGTCTGTCGTTTCTGACGATCACCCATGTGCGCGCGACGCAGGATCTGAAGGAGGCCAAGGTCTTCTGGACTGCGCTCGACCGCACCAAACGTGATGGCGCGGCGGCGGCGCTCGAGTCCGCGCGTGGCGTGTTGCAGGGACGGGTCGCGCGCGAGCTCCGCGTTCGGCAAACTCCGCAGCTGACGTTCGTGTTCGACGACCATCAGGACAACGCCGCGCGACTGACCCGCCTGATCGACGAGGTGACCGCCGACCTGCCGCCGAAGGAGGCCGAGTGAGCGCCAAGAGCCTCCCGCGCGAGATCACCCCACGCTCCGTGGCGGTCGCCGACGTCGTCGCGTGGCTCGCCTCCGACCGGGGTCCGGTCATGGTCGCGACCCATCGCAACCCCGACGGTGATGCCATCGGCTCGCTCTTGGCGGTCACACGGGCGCTGCGAAATGCCGGACGCGACGCGGTGATGTGGCATCCGGACACTCCGGCGGTACCCGACGACCTGACGTTCCTGCTGCGCGACGGCGAGACGATCCTCAGCGTGCTTCCAGACGACGTCGCACAGCGCGCGCTCGTCGTCGTCGATTGCGCGACCGCCGGACGGTTGAGCGATCACGCGCCCGGCGCGCTCGGCCGCGTCATCGTCAACATCGACCACCACCACGACAACGGGCGTTTCGGCGACCTCAACCTGATCGACGCCGAGGCATCAAGCACCGCCGAGATGGTCACAGGCATCCTCGATGCGGCCGGATGGCCCATCGACGCGGACATCGCCGAGGCGCTGCACGTGGGGCTCGTCACCGACACCGGGCGTCTGTCGTACTCCAACGTCACGCCTGCGACGTTGCGCGCCGACGCCCGCCTTGTGGAGGCCGGCGTGGATGTCGCGGCGACTGCACGCCGCCTGTACGAAAACCTGCCGATCGAACAGGCGCGCCTGCTGGGAATCGTCTACACCAAGGCGCAGATACTTTTGGGCGGTAGGCTCGTCGTCGCCGTACTCGATCTGGGCGACTTCGCGGGCGCCGGAACCGACGATGCCGATGGGGCGGCCGAAGCCCTGCGCGCGATCCGCGGCGCCGAGGTCGGGGCGCTGGTTCGCCACCTGCATGGCGGCGGCCTGCGCGCGTCCCTGCGGGCCGCGTCCGACCGCGTGGACGTCTCGGCTATCGCGCACGCAGAAGGCGGCGGAGGTCATCGAGCCGCGGCCGGCCTGACATCGCAGCGTGCGGCCGACGATTTCGTCGCGTGGCTGTCCGCCGCCGTGCAGGCTCAACTCGATGACTGATCGGGACACGGCTTTCGGGATCTGGCTCGTCGATAAGCCGGCGGGTCCCACCTCACACGACGTCGTCGCGGCGATCCGGAAGAATCTGGGGCGAAGCGTGCGGGTCGGACATGCGGGTACGCTCGACCCGTTTGCCACGGGACTCCTGCTGGTATTGGTCGGGCAGGCGACGCGGCTCGTGCAGTTTCTGACCCCGCTCGACAAGGGCTACCGCGCACGGATCCGCCTGGGTGCCACATCGCAGACCGGTGACCCGGAGGGCCCCGTCACACCGACGGGCGATGCCATTCCGGATCGCGCCAGGATTGCAGATGCGGTGTCCGCATTGCCGGGCACGCACCGCCAGCAGGTGCCGGCGCTCGCAGCCGTCAAGGTCGACGGCGAGCCGTTGTACCGGCGTACCCGACGCGGCGAGACCGTCGAACGGCCCGAACGCGACATCACCATCACCACCGCCCGCCTGGTGGGCGATGATCTCGGCGCAGGCTGGATCGACCTGGAAGTGACCTGCTCGAAGGGCACCTACATCCGTCAACTCGCCACAGACCTGGGTGCCGAACTGGGTTGCGGGGGCTACTGCCAGGAGCTGCGGCGTCTCAGCGTCGGCGCCCTGCGCGTCGAGGACGCCGTCTCGCCGGCCGCGGTACGCAGGCACGGTGGCATCGATCCGCGGGTGGCACTCGCACCAATGGACGAGCAGATTCTGGACGACCAGGCGGTGCGCGACGTGGGCCACGGCCGGCCGATCGTCGGCGATGCCGACGGCCCGGTCATGTTTGTGGGCCGGACGGGGCTCGTCGCAATCGGTCAGGCCCGCGGCGACGGGCAGCTGTGGCCCAAGGTCGTCCTGCGGTGAGACGCTACCGCGGGATCGGCGAGCTACCGATGGGCGCCATGCACCGTGCCGTCGCGATCGGGGCGTTCGACGGAGTGCATCTGGGCCACCGCGAGATCATCCGTGTCGCGGTGGAGGCGGCCGGGCAACGAGGCATGTCGTCGATGGTCATCACGTTCGATCCCAATCCGCTTGCCGTTCTTCGTCCCGAGTTCAAGACGACGATGCTGACGACCTCGGAGGTGCGTGCCCGGATCATCGCGGGACTCGGGGTCGACGAACTACTGGAGATCCCGTTCACCAAGGCGTTCTCGCATATCCGTTGGGATCGATTCTGCGAGATGCTCGCGACGCCACCGATCGGAGCGCAGATGATCGCTGTCGGGCGGAACTTTCGTTTCGGGCACGGGGGAGAAGGCACCGCCGGGATGCTCCGTGACGCCGGCCGTCAGCGGGGCATCAACGTCGTGATCCCAGGCCTCGTCACAAGCCCCGACGGCAAGCCGATCTCGTCGACCCGTGCACGTCGGCTGATCGCACAGGGCGACATCGCCAACGCGAACATGCTGCTCGGCCGTGCGCACTGCCTGAACGGCGTGGTGGTCCACGGCGATGGCCGCGGCGCCGGACTCGGCATTCCCACGGCCAACCTGGATGTCAGTGGCCGCGCCGCGATCCCCGGGCGCGGCGTCTACGCCGGTCGTGTCGCCGTCGACGGATCGACTTGGCCGGCGGCGATCAACGTCGGGATGGCCCCGACGCTGCGCGAATCGCATGACATCCGCGTCGAAGCGCTGCTCATCGACTACCCTGGCGGCGACCTGTACGACCGCCCTGCAAGCATCGCGTTTCTGGAGTATCTGCGGGGTGAGACGCGCTTCGTTTCCACCGATGCCCTCGTCGCCCAGATCGCCAAGGACGTGGAGCGCGCCCGCGTCATCGCGACGGGCGCCGAGGACCCGCTCTGCTAACGTGCCGTCGGTAACACGGTATTCCCGAGGCGTGTGATCGCTCGACGCCGGTGCGGCAGCTGCCGCTGTCCGGCTGATGTGCGGTCGATGCCGGGGACCCGAACCAAATTGTTGTCGACCCGAAGCGGGGGACAGTCGGTCCTGCTGCGTCGAGGCCGTGGACAGGAGAACCAAGCATGGACAAGCAAGCGAAGGCCGGCGTCATCGCGACGCACCGGCGCCACGACACCGATACGGGCTCACCTCAGGTACAGGTCGGGATCCTCACAGAGCGGATCAACTCGCTGACCGAGCACCTGAAGCAGCACAAGCACGACCACCACTCCAGGCGTGGCCTGTTGATGATGGTCGGTCGACGGCGTCGGCTGCTCAACTACCTGCAGCGAGTGGATCTCGAGGGATACCGCGCACTCATCGAGCAGCTTGGGCTTCGCCGCTAGGACGAAGGACGAACGCGTCCGGCCATCCGGGCCGGCGAATGGAACGCGCCTCTGGCCAGGTGGCCGGGGCGAGACAGGGGATTGGAATGTCAGTGGAGGTAGTGACCGCAGAGATCGGTGAGCTCGCGATCTCGTTCGAAACCGGTCGGCTCGCAAAGCAGGCGAGTGGTTCGGTTGTCGTCCGGGCAGGGGACAGCATGGTGCTCGTCACCGCCGTCGGACTCAGAGAGGCACGTGAGGGCGCAGATTTCTTCCCCCTCACGGTCGACGTCGAAGAGCGTATGTACGCCGCGGGAAAGATCCCGGGCGGCTTCATCAAGCGTGAGAGCCGGCCGAGCGACCGCGCGACGCTGACGGCCCGCATGACCGACCGGCCCATCCGGCCGTTGTGGCCCAAGGGCTACCGCAACGAGACGCAGGTCGTCGCAACCGTGCTGTCGACCGACCAGGTCAACGCGTTCGACATCCTGTGCATCAACGGCGCGTCCGCAGCGCTGATGATCTCGGATCTGCCGTTCCAGGGGCCCATCGGTGCCGTGCGCATCGGCCTGATCGACGACGAGTTCGTCATCAACCCGACGCTGCAGGAGATGGAAGAGTCCGACCTCGATCTGATCGTGGCGGGTTCGGCCGAAGCGATCTCGATGGTCGAGTCGGGTGCAAACGAGGTCGACGAGGAGACGATCCTGGAGGCCCTCGCCATCGCCCACGACGAGATCAAGAAGCTCTGTGCCGCGCAGGAAGAACTCCGCGCGAAGGCCGGCAAAGAAAAGTGGGTCGTCGCGCCGATCACCGTCGATGCCGACGTGCTCGCCAAGGTCGAGTCCGCCGGGCGCGGTCTGATCGAGGAGGCCACGCTGGAGCAGCGCAAGCTGGAGCGTCGTGACAAGGTCAGCGCAGCCAAGGCCGAGATCTCGGCTGCGGTGCTCGGGGATAACCCGACGTCTGACGACAAGTCCGCCTTCGGCCGGGCGTTCGACGCCGTGCAGAAGTCCATCATCCGTAAGCGCATCGCCATCGACAAGCACCGCCCCGACGGGCGCGCGGCCGACGAGATCCGTCCGATCACGTGCGAGACGACGGTCGCTCCGCGAGTACACGGTTCCGGCCTGTTCACACGCGGCGAGACCCAGGTCATGACGCTGTTGGCCCTGGGCACCCTCAAGGACGCCCAACGCATCGACGGAATCGGCATCGAAACGTCCAAGCGCTACATCCACCACTACAACTTCCCGCCGTTCAGCGTGGGCGAGACCGGCTTCATGCGCGGTCCCAAGCGGCGTGACATCGGCCATGGCGCGCTCGCCGAGCGCGCGTTGCTGCCGATGATCCCCTCCGAGGACGATTTTCCGTACACGCTGCGGTTGGTCAGCGAGACGCTCGAGAGCAACGGCTCGTCGTCGATGGCGTCGGTCTGCGGATCGACGCTCGCGATGCTCGACGCCGGTGTGAAGCTGACCCGCCCGGTCGCGGGTATCGCGATGGGGTTGATCAAGGAGGGTGACGATTACGTCGTCTTGAGCGACATCCAAGGCGACGAAGACCACCTGGGCGACATGGACTTCAAGATCGCCGGGACGTCGCAGGGCATCACCGCCCTGCAGATGGACATCAAGATCACGGGCGTGACGTTCGAGATCCTCCGTGACGCGCTCGCGCAGGCCAAGGCCGGCCGGGAGCACATTCTGGGGATCATGAACGAGCACATCTCAGCCCCCCGCGAAGAGATGTCTCCGTGGGCGCCGCGCATCACCACCGTCAAGATCGAGCCCGAGAAGATCGGAGCGGTCATCGGCAAGGGCGGCGAGACCATTCGTGGCCTCGAGGCCGATTACGACGTCGAGATCTCGATCGAAGACGACGGCACGGTCCACGTCTACGGCGTGTCGGGCTTCAAGACCGAGGAGTGCGTCGAGGTCATCCGCCGCATGACGAAGGACGTCGAGGTCGGCGACACGTACACAGGCGCGAAGGTCGTCAAGACGACGGCGTTCGGCGCGTTCGTCGAGCTCACCAAGGGCGTCGACGGCCTGCTGCACATCTCGAACCTGTCACGTGAGCGGGTCGAGAAGGTCGAAGACGTGGTCAACCGCGGCGACACCGTCGACGTGACCGTCGTCGAGGTCGACAAGGCCCGCGGCCGGATCGGCCTGCGCATCGTCGGCATGGAGGACGCAAGCGGCGGCGGCAGCGGCTCGAGCTCCAACGGCGCACCGGCCGCCGACGGTGACGACGGCCCGCGGCGGCGACGCCGTCGGGTCAGCGCCGACGACGTTTCGGGGGAATGACCGAACCCCAG
The DNA here is from genome assembly GCA_031376485.1 of Actinomycetota bacterium. Lineage (GTDB taxonomy): Bacteria > Actinomycetota > Thermoleophilia > Miltoncostaeales > Miltoncostaeaceae > CALMEC01. Next base: position 33,029 of record JANMDV010000276.1, read on the forward strand.
CTCACCACGACCGGCGGGGGGCTCCGAGTCATCTCGGAGCCCCTCCCGGGCGTACGGTCTGTCGCCCTGGGCATCTGGGTCGGCGTCGGCTCACGTTTCGAGCGCGACAGCGAAGCCGGCATCTCACATTTCATTGAGCACCTGCTGTTCAAGGGGACGCCGGACTACTCCGCGCGAGAGATCGCGGAACTCTTCGACGGGTTGGGCGGCGAACTCAATGCGGCCACCGGACGCGACTACACCGTCTTCTACACCCGGATACTCGACGAGCACATCGACACGGCGGTGCCGGTGCTGGCCGACATGCTGCAGCGCCCCGGGTTCTTCGACCTGGACCAAGAGCGCGAAGTCGTCCTGGAAGAGATCGCGATGTATGAGGACGATCCACAGGACAAAGTCCACGAGTTGGTGGGCCAAGCCGTGTTTCCCGGACAGTCGCTCGGTCGTCCTGTGATCGGCACGGCGGACGTGATCGCCGGCGTCGATGTCGATGAACTGCGCGGGTACTTCCGTGACCACTACACCGCGCCGCGCATGGCCCTGTCGGCTTCGGGCAACATCGCGCACGAGCGCCTCGTCGAGATCGGCGAGACCTTGCTCGACGCCGTGCCCACGTCCGGGGTGCCGGCGACGTTCGAAGCCGCGACTGCAGGTGCTCCGGTTCTGGTGGTCCACGAGAAGGCGACGGAGCAGTACCACCTGGCATTCGGCGGTCCCGGGATCTCGCGCAGTGACTCGCGCCGTCACACGCAATCGGTGCTCGACACCATTCTCGGCGGGTCGATGAGCAGCCGACTCTTCCAGGAGATCCGCGAGAAACGCGGCCTTGCCTACTCCATCGGGTCCTACTCGACCGGCTACGCGGACGCGGGCCAAGTCGGCCTGTTTCTGGGCACGCGCGGAGACAACCTCGAGACCGCGTGCGAGGTGATCGCGGCCGAGTTGCGGCGCTTGGCGTCGGACGAGGTGCCCGCGCCCGAGCTTCATCGCGCCAAGGAGCACCTCAAAGGCCGGCTCGTGCTGTCACTGGAGAGTCCAGCGATGCGGATGAACCGCCTCGGCCGCGCCGTTGTCACCGACACCGAACTCCTTCCGATCGACGAGATCATCGCTCGAGTGGAGGCGGTCAGCTCACAGGACGTCCAGGACCTCGCCGCCGAGTACTGGCAACCCGAGTCGTTCTCGCTCGCAGCCATCGGCCCCGACGGCGACATCGTGCGCTCCGCCGTCGAACGCTTCGCCCCATCACTCGCTGGTTGAGGCTACCCAGCAAGGCATTCGAGAGACGCGCCAACCATCGATCTGACCGCGCGCATCCGTGAGAAACGCTCGAACCTAACCTTTCGTTTAGTTGACGCCCAGCCCGAGCGATATTAACTTCTGTAGATGAGACGTGGGTGGGACGCGATCTACCCGAAGGTTCGGGCCGACGAACTATCGATGCATGTCGTTCGGCGTCCACACATTTTTCCGATTCTCTTCGCCCTCGTCTGGGCCCTCGGTTTCGCACCCACGGCGATGGGTGCCTTCTCGTGGAACGGGACGTGGAGCACGACGTTCGGCGAGATGCGACTCACCGAGACGGTCGACGCTACGGGGGCTCGGACCGTCACGGGACCCTACGACTATGTTCCGGCACCCGGCCGAATCGATGGAACGGTCACCGGAGATGTACTCACCGGGACATGGCTCGAGCAGGTCCCGTTCACCGGGACCGGCAAGGGTCCGCTCGCGTTCACGATGAGCCAGGACGGACTCAGCTTCACCGGGCTCTGGAACAACGAGGGCCTACAGCCGACGCTGGCGTGGAACGGTTCGCGGCCAACCGCGCCGACGCCGCTTGCCACCCCTGTGCCGGTTGCCACCCCTGTCCCCAATCCTGCTGTTGCTCAGGGAACCTGTACGTCCGTCATCAAAGGGACTTCGGTCGATATCGTCACGCTGGTTCCGACACGACGTTTCGAGAGCAGCTGCGGCGTTATGCGGCGGGCCGCCGAGAATCGGCTTCCTGGATGGGTTTGCTCGGCTCCACGTCAGCGCGCGAACGGTACGTCCCTTATCACCTGTTCGCAAACCCCACGCCCCGCCGTTCCTCCACCCGTCGCCGTCAAAGTGTGCTCGCCCGTCATGCACAACTCACGCCGGTACAAGGTCTGGAAATGGAATGTTACTTGCAGATACGCGCGCAACACAGCGCTCAAGATGCTCAGGCGGCAAGACCCCTTTATCTACGAGTTCGTGCAATCCGGTCAACAGCCCCGATGGGGATGCCTCATCTTCGGTAGAGGGACGACGGAGCGAGGATCGTGCTTCAAGCAGTTCGAGAACCGCTTCATCGTCTACTTCCCGGCCTGACGCCGCGGATGATCTCCCGCGTCTAGGCGCCAGCCGAAGAGTGCGGTGGATCAGCGGGTGCGAGCCGCGTGACTCCGATGGCCGGCACGCTGGCCTCAGGCGATCCACCACGACGTCTCCGAGGCAGACGGCCTGCTGTGGGTTCGGCGGCACCACAACCGGGCTGTCTCGCTCGTGCTGTTCGCATCCCGCGGTGACCTGAAACCGCTCGCCGATGGCGGCTCACCCTCCACCCGGGCGTCGGCTACCTGGGGTTGCTGCGATTGCGCACCGACATGGGCATCGGCGTGATCCACGGCGGGGTATTCGTTACGCTCCCGGGGTGATCCGCGTGATGATCGCCGGGGCTGCCGGCCGCATGGGACAGGCCGTCGTGGCCGCCGTCGTCGCGGCGCCTGACATGGAGGCCGTAGCACTGGCCGACCCCGCCCTCCCCGACGGGTACCCGGACGTTGCGACGGCCATCGCTGCGGCGCGGCCCCACGTGTCGGTCGACTTTACCCAGCCGCACGTGGCGTTCGACAATGCATGCGCGTGCCTGGACGCCGGGGTCCACGTCGTGATGGGGACCACGGGCATCGACGACGCGCAGCTTGCCGAGATCCGTCGCCGCGCAGAGGCCGGCGCGGCCAACTGCCTGATCGCACCGAACTTCGCGATCGGCGCGGTGCTGATGATG
>JANMDV010000004.1:0-9012 GCA_031376485.1 Actinomycetota bacterium
CAGCGGTCACGGCGAACTCGGTACCGACCTCGACGCCGGTTTCACGGATGACGCCAGCCGGGATTGTGACCTGATGCTTCGGAGAAAGGCGTGTGTAACCCGCCCTCCGCTTCTTGACTCGCTGCATGGGAGTAAAGAATATCCAGGGGAGCCCGTTGGGTTCGGCGCGGGATCGGCGCGCCCGACGCCGGCTCCATCAGCCGAGTCCTGAACTCCAACGCTCCAAGGCGTCCGCCGCGGTGGCACCGGTCCCGATGACCCCGGCGCCGCAGCCCTCGATGCACCGTTCCTCGCTCTCGGTCTCGCGCTGCATGCTCACCGCTCAGCCCACGTCGGCCGGTTCACGAGCGCGACCGCACGGTCCGCCCTCACACCGGGGAAGCTCAACACGACGCCCTCATTCCTCGGGGTCCGTGAGCCCCGCCAGCTCGTGGCCGTACTCATGGCGCAGGCGGGCGAGGAGCGTCCGGTCGTCGTCGTCGATCGACTCCCCCGCTGCAAGCCGGTCGACGACGGCTGCCAGCCGGTCCACCACCTCAAGGACCTCGCGGCCGACGACCAGGGAGCGCAGCTCGGCGACCTCGAGCGCGGTGGGAGCGGGGCCCGTCACGGCGCCACGTCCTCGAGGATCTCGTCCACCCGCTCCAGCACCCCCGCCTGATCGAGGGCGGCCTCACGCGCCGCGCTGACTGCGAAAGCCTCGGCCTCTTTCCGCGAGCCGAACTCGATTAAGGCGACGACCCGCTTCGGGTCCTCGAGCGGCGACCCGAGCAACCGGTGACCGGTCGCACCGTGGTCGCGGCGCGTGGCCTCGAAGCCCTTGAATACGGTGAGGAAGCGATCGAGGTCCTCCACCCGGTAACGCGCCATGAGCACGATCATCTCGACCTCCTGCTGTTTTGACGAGTCGATCGTCGCCTTGGGGCCCCCCGGCCGCATCCGGGCAACCACGCAGTCGACAGTGCGGGATGTCCGCATCCTGTTCCCCGTGCTCGCGGCGCCGGAGAAGATGCAGTTCGGCGCCGACGTCGTGAACCCGCCCGGGCCGCGACGCGCACGTGGCCAAGCGGATGCTCGACCGTCTCGGCTGGGTGCCCGCCCGCATGACCCACATCCCCCATGAGCAGTCCGGCGGCGAACAGCAGCGAGTGGCGATCGTCGGCGCCTTCGCCTACGGCATCCGGTCATGCTGGCCGACGAGCTGACCGGAGAGACTCGACTTCCGGACCGGTATGCAGATCCTGGACCTCCTGCACGAGCAGACCCAGCGCTGGGGACGGCGGTGCTCGTCTGAAGCACAATCGCGAGATCTCGTGCATGGCCGACCTGATCGAGCTCTCGAGATGCCGCGTCGTGGGCGCGGCCCGCCGCCCGGCGGGAGCGCGGCGATCTCCGATCTGCGGCGGGTGAGGGAGTCCCGGGGCCGGCCCTGGCCTTGAGGCGCGGGACGACCAACTGGTGGTGGTCGGCCGCAAGCTCCAAGGCGCCCTCGCGCGGAGCTACCGGGTCCCGGCGCGACCGTCACCCTCGGGCCGCAGAATGCGGCCTCCAGCTCACCTGCGCGGCCGACGAGAGGACCAGCGGTTCATCAGCATCCTCGCCTGACTGCTGCTGGCCGGAGAGCCCTCGCGGCCTTCAATCTGATCGGCAGGGTCATGGAGGCGCGGCACCGGGACGATCGGCGTCGGCAGGCGCTCGGAGTACGACCGCACACCCTGGCGCTGCGCCCATCTGGTGGGGGTGGTCGCCGTCGCCGTCGCGCCGCTGCTTGGGGTGGCGCGGCTGCGGCGCGTGGACATCCTTCGACGCTGCGCGTGGTGGAGTAGACCTCAGGCCCCGAGGGCCTCATCGGACCTCCTGCGTCGGACGGCGCGGCGCAACTCGTCAGCGCCCCACACCAAGAACGGGAACGGCGCCAGCAGCGCCAGGCTCCAGAGCGGAGGGGCGGCCGTCCCGAAGAGCGGCTGCAGCGCTGGGATCCCCACAAGCGCGGCCGTGAAGACCAACTCGAAGGCGATGCCCCAAATGAGCAGCGGGTTGGAAAGTAGGCCGACGTCGCGCAGGGACGCTCGCTCCGTGCGGGCCGCCACAGCCGTGCCCACCTGACAAGCGACGATGCCGAGGAACGTGACCGTCGTGGCCTGGGCGTAGGCGTGATGCAGGACGGCGCCCCCGCCGACGTCGTCCCCCGGGGCCCAGCCGGCCCGCAACAGGACGGCGAAGAAGCCCATCAGCACGAGGGCCGCGGAGAGTAGCCCCATCCATCCCCAGGCGCGCGCGAGCATCTCGCGGTCGACGACGCCGCGGCTGCGCGAACGCGGCGGGCGGCTCATGATGCCGGGCTCCGCAGGCTCGCGTCCGAGCGCCAACGCAGGAAGCGTCTCCGTGCCGAGATCGATCGCCAGAATCTGCATGACCGTGAGGGGAAGCGGCACCGCGCCGCCCGAGAGCGCGAAGACCAGGAACGGGATCACCTCAGGCATGGCATGGGCGAAGATGTAGAGGACAAACTTGCGCACGTTGTCGAAGACGCGGCGCCCCTCCTCGATCGCGGCCACGATGGTCGAGAAGTTGTCGTCGGTGAGCACCATGGTCGCCGCCTCGCGCGCCACCTCCGTGCCCGAGAGTCCCATCGCGATACCGACGTCCGCGCGCCGAAGGGCGGGCGCGTCGTTGACGCCGTCACCGGTCATCGCCACGACGTGGCCCTCCGCTCGCAGGGCGTCGGCGATGCGCAACTTCGCCTCGGGCGACGAGCGCGCGAAGATCAGCTCCGGCTCACCGCGGATGATCTGGTCGAGTTCGACGTCTCCGAGGGCGTCGAGTTCCGGACCGGTCACGATCCGAGGCTCGCCGAGCACGATCCCGACCGTGCGGGCCACCGCGCAGGCGGTCCGGCCGTTGTCGCCGGTGACCACGATGATCGGGATCCCCGCCTCGCGGCACCGAGCCACCGAGTCGGCCACGTCGGGGCGCGGCGGATCGACCAGGGCGACCATGCCGGCGAACACGAGCTCGCGCTCGACGTCCTCCCGCCGCTGCGGGATGATTCCGTCCGTCAGAGGTCGCTCGGCCACGGCCAGAACGCGCAGGCCGCGCTCGGCGAACCCCTCCGCCACCCGCACCGCTCGCGCGAAGGTCGTCGGAGTGAGGGCGACGGGCCCACCGGGCGAGGCAATCGCCGTGCACCGCGCCAGGATGTCCTCCGGAGCACCCTTGACCGTGGCCATGAGCCCGTCGTCGCGCGCGTCGACCGTGCACATCAGGCGCAACGCGGGGTCGAAGTGGAAGAGGCGCCGGCGCGCCGCGTCACGGGCCTTCGGGTCGGCGGACGCACCCGCTGCAAGTGCGGCCTGGACGAGTGCCAGCTCGGTGGGGTCGCCGACCAAGCCGTCCCCATCGGCCGCCGGCTCCACGGTGGTGCAGCGGGCGGCGAGCGCCAGCAGCCGTGACCCCACGCCCTCGCCGGCGGGGTCCCAACTCTCGGCCAGCGTCATGCGGTTCTGGGTGAGTGTGCCCGTCTTGTCGGTGCAGATGACGGTGGTGCAGCCGAGCGTCTCGACGGCGCTCAGGCGCTTGACCACGGCCCCGCGGCGGCTGAGCACCCGCACGCCGACCGCGAGCGCGAGCGTGATCGTCGGCAGCAGGCCCTCCGGGACGTTGGCAACGAGGAGACCGATGGCGAACTCGATGGCGTCCCCGAGGGGCAGGTGGGCGACGAGCGTCCCCAGCGCGAGGAACAGGAGCCCCGCCGAGGCCGCGACGACGGCGATCAGCCAGGCCACCCGGCGCACCTGGCGCTCAAGCGGGCTCTCCTCGCGTCCCCGCCGCTGGGCGAGGGCGGCAATGCGTCCGAGCTCAGTGTGCATCCCGGTGGCAAGCACCACGGCACGGGCCTCGCCTGCCAGGCACCCGGTGCCCGAGAAGATCAGGTCCCGCGCCTCGAGCCGGCTCGTCGTCGTGGACGCCAGCCCGGCCTCGCGCTCGACCGGCGCCGACTCGCCGGTGAGGGTGGACATGTCGAGCTCGAGCGCCCCCCGGATGATCCGAGCGTCCGCGCAGACGCGGTCGCCCTCGGCCACCACGACGAGGTCGCCGGGCACGAGCGTGCTCGCGTCCACCTGCTGCTCGCGGCCGTCGCGTACCACGGTGACCGTGGCCGGGATGAATCGGCGCAGCGCCTCGACGGCGCGCTCGGCGTGCCGCTCTTGAAGGAACGCCACGAGCGCGTTCAGCACGACCACCACCACGATCGCCGCCGCCAGGGGGGTCGTGCCACCGACCAGCGCGAGCAGCGCGGCCGCCCAGAGGAGCAGCGCGAGGGGGTGGACGAGCTGGCGCACGATCTCGGCAAGCGCCCCCGGCCCACCGTGTCGCACCAGCTCGTTGGGCCCGTGCGAGAGCAGCCGACGCTCGGCCTCGCGCGAACTCAACCCACGCCGATCCGCGGCCGACTCGACTGGGTCCGCGGCGTCCATCGGCTCCCGCGGGCCGTCGATCGCGCCCTCGCCTCCTTCGGCGGGTGACGACTCAGCGGGTCGCCACGTCACCCGTCGCCTCCCTGTTGAGCAGGCCCGCCTCAAGGGCAACCCGCCAGGCTCCGGCTCGGAGCGGGCGGCGTGCAGCGGTGGACTCCAGCAGGGCGCCCACCCAACAGTGGTCGTGGTGGTCGCGCACGTGGGCCACCAGTTCGCCGAAGCTGGCGACGATGTGCAGGTGCCCGCCTCGTGGACGCACGTGACCCGGGGCAGGCTGGGTCGCTTGCCAAGCGCCGTGCGCGGGCACTCGGAGACGTGAGCGCCGCCGGTGCGAGAACCGCGTTGACGCCGAGCCCCCGGCCGTGAGCGCCACAACGACGGTGGTGAGGCGTCCGGCGGCCATCGGTCTGTTCCGACCGTCGTCGGCTCGCGGGTGTCGAGCGCATCCGGGCCGGGCTCCGCGAGGAGGCGGCGGCGGCCCGTATTCCTCGACGCTCAGCGAACCGCCGGCCAGTCGCCGGTTCAGGATCTTTTTAGGGGCCCGCTCGTCCTGCACCGGCCCATGGCCCGGGCTCGCGGCGGCTTCGCCACGCAGCAGCCAGACGACGACGGCATGATCACTCCCCAGAGCGCGAGCATGTCGATCGTCGTGACAAGCCACTAGTAGCCGAAGCCCACGTCACGGTCGTGTAGAGACCAAGCGTCGGCGAACGGGATCCCCTGAGCGAGACGGTGTGTCATTTCATACCTCCGAGCGCTTCGGCGCGATTCATCAGGCGGGAACGGGTGCGCCGTTCGGATGCACCGCCGGTTGTGTCGCGCTGCCTGCCTGTGTCGGCTGGCCGGGCGTGACGGGCACCGGGTGGCTTGCGGCTGCGGTTTCCCGGCTCAGGAAGGCTCCCAGCTCCTGGATGGTGCTCATCAGCGGTGCTGGAAACACGATCGTGGAGTTTTTGTCGACTCCGATCTCGACCATCGTCTGGAGGTTACGTAGCTGGAGCGCCAGCGGGTGAGCCATCATCACGTCGGAAGCCCGACCGAGCTCACCGGCAGCGAGCGCTTCGCCCTCGGCCGCGATGATCTTGGCTCGCTTCTCTCGCTCGGCCTCGGCTTGGCGGGCCATGGCCCGCTCATGCTGTCGGGCAGTTGAATGTCTTTGAGTTCGACGACCGTTACCTTGACACCCCAGTCCTCGGTCTGGACGTCGAGGATTTCGCGGATGTTCTGGTTGATCGTGTCGGTCTCGGAAAGCGTCTCGTCGAGACTGTGACGACCCACGACGGCACGCAGGGTGGTCTGGGCGATCTGGTTGATTGCCGCGGCGACGTTCTCGATCGCCACAACCGAGCGGACCGCGTCATCGACTCGGTAGTAGGCCACGGCGGACACGTCGATGCTGACGTTGTCGCGAGTGATGATTCCCTGTGACTGGATCGGCATCGTGACGATCCGCATCGAAACTCGGGTGACGCGGTCGACGAGCGGCACGATGAAGATGAGCCCGGGCCCGCGTGCGCCGCCTTTGACCCGCCCGAGCCGGAACTGCACGCCCCGCTCGTACTGCTTGAGGATCCGGACGCTCGATGCTAGGCCCAACAACAGCAATGCGATGACCACATAAACGGCGTTCATGTCGTTCCCTGCTGGCAGGGCATTCCGGCGCGGGGCGAGACGACGTGCTGCGCCGGTTTGGTCAGCACAAGCGATCTGCACGGCACCTCGTTGACAAACCGGGTCCTTCGCATGGCCCTCGCGCCCATGCCGACCGACGTCGACTCCGGCGAAGATCCCTTCCTGCGATGCCCCGCCATCAACTCGGCGACCTTCTCGAGCGGGACGTCGGGGACGCAAATCGTGATGTGCGTCGTCGTGGCACCGCGCACGAGCGCCGTGTGCAGCCCGCTCTTGGTTCGGTTGGATCGGTCCGGCATGTCCGCCTCCTCCGTTGAGTCCCCATGGTCACGAGGCCGCCCCGGCACCGCATCGGGGTGACCTCTGAGCGCCCCATCGGTAGAAAGCCGCACGCGCCGGCGCTTCGACGCCTCGCGCTCCCACCGCATCCACGCAGCTCAGGGTGCCGAGGTCGGGTTCGGTTTCGGGTTTACCGAAGCGACAACCGGTGGTGTCCGTGACATCGCTTCGGTCGGGCCCCGATGACTGCTCGTCTCGGAGCGGGGACCCTGGGGGCCATACACCACGACGGAAGAGGACGCGATGAAAGCCGAGGTCGGAGATCGACTTGTGGTACACGCTCATCATTTGGGTGAGCCCGAACGGGACGCGGAGATCCTTGAGGTGCGCGGGGAGAAGGGCCAACCGCCCTTCCGGGTGCGCTGGAGCGACGACGGGCACGAGGGACTGTTCTTCCCCGGTTCCGATGCATCTGTGGAGCACTTTGAGCATCACGTCGTCAAACGGACGCGCTCAAAAGGCCACGCGCCGAGTCAACCCGCCTGAGGTCGGCGCCATGTCCACAGTCCGGTCGCTGCGATCACGCCTGTCGCCCCGATCTGAGCCGTCGTCGTCGAACGTCGGTAGTTCGCCGCTTCGCGACCAGGAGTGATCCCGATGCCTCCCACGTCGACGTTCGCGACCCGTACGCTGACGAGGGAAGGCAAAGGTTGTGCACGACGTGATGCGAGATGCTGCAAGAGCACTCGCAGTCCACATGGGTGGGCCCCGCGCTCGGTACCCGGACGCCTGCTCGTCGTCATTGTGGTTCTGCTCACTCTCACAGCGATTCTGGTCCGCAGCCTTGCCGTCGACGATCAGTCGGCTCTGTCCATTGACGGGGGCGACGGATGAACGCGACCTTCCGGCTCGGGCGCATCGCCGGCATCGAGATCGGGATCAACTGGAGCTGGCTGATCGTCCTCGTCCTGATGCTCTGGACGCTCGCGGCAGGCATCTTCCCCGCTGAGAACCCGGGACTCTCCGACGGGACCTACGTAGCGATGGCGATCGTCGCGGCGATCGTCTTCTTCGCGTCGCTACTTCTCCACGAGATGAGCCACGCACTGACGGCGAAGCGTCTTGGCATGACGATCGACGGGATCACACTGTGGCTCTTCGGCGGCGTCGCGCGGTTCAGCGGAATGTTCCCGAGCGCCCGCGCCGAGTTCAGGATCGCGATCGCAGGGCCGCTCGTATCCGTGGCTCTCGGCGGCCTTTTCGTGCTCCTCGCCTGGGTCACACACCTCGGACGGGCGGTCGATGGGGTGTTCTCGTGGCTCGGCTACATCAACCTCGTCCTCGCCGCTTTCAACATGTTGCCCGCGCAGCCGCTGGACGGTGGGCGTGTGCTCCACGCCGTGTTGTGGAGCAGGACCGGTGACCTGGTCGCCGCCACGCGGCGTGCCGCTCGAGCCGGTGAAGGACTCGGTTACCTGATGATTGGCGGTGGACTCCTGGCGTTCATCACGCTGGGCGCCTTCGGCGGCGCGTGGCTTGCGTTCCTCGGCTGGTTCCTGTTGACCGCGGCGCGGACGGAGGAACGGGCCGTCCTGGTACGGCACGCGCTCGGCGACCTTCGCGTGGATGACCTCATGACCCGGCACCCGGTCACCGTCGATCCCGCGCTCACACTTGGACGGTTCATGGACGACGTTGCGTGGCACACACGGTTCACGACCTATCCCGTCGTCGACGCACGTGGCGATGTCCTCGGACTCTTGACCTTCCAAGACGTCGCGGCCGTTGCCCGCGACAGGTGGGACCAGGAACGCGTCGCCGACCGTATGCGCGGTCGGGACACCATTGTCCTTCTGCAACCGGACGACCGTGCGGCTGATGCCTTGGATCGGTTGACCGCATCCCCGGTCAACCGTGCGCTCGTGCTGGAGGAGGATCGTCTCGTCGGTCTGCTCTCGATCAGCGACACGGTGCGGGCGCTCCAGATCAGTGGGACTCATGCCACCCGGCCGCCCCGGGGGGCCCAGCCGTGAGCGACGGCAGGCCGCTCCACGCAGGATCGTGGGTGTGACGATCTCGCCCGGACGCATGGTGGAGCGAGGTGCCCGGGTCATGCTTGCGGACCCAGTCGAGCAGGTCGCGGCGCGGATCGGCGCATCGACCGGCTGTGGTTGCCGACGTCGAAGATCCAGACGATCGCACCCAAACGGCCACCGTTCGCGAGGCGAACGCCGTTCACCTCAGAGTGCCAGACACGTCAGGTGAATCACTCAGTCGAGGGCCAGGTCCATCGATGCCCATTCACTTCGCGTGCCTGACACCGGGAGGTAAACCCTGTTCGCCTCCGCCACACGACCCGTTCTCTCCGACCAGCCCGACGAGCTCGCTTGGCCCGACAACCAGGCTGGCGCCGCGCAGCACGTTGACGCGCCGGCGCCGCCAGGGTGCGCCACGGCGGAAGCTCTTGTGGACGTCGACCACGCGCAGCACCGCCGCCGCGTCAACCGTCGCCTCAGGCAGCCTGTACCCTTCGACGAAGGTCATGCAGGGCGCGAAACGTCGCTGGCTCTGGATTCGCCCGACACGGCTCGAGAACCACGGGACGCATCGTCGGTCGCGAGCT
>JANMDV010000212.1:0-5641 GCA_031376485.1 Actinomycetota bacterium
ACGCAGTCGCCGAAGGCTGCGCACACCTGGCGGGCCCGGATGCGCACCAGGTCCATCACCTCGGTCGTCGGGACGAACGGGTCAGCCAGGCCTCGACCGTCGGCGCCAACTGCTGCGCGGACGACCCCGCGGACAGAGCCCACCACGACGCGGCCGGTCAGGGCCGGCTGCCCCTCCAGCTCAGCCAGCTGCGCGAGCGCAGGCGCATCGGCCTGGACCGCCTCACGGATGACGATGCCGTCAGCCGCCCTGGCGCGGCTGACGCGCAACGAGCGCGCGAGACGGGCACGATCGGCCTCGGCCATCAGCTCGCGGGCGCGCGTCCGCCCAAGCTCGATTCGGATGTTCGGGTTGTTCATCATCAGCTCACGCTCCCAATCGTTCAAACCAGTAACAGCAGTTTACCGGTTCGCACACACCAGTCAAACGCTATTGCTGGTTGTCTTGATGCGCTACGCTAATGGTCATGAACGCTGTCGGTTCCGACGTGGAGCTTGTCCAGAGCTTTGTCAACACCGTCAACTTGGAGGAAGGGCCCGACGCGCTCGCGAGCCCTCGGGACCTTCGGTCGTGGCTGGCCGGAGCGGGGCTCCCGCTGCCGGGGCGTGCGCCTCTGAACCGCGATGACCTCCACCGTGTGATCGCAGTCCGTGAGGCCTTGCGCGATCTGGTCGGCGTCAACATGGGCGTGGCCCTCCCCGCCGACGCCTATGCCGTGCTGCAGGACGCAGCGAAGCGGGCGGACGTGTCTGTCCGCTTTCGGCCCGACGGATCCACCGTCACCGAGTCCGCTGCAACCGGCGTCGACGGCGCAGTGGGGAGGATCCTCGCCGCTGCGCACCGGGCGATGGATCGCGGCACCTGGTCCCAGCTCAAGCTCTGCGGGCGGGACTGCTGCCGCTGGGCGTTCCTCGACACGTCCAAGAACAAGTCCAAGCGCTGGTGCTCGATGGAGACGTGTGGCAACCGCGAGAAGGGCGAGGCGTTCCGCCATCGCCATCGGCAACCGGCCGAACCGCCGGCGTCTTAGGAAGTGTCAATGAATGACTACTACGGCGGAGGGCGAGCGAAAACTCAAAGTCACGGCGGTGTCCGCGAGCCTCACCGCTATCGGGCATAACGGCGATCTCGCGGACGCCGTATGGCGACGGTTTGCAGCCGCCAAACGTCGTAGTAGTTCATAGACGCTGACTTAACGACATCGGGCTCCCTGGTGGAGGAGCCCGATGTGTTCAGTGGTTCTCTTGACGCCGTTTCCGACGAGGCTGCTTACTCGTTGCGGTCGAGCGTTCCGTCGTTGTCGTCGTCGTTGTCGCGGCCGTTCGAGCGGCCGTCGTTGTCGCGGTCGGTGTCGATGCCGTCACGGACGCGGTCGTTGTCATCGTCGTTGTCGCGGCTGTCAGAGATACCGTCGTTGTCGTCGTCGTTGTCGCGACCGTCGCGGATGGCGTCACCGTCGTCGTCGTTGTCCTTGTTGCTGTTGACGCCGTCGTTGTCCAGGTCCTTGTCGCTCGCGTCGAGGACACAGTCGTTGTCGTCGTCATTGTCCTTGGTGTCGACGAGACCGTCGTTGTCGTGGTCCAGGTCCTTGCTGTCGGAGATGCCGTCGTTGTCATCATCCGTGTCCTTGGCGTCGTGAATGCGATCGTTGTCGTCGTCGGTGTCGACGGCATCACGCGTGCGGTCGCCGTCGTCGTCGCCATCGTGGGCATCGTCCTTGCCGTCGTCGTCATCGTCGCAATCTTGGTCATCGTCGTCATCGTCGTTCGCGGCGACGAGCACGCCGCTGTCATCGCCCGAACTCGCGCTCGATGCGCCACCGGACGAAGCGACTGCGCCGCCGACCGTCGCGAGTGCGCCGACGGCGAGGAACGCCATCAACGTCAGCAAGAGCAGGTGTCGGCGAATCGTGGTGAGCAATTTCATGAAATCTCCGTCCTTGGGTGCGGGGTGTCTGGGAATACCACGCCCGACGACCCCGGTTCCTTACAGCTTAATCGTCGATCGGCCCGGGGCCTTCGAGACGGGCCTTGACGCCCACCTCAAGGCTGTTGATCCGCCACAGGGCGAGCGCCTCGGGACTCGCGCCGCCGGGGCCCTGCCCTGCCGGCGGCCCGTGGTGCCACGCGATCGCGTGGAGCACCCCCAGCCGGTGATCGACGGCGAGCCCCGCCCGCCGTGCGGCCGCGTCGACGATCTGGTGGCCGATCGCGATGTGCCCCAGCAGGCGCCCCTCGTCGGTCAACTCGAACGTGGCGCCGAGCCGCCAGCCACGGATGTGGCCCACGTCGTGCAGGATCGCCGCGACCAGCAGCAGGTCGACGTTGAGGCGCGGGTGCCACTGGCACAGCGTCTGGGCGAGCGACGCCGTACCGACCGTGTGCTCGAGCAGCCCGCCCTGGTAGGCGTGGTGGCCCGACCGGGTACACGGCGCGGTCAGCCACCCGGCTGCCAACTCCCGATCGTCCAGCACCGCCATCGTCAACGCCGCCAGCTTGGCGTCAGCGATCTCGCTCGCCAGGTGGACCGCAAAACCCATCAGCTCGTCCGGCTCACGATGGCTGCGCGGCAAGAACTCCTCGGCCCCAATCTCGTCGCCGGCCGGACGGATGTGACGCACCCGCACCACCGGCCGCCCCTGGCGTTGGATGACCTGACCGGCCACGCGCACCCGATCTCCCGTCTCGAACTGTGCCGCGAAGAAGTCGGGCTGGTCGAAGACGAACGCCCCGATCGCGCCACTCGCATCCGCCAGCGTCAACGCCAGGTACGGGTCACCTTGCCGCGACAGTCGTCGCTCTTTCTTTCGCACCGCGTAGACGCCCTCGACGGGTTGGCCCACTTCCAGCCCGGACACGACACTGCTCATCGGTCCCTCGCAGGACACAGGAGCTGGAAGTCACACGACTCGCAATGCCACCCCGGCCGCGGCGCGAACGCGCCCGAGGCGGCCGCGTCTGCAAGCTCGCGCGCATCCTCGACCAGCGTCGCGAGCTCCCCTTGATCCGGATCGAAGACGCGCGAATCGCCGTCGAGGACGTACTCCAGGCGCGCGCCCTGGATCTTCGATCCGCTCGCCTGGGCCGCGGCGATGTACAGCGCGATCACCAGGTCCTCGTCGCCGACGCCGCTGATGCCGGGCGGGCGCCCGGTCTTGTAGTCGATCAACTGGAAGCCCCCGCTGGGATGGCGGTCGATGCGATCGACGCGCCCGCGCACGGTGTGTCGCCCGAGCGGCAGTGTGAACTTGCGCTCCACCCCGGCGGGCGTCGCGCCGCTTCGCATCACGCGCTCGTGATACTGGGGAAGCTGCTCACGCCCGCGGCGAAGCGCCTGTTCGCCCTCGGGCGTCTGTGCGACGCCGAGCCGGGAGAGTTGCGCCTCGAACCGGGTGACCAACCCTTGGCCGTCGCCGCCGCTGCCGCCGGGGCGGTAGTGCGCCTCGAGCGCCAGGTGCGCGGCGGTGCCGATCTTGCCACCGGGCCTGTCCGGCTGTGGAATGCGATCCACGCGCGCAAACCGGAACCGCAGCGGACAGGTGCGATAGGTCTGCAGGTCGCTCGGAGATATGTCGATCGCAGGAGGCGCGCCGGACCGCGCGACCGGTGCCACGACGGGGTCGGGCGGAGCGGTCAGTGCGCGCGCCCGTGAGGCGATGAGCTGACGAAGCGCCGCCTCTGCCTGCGCGATCAACGTCTCCGAATCGGCGGAGCCGACCGCCAGGGCGGACGCAGCTGCCTGGCCGACCAACTCGAGCGCCTCGCGGGCGCCGCCCACCTCGGCGAGCGTCGCGACGCTGACGCCGGCGCCGACCGCGTCCGGCTCGGGGTTGCCCATGGCCTCACGGGCATCGTCGAAAAACGGCGATGTGCGCTGACGCGTCCGTTCGCCCATTTCGTATGTCGTCAGGTACAGGTGCCTGCGGGCACGTGTCATGGCGACGTATGCCAGGCGACGCTTCTCGGCGATGTGCGCGTCGCGGCCACGCTGGATGGTCTCGGGCAAAAGCGCATCCGGGATGTCGCTCTGCTGACGGTCGCGGCCGGGCATGCGGGCGTAAACCAGCCCGACGAAGAACACCGCGTCGAACTCCAGACCCTTGCTCTGGTGGATCGTCGAGACCTGCACTCCGGTCCGATGGGCGGGTCGGTCGATGCGACCGCGGTGGCCGACCTCGGACAGGCCGACGAGGCGGCGCACCAAACCCGCGGGGTCGAGCGACGCGTCGCGCCGGGCGATCTCGACGGCCAGGCGCTCGAGTGAGGCCATACCCGCCAAGCGCGAGGCGCCTTCGGCCCCGCCCAGGGCCAGCGCACAGCGGCGCAGGCCAGACCGGTCCAACACGTGGCGCACCAGGTCCTCAGCCGGGCCCGTCGTGGCAGGGCCCACGGCGTCCAGCGCGATCGCGAATGGGGTTCCGGCGCCGCCCGCCACGTGCAGCAGCGCTCCGGTGATCGGCACACCCGCAGCGGCGGCTGTCGCCACTGCGTCAGCGGTCTCGCCCCACGGGAGCGCCAGCGCGGGGTCGGCCGCCAGGCGCAAATGCGCCTGGGCGTCGGACGGGTCCGTCAGTGCGCGCAGCCACGCGAGCGTTTCGCGCACCTCACCGCGCTCGAACAGGCCGAGCCCGCCGTGTACCTGGTGGGGGATTCCTGCGGCCTCCAACGCGCGGACGATCGCGGGGGACTCCGTGCGGACCGCGTCCATCAGCACCGCCTGCTCCTCGAACGGAATGCCCGCCTCTGCCAGTCGCAGGATCTCGTCGGCCACCGCGCGGGCCTGACCGTCCTCGTCGGGCGCCATCCACAACCGGGGCGCGGGACCGATCGCATCGTCGAGTGCCACCAAGCGCTTCTCGGCGCGTTCGGGCACTCGAGACACGACGGCGTGGGCGGCGTCCAGGATCGCCTGGGTGGAGCGGTGGTTTCGCTCCAACTTGATCTCTCGACGCTTCGGATACCGCGCGCGGAAGTCGGCGATGTTCTTGGTCGACGCACCGCGGAACCGGTAGATGCCCTGGTCGTCGTCCCCGACCGCCACCACGCTCTCGGCGGTGTCGGCCAGCAGGTACAGCAACTGGGCCTGCGCGTGATCGGTGTCCTGAAACTCGTCGATCATCACGTGGCGCGTCACCTCGCGCACGGCGGCCAGGCGATCGGCGTGTGTGCGCATCAACCCCAATGCACGGACGATAGCCTCGCCGTAGTCGACCATGCCGGCCTCGGCCAGCCACCGGTCGTGCGCCTGGTAGGCACGGGCGAACTCCAGGTCCTTGAGCCGCTCCCGCTTCTCTTTGGAGGTCGATGCGTTCTGCAGCGCGTGGTCGGCGAAGGCCACGAAGTCGTCGGCGCCGACCAGCTCGTTCTTGCAGCGGTCGATGCGACGCAGGATCTCGCCCACGACGCGGCCGGGGTCGCCACGCAGGTCGTGGGCGATCAGGTCGAGCTCGCCGATGCGCTCCAAGAGCATGAGCGCGCGGTCCTCCTCAGTCGCCCACACAGCGGGCGGCAGCAGGCCGTGGTCAACACCTTGCACGCGCGCAAGCTCTCCCGCGTACGCGTGGAACGTCGACACCCGCAGCGTCTCGTGGGCACGTCCCAGCAGCGCCTCGGCCCGGGCGCGCAACTCCTCGGCAGCGTGC
>JANMDV010000216.1:0-5012 GCA_031376485.1 Actinomycetota bacterium
CAGCCGCATCCACGCATGCGTGTCGAAGTTCTCGTCCGCCCGCGCACACAGGCGGGCCATGGTGGCGACCACGTTCACGGGATTGTTGCCGACGGCGGTCTCGCCGGAGAGCATCACCACGGACGAGCCGTCGAACACCGCGTTCACGACGTCCGTGGCCTCGGCGCGGGTCGGGGTGGGCGCCTTCGCCATCGAGTCGAGCATTTGGGTGGCCGTGATCGCCGGACGTCCCCTCGCGATGCACTCGCGGATGATCATCTTCTGGAGGTGCGGCACCTCCTCCATCGGGAACTCGATGCCCAGGTCGCCGCGAGCCACCATCACCGCGCCGGCAGCGTCGATGATGCCCGCCAGGTTCTCGACGGCGCTGCGGGTCTCGATCTTCGCGATCACAAGCGGCCCGCGCGGGTGGGGCTCGGTACCCAGGCGGCGGATGTCGTGGGCGGATCCCACGAACGACAGCGCGACCATGTCCACGCCCTCCGCAACGAAGGCATCGAGCAGACGCAGGTCGTCGGCGGTCGGGGGGCTGATCCGCAGACGGTTCGACGGGATGTGGACCCCAGGTCGTCCCGAGACGTGCCCGCCGTGCAGGACGTCGGCCTCGAGCGAATCACCCGTCGCACCGACCACCTCGACGTCGATGCCCCCGTCGCCGAAGCTGATCCGGTCGCCCGGCTCAATGCCCTCAAGCAGATCCTCGTAGCCGATCTGGATGACGTGGGCGGTGGACCGGTCGGTTCCCGGCACGAGGCGAACGCGCTGGCCATCGGACAGTTCGACGCCCTCGGGGCCGAAAGTCGCCGCCCGAACCTTCGGCCCCGGCAAGTCGGCGAGCGTGCCGATCGTGCGCCCCTCCTCCTCGGCGATCTGCCGGACCCGGCGGTGTATGGCGAGCGCGTCGTCGAGCGCCCCGTGCGACAGGTTGATCCGCACGGCATCCATGCCCGCCCGGATCATCCCGCGGATGATCTCGGGCGACTCGGAAGCCGGGCCAATCGTTGCGAGGATCTTCGTGCGTCGCGCCATGCGGGTCATTTCCAGTCGTGATCGGGTCGCCAGACTACCGCGCTGCCACGCGCCGGCCGTCTGCGGCACCGGCCGCCCGGTTTGGATCCGGAGGCGACTGCTTCAGATCGGTCGCGACCGCCGCGCGTCTGCCGGGACGTAGCGGACGAACTGACGATGCTGCGCCTGCTGCCCGGCGTCCTTGAGGAACGCACGCCGGCGGACGACTGCGACCGTGGCGTGCGCGGATGAACCGAATCTGAGGGCTTCAGCTTGGATATCTCACGCTTGGTTGAGGTTGAGGCGCGCCCTCCTCATCTGCGGGGCCACATACGACGACGACCCTGGCTGTGGAGAACTTCACCCGAGCTCCGGATGCGTTGATCGACGATCTGCTTGCCTCTCCCGAGCGCTCCGACGATGATGAGCGAGGAGAGCGTCGATGAGGTCAACCTGAGCGACGGAAACTGCCGATCGCCGCGATGCGAGGCGGCTCGTCAGAAGGCACTGATCAAAACAGGCGAAAGTCACTTCGGCCGGATCCGGCCGAGACCTCTGCGTCGCGCACGAAGCAAGGTCACAGATTCGAATCCTGTCTGGCGCGCCACGGACGCTCGGAGGGCGTCGTCGTCTGTGTTTGTCCCCACGCATGACCACGGTCGCGGTCAGAGTGGGCCGAACTCGGCGATCCACAGGGCGGTGGCTGAGCGAAGCTCGAACTGGTACCGCAGGTGGTGCGGCTCCGGCCGATGGGTGGGCTTCCATCTGTAGCGACGGTCGCGGACGAACATCTCGGCGTGATCCGCTCCGCTCAGGCCACCCAGCGCCATGAGATCGGCGCTCGGGTTGTAGCCGAGCGGCATGGTGATGAGCATCCGCCCGCCGTTCGGATTCAAGAGCGAACGCAGGTGATGGATCGCCCGGACCGGCTTGTCGAGATCGCGCTCGGGCTCGTCCCAGCCGACATGTTCGATCGTCGAGATCGCCACGACGAAGTCGAACGGACGGTCTGTCGCGATGTCGAGGACGTCGAGGTTTTCGACGGCTGACGCCTGTTCGTACTTGTCGATGACGCGATGATGGACAGCCCGGTACTGGGAGAGCACATTCCCGACCTCGAGTCCGAGTGCCGACGGTCCGAACGCATCGACGAACCGCATGGCGACGGGGAGCTCGATCGCGCGCTCGGTCAGCCATGTGCGGTTGCGCCGATGATGGACGACCGAGTACCGATCACCACGGTAGTCGAAACCCTCGGGCGCCTCGGTGAGCCGCCGATGCGCATACGTGGCGTGCTGGACGCCTCGCCGGCCGAGGCTCAGCGCGAGTCCGCCGACCCCGAAGTCACCGATGTAGCCCCGCAGGCGCGACAACTCGACCACTACGCCAACGCTACAGGCGGTGCGACGCTGATGGGCGGCAGCCCGGCCGGGAGACACCGGCAGCGACGGAGGTCAGCGCAATGCTGGACTCTGGCGCGACCCCCAGAGGCGACAGAGGAGTCCCCCGAGCCGGGCCGGCCGCCCCTCCAGGTGGATTCGCAACGCGTTCTTGTACATCGTCCAGGCACACGTTGCTTGAGCCGCTATGCGCCAGGCGCCCGGTACTGGATTTGCTCGGCCTTACGCAGAGCATCCATCGTTTCGTCGACGGTCAGGAGGACTGTCGTTTCGAACGAGCTCAGCGCACCGCCGCCACCAATCGCCAGCGCAACCGCGGCCATGGACACGTTGTCGGGGGCCTCCCAGAGGCTGTAGCCGTCGTGTGCGCCGAAGGCGTACCAGAACCCGTGGAGCTTCCCACCGACCGCCTCGATGTACGACTCAGCCGCCGTTCGGCGATCCTCTGGTTTGCCGATCAGTCTGGCCCAAGTCTCCGGCGTGTAGCTGAACCTCGTGAGATAGAGCGGCATCGTCCCTCCCTCTCGTTTCGTCGATCCCCCGGCGAGTCACCGTGAGACAATCGAAGTATGATCCTCCCCGGAGACGATTGCTTACGAGCGCCCGTTTGATCACCTGCTTCGAAACCCTGATCGCCAGTGCGGCAGCGACCGAACGCGAAACTGACCCTCACGACCTGCGTCGCGCATGATCACCGCAGCCACTCGCCGTCCTGCGCCCCGACCCCAACGGCCACGGGACCGCGACGCGGCGTGATCCAAAACAGGCGCCGCCGATATCCGTGACGCGAGACACGAGTTCCCGGTCGCGACGCCAACGGGCTGGCTCCGCAATAGCGGCGTGAGCCCGCAGTGGTCCGCTCGACGTACGTCTCACGCATATCCCGGACAGTTCATGCACCGCGCTCGTCATGCCAACGACGCGACGGCGCTGGTCAACAGCGCGATCGCAATGACCGTGACAAGCGCGGCGAACCCGCGTGTGAGGCGCTGCCGAGAGGTGCGGGCCGAGTAATGGGCGCCGATGACAGACCCCACGATCGCGGCTCCCGCGAACGGCAGCGCGATGCTCCAGTTGATGCTCCCGCTCTGCAGATGGGCGACGAGGCCGACCGCGCTTGTCAGCGCGATGATCACGAGCGACGTCCCGATCGCCTGCTTCAAGTGCAGACCAATGAGCAGCGTCAGGACGGGCACGATCAGGAAACCGCCACCGACACCCGCATACCCCGTCAAGACGCCAACCGCGAACGCCGCGGGAATCAATCGCACCCACAGGGCCCGGCCCGCGAGGGGTCGTGTGGATGCCTGCGCGCCAGTTCGCCGCAGCATCGCGGCCGCGGCACCCAGCATGATGACTGCCAACACCGCGACGATGACCGTGGGCCGCGATCCGCGGTTGAGCACGGTGCCGAGCACAGCTCCGATCGCACTCACGCCGGCAAAGCTCAACGCGATGCGAAAATCCACGCCACGGCGGCGGCGGTGGCCGACGGCTCCGGCGAGCGCACTGACAGCGACGACCAGAAGCGACGCGGTCGTGGCGTCCTTGATCGGCTCACCGAGGACGTAGATCAGGACCGGAACGGCGAGAATCGACCCGCCGCCGCCGACCAGCCCGAGGGCAATCCCAATCGCGATGCCGAACGGTATTGCGAGAATGATCGCCACCGCGTGTCAGATCGCCGTGAGGTCGTGAGCCTTCAGCCGCCGCATACGGACCCGGTGTGAGGTGATGCTCATCTCGGAGCCTCGACAGCGTCCGTCGGGGTGGCGGCTCCGGGGCTGGTCATTGTGTCCCCTGTATCCCGCGACTCGACTCCCCACTGGCGACGGCGCAGTTGTTCGCGCCGATCTCGAGGCCGGCCACATCGCCTGACGTCTCGCTGCCGAGGTTGACGGCGATGATCTCCAAGTAGTTCGCCGGTCGCGGCGGCATCGCCGTGATCGACTGCTCGACGAACTGCGCCTCACTCAATCCGAGCAGCCCAACCGTCTCCGACACCTCGCGGAGCGTCGGGGCGATGGGTCCATCGACGCGTCCGCCGGGGTAGTGGCAAGGAAGCAGTCGGGTCGCCGGATCGAGGCTGAGTATGCGCTCATGCACCGTGCGATACAGCTGGCCGGCCGCACGCGCCGCACCCGCGTCACCCACTTCGAGATCCGGGCGAGCGACCGAATCCGTAAACAACGAATCCCCGGCGATCAGGGCGCGTTCCGACACCATCACACCGATGTTGTCGCTCGTGTGGCCCGGCAGCGAGATGACCCGCACATCCGTCGACCCGACCGCAATCCGGTCGCCATCGACGAGCGCCTCGACACCGTCGAGCACGAAGCCGCGATCGATCGCGGCCCTTGAGACGTGCGTCGCGGCGCCCGTGGCTGCGTGGAGTTGACGAAGGCCTGAGAGGTGATCGGCGTGGACATGCGTGTCCAATACGTGGGTGATCGTGAGACTTTTCGATCGCGCGAAGTCGAGGTACAGCTCGACATCCGGAGCGGGGTCGACGACGAGCGCCTCGCCGTCTGCGCTGACCACATACGACAAGCACCCCCGTGCCTCCCGTCGGAACTGTTCGACGTGGACCCCAGGGACGTCGGG
>JANMDV010000283.1:0-20790 GCA_031376485.1 Actinomycetota bacterium
CGGCTGCAAGGCGTCGTCGCGATACGGCGTCGCCGAGATCGTCGTCCGTCACCACCAGTTTCGCTCGCCATCCGGCCCAGCAGTTACTTTTGCGCGAACCCTCAAGGCTGCCTCAGCAGCGCAGGATCGCCACCTCCGCGAGGTTCGCCGCAGCGACGAGGTGGGCGATGTCGTCGACATCACCCGTCGCGATCTGTCCGCCCGACCGTGCGGCGAGAACGACGGCGGCATCGGCGACGTCAGCGGTCGTGGAGAGCCCCAGCAGTCGCCCTATCGCGTGGGCACCATCCTCCGTCAAGCCGATGACGTGGCATCCCCGAAGGGCACGGCGAAGTCCCACCTGTCGGGTCGAACGGCTCACCTGGGCGATGACCACACTGGGGACCACTGGAACAACCCCCATCTCAAGCCGCACCCTGTGCTCTGCCCAAAACGTCCGGTCGCCTCGATCAGCCGCGATGAGTGCCCCTGCGTCGTAGACGGTGTGTCTCACCCCGGAGCATCGCCGACGACTCGAGTTCGTGCAACGAGCAACTCGTCGTCCGTCAATGCACCGTGCTCAGTCTCCCACTCCCGGACGGCTGCGAGGCCGTCCCGGCGCCGCAGGGCCTGCCGGGCCGCATCGGTCATCCAGGCCGAGATGCTGACGTGATCGCTCCCGGCGGCTTCGACGATTTGGCGATGCACGTCCGGTTCGATCGTGATGGCGAGCTTCGGCGATGGGTTCCCGCGGGGCATGGCGAATGTATCCTACCAGAGTAGGATACATGTGGTCTAGGGGGCGACGACGGCGGTCACCTGGGACGCGTCGAACTCGATGAGTGCGATCGCAAGCCACAGGGCGCCGATTGCGAGGGCGGCAGGGAAGATGTAGCCGATCGTCTTGTCGCTGTTGGAGGTGGCTTTGATCGCCTTCCACAACCGGTACCCGGCCATTGCGGCCATCACCATGCCGGCACCGGCCAGCGGGAGCAGCCACGCCGGCCGCGGATCGACCGCGAGCACCCGGTTTGCCACATACGCGGTGACCCCACCGACCGTGAGGAGCGATGCCCACGGGCCCACCATGGGCGAGACCATGTTCGACACGAGTGCGATCAGCGCGACCGCAACGATGATGAACGCGGCCGGCTGAAGATCCTTTACGACGAGAACGACGTCGTCCACTTGAGGTGCCTCGAGGTTCATAAGGTGAGCTCGCCCGCTGCAGAGCCCGGTGCGTTCCTATCGGCGCGAATGGGCAGCGAGTCAATAGTTCCCGCGAAAAAACCCGCACGCACCATCAGTAGCGCCGGCAGGGTTGGCGATGCACTGCATCTGGGGTCGTTGGTCGCTTGCTCGCGTCCGGGGCCGAGGCTAGCCTCATCCCCATGCCGTCATCTGCGATAGGGCGCCTCCGAAGGTGAGTGCCAACGGGGCGTTCGCCCACCTTCACGTCCATTCCGACTACTCGATTCTGGACGGCGCCTGCAAGATCGGGCGGCTGCTCGACCGGGTCGAAGAGATCGGCCAGTCGGCAGTCGCGCTGACCGATCACGGCGTGATGAGCGGCGCCGTCGAACTCTTCAAAGAGTCCCGAAAGCGCGGTATCACGCCGATCGTCGGCCTTGAGGCGTACGTCGTACCCGATCACACTGCCCGACCGCCGCGCGAGAGTCGGGCGCACTTGACGCTGCTCGCCGAGACCACCCAGGGCTACTACAACCTCATCAAGTTGTGCTCGGCCGGATACCTCAACGGCTATCACCGCCGGCCGCGCATCGACCACGGCCTGATGAGCCAGTACGCGGACGGCATCATCGTGCTGTCCGGGTGTCTGTCCGGAACCATCTGCTCACACCTTGAGAACGACGACCTGGGCGCCGCCCGCCAGGAACTCGACACGCTCTGCCAGATCTTTGGTCCCGAGGACGTCTACCTGGAGCTCCAGGACTCCGGAATCGAGAAGCAGAAGCGCATCAACGTACACCTGGCACAACTCGCCAAGGACACCGGCCGCACGCTGATCGCCACCGGCGACGTCCACTACGTCTGCCACCAGGACGCTGACGCCCACGAGGCGCTCCTGGCGATCCAGACTCGTGATGTGCTGTCGAACCCGAAACGCTTCAAGTTCGACACCAAGGAATTCTACCTCAAGTCCGCCGCCGAGATGCTGCTGGCGCTGCCGGAGTATCCGGAGTCGCTGGCCACCACGCTCGAGGTGGCCGAGCGCTGCAGCGGGCTGGAGCTGCCGCTCGGCGATCCGCGTCTCCCCACGTTCCCCGTGCCCGAGGGCGAGACCCCCGCCAGCTACCTGGAGCGCCTGTGCCGTGACGGGCTGGATCGTCGCTACGGGGCCATGTGGCGTGCCGAGGCAGAGGAACGGCTTCGGTTCGAGCTGGATGTGATCGAGGAGATGGGCTTCGCCGGTTACTTCCTGATCGTGTGGGACTACATTCGCTGGGCCCGCGACAACGGCGTCGCCGTCGGTCCTGGACGTGGTTCGGCAGCCGGATCGCTCGTTGCGTATGCCCTGCGCATCACCGACCTGGATCCGATCGAGCACGGCCTGTTGTTCGAGCGGTTCCTGAATCCCGGCCGCAAGAGCATGCCCGACATCGACACGGATTTTTCCGTGCGCGGCCGCGACGCCGTGGTGCGGTACGTGACCGAGAAGTACGGCTCGGATGCGGTGGCGCGCATCGGCACGTTCGGCAAGCTCCTGGCGCGGGCGGTCGTGCGCGACTCCGGGCGGGTGCTGGGCTTCACCTACGGCCAGGTGGACCGCATCGCCAAGCTCGTGCCGGAGCGTCCCATCGGCGTCAAACTGGAGGAGGCACTCAAGGCCGGCTCTGAACTTGCCACCTCGTACGACACCGACGACGTCACAAAGCAGATCATCGACACGGCCCGTCCCCTCGAAGGGCTCGTGCGCAACGAGGGCGTACACGCCGCCGGCGTGGTCATTGCCCCCGGATCGGTCACCGACTTTTTGCCGGTCAGGATCGACGACGAGGGCAACGTCGTCACCCAGGTCCCCGACCACGATGTCGAGGCCCTCGGCCTGCTCAAGATGGACTTCTTGGGGTTGCGCAACCTCGATGTCATCGAGGACTGCGTGGCCCTGATCGCACGCGACACCGGGCACCAACTCGACATCGACGCCGTCACCCTGGACGACGAGGCCACCTACCGCATGCTGGCGCGCGGGGACGCCCTGGGCGTCTTCCAGTTCGAGTCGAGCGGGATGCGCGAGGCCCTTCGGGAGGTCGGGCCGACGGAGTTCGCCGACCTGGTCGCCCTGGTCGCCTTGTACCGCCCGGGTCCCATGGCGTTCATCTCGACTTACGCCAAGAACAAACGCAACCCCGGTGCCATGCCGCCACTCGACGACGAGCGGTTGGCGCCGATCACCGGTCCGACGTATCAGGTGGCGATCTACCAGGAACAGTTGATGGCGATTTCGCGGGCGATCGCCGGTTTCTCGCCCTCACGCGCAGACGACCTGCGCAAAGCCGTCGGCAAGAAGGACAAGGTGCTGATGGCCTCCCTGCAGGAGGAGTTCATCGCCGGGTGCCTCGAGAGCGGCACCAAGTCCGACGTCGCCAGGCGGCTCTGGGGACTGTGCGAGGCGGCCGGCGACTACTCGTTCAACAAGAGCCACGCCGCCTGTTACGCCCTCCTCGCATACCGCACCGGATACCTCAAGGCCAGCTACCCGGCCCAGTACATGTCAGCGCTGTTGTCGTCAGTGATGGATACCAAGGACCGCGTGCCGTTCTACGTCAACGCATGCACCGAGATGGGCCTGGCGGTGCTCCCGCCCGACGTCAACGCGAGTTCGAGCGATTTCGCCGTCACCGGCGAGCGTGAGATCCGGTTTGGCCTCTCGGCGGTCAAAGGCGTGGGTGAGGCAGCGGTCAACGCCATCGTCGCAACGCGTGAGGCGGATGGCGAGATCACGTCGATCTTCGACTTCTGTCGGCGCGTCGACCAGGCACAGGTCAACAAGCGGGCGCTTGAGAGCCTGCTGCGAAGCGGCGCGCTCGACTCGACCGGTGCGTCGCGCAAAGCCATGCTGGATGTCCTGCCGCAGGCGATGGGGCAGGCGGCACGACGACGTCACGACGAGGCCTCCGGTCAGGAGTCGCTCTTCGGGACAATCGAGGGGGCAGGGACGATCGAGGTCGATCCACCGCTCGACGGTGAGGAACTGGGCCGCGAAGAGCTCCTGCTGGGCGAGAAGGAGGCCCTGGGTGTCTACGTCTCGGGCCATCCACTCAAGGACTGCCGTCGTCAGCTGGCACGTGCGGTGACCTGTGGGTTGGGCGTGCTCGCCGAACGACGCGATCGCGAAACCGTTACCGTGGGCGGCATCATCGGAGCGGTCAAGGTCATCACCCGCCGCACGGGCGACACGATGATGTTCGCCCGTCTCGACGATCTGGAAGGGTCGGTCGAGGTCATCATTCCGTCCGCCGTGTATGTGGAGAGCCGCGACCTGTTGCGGGAGGACGCGCTCGTCCTGGTCACCGGCCAGATCGACCACAAGGGTGAGGGCGAGACCAAGCTTGTGGCGCGCATCGTCCTGCCGTTCGTTCCCGAGCCCGGCATGGAGGAGGATCGGCTGCTCGTTCGGATCGACGCCACCCGGTTTGTCCCGACGCACGTGGGTCAGCTCAAACGGCTTCTGACCGAGCATGCCGGAAGTGCCCCCGTCATCGTCGAGATGCGCACGACCGAGGGGCCGGTCCGGTTGCGCTTCGGCGAGGAGTTCCGCGTCGACCCCGAAGACTCGAACCTGGTCGCGTCACTCATGACGATGTTCGGACCGAGTTGCGTCACCTACTGAGCGCCCGACCGGTGACGGCGGAAGGTGACGCACTTGTCTACGATCCGAGGCGATGCCACGGATCAAGGCCCTCATTGACCCAACTACGGCGTGCCGGCGCTGCCCGGTGCGCTGCGAAAAGGTCGTGTTCCCAACCGGCTGCCTCGAGTCGGCCTGTTCGCGGCTCTACGCCTACGAGGAGGACGACCGCACGTTCGTGGGCTGTCTGGATCGGGTCTTCGGCGTTGAGCTGGACTTGGATGCGTTCCACCGCATCGAAGCGCTCACGGCGGGGTTCGGAGCGCTCCGCGCCAACCGCGAGCCGCACTCGTACTGCCGCACGGAGGTCGACGCCGCATACGAGCACCGTGCGGCCGGTGCATGCGTCAATCCCGACTTCCTGCTGTCTGCCACGCGCCACCCGCTCAAGGTCACCGGACGCGACGAGCGCACCGCCTGACGGGGATCAGCTGCCGTTGGGCGTTTCGGGACGTGCGCGCGACGTGGCTTCGGCCTCCGCGATGATCCGTTGCATGAGCGGGACATACACCCGCCAGTGGAATGCTTGCTGGTCGTCGCGGTGTTCGGCGCCGAGCTTCGCCTTGATCTTGGGGAGCCAGCGATACCGGTACGCATTCGAGATCGTCGACTGGTCGGCGAAGTCTCCTGCGAAGTAGTAGGCCAGGTGCCCTGCGCGTCGGCTCCGCACGATTGCGGGGATCGGACCGGTGATCGGCACACCACGCATCTTGCGCCGTCCAGCCTCGGTGACCTTCAGCTCGAAGTTGGCGAGGACCTCTGCACCGGGCCGGGCCGCCATCACCTCGAACCAGTAGTCATAGGTCTGCCGGCGGGCTGTTCCGTAGCGCTTGGCGACGCTGTCGTTGAACGTGATGTGCAGGGCAGGCGTCTGAGTATCGATGCCTTCGACGAGCACGACGAGGAGACCCTGTTCGTTGACGAACACGTAGCCGGGGCCCCGGAACTGCCACAACTTGCCGGTCTGGCGTTTCCATGTGCGCGGTATCCACAGCGGCATGTCGACCGTCAGGTCGAGGAACGCGAAGTGGCGGCCGATCCACCCCGTCCATTTGACCCCCAACGCGTCACTCAGCTCGTCGCGGGCCTGCCCGGCGGTGGGGCTTGCGATGCAGTTGAACTCGCCGACGAGGGTGGCGCCCGGCCTGAGGTTGCGGGTGATGGTCCGGACTTCCTCGACCGACATCCCGCCGTAGATGAGCTTCGAGCGCACCCCGGCAGGCCGGCCCAGCAGGTCGTCCTCGTACACCCCGTAGGTGTCAGCTACGTACACGAAGTCAGTGGGGCGGTCGGGGATGGGTAGGATCCGCGTCTGACCGTCGGGCGAGTGTTGGAAGCCCGCGTAGTCGCGATCCAGCGCAAGTGTGCGGCCCGTCGCGCGTTGGACGACCTTTTCGTGTCGTAGCACCCAGAACAGCCCGGCGTGCTCACGGTAGTCAGGCGTTGCGACGGTCTTGTCGACAACGAGCACGTCGAGCGGGCGGTCGCGTTGGGTGTGCCACAGCAGCCAGGGGGCCGCGGCCAGCACGACGAGTGCCAGGACGATGAGGAGGCCGATGATCAGGGCCCGACGCTTGCGAAGCCGCGCGAACATATGCAGACCCCATCGGCGCGCGGGCGCGGGAGGTGAATGTTTCGCCAACCCGGGCGATGGGCGTCGGAACGCATCGGTAGCTTTGTGAGATGGCCGCAGCCCGACAACCGACCGTGCTGTCTGAGGATGCGCTGGGGCGGTATGCCGATGCGATCGTGCGCTCGTGCGTGGCGCTGCGCGCCGGTGAGACCTTGCTCGTCGATTGCGAGCCCGCCCACCGTGAGCTTGCCATCGCGCTTGCGAGCGCCGCCTACACCGCAGGCGCCGAAATCGTGGACGTCGTCTACACGGACCGGCGCGTGCAGCGTGTGCGCATCGCCGACGGTCCCGCGGCGGCGCTCGGACGCGTGCCGTCCTGGCATGAGGCGCGGCTCCGCGCGTCGATCGATCCCAAGGTCGCGATCCTCAGGATCGTCGGAGACGAGGATCCCGGCATCCTCGCCGGCCTGGACACTGCACGCGTCGCCACGGACTTTCAGGAGCGGTCGCGGTCGCTGCGGTGGTTCCAGAAGGCCGTCATCTCGGGACGCGTGCGATGGAGCATCGTTGCGTGGCCGACACCGGCGTGGGCCAAAAGGATCTACCCGGAACTCAGCGCCGCCGCCGCCGTCCGGCGGCTGGGCGAGGACCTGATCTGGTTCTGCCGACTGGCGCCCGACGACGGTCCCGATGGGTGGGCCCGTCACGCCAAACGGCTCAACCGCCGCGCCTCGGGCTTGACCAAGCGACGGCTCACCCGGATCGAGTTCCGTGGACCTGGCACCCACCTGGATGTGGCGCTTGTCCCGGACACGCGCTGGCTGGGAGGCGGTGAGCGCGCGACGAACGGCCGCACCGTGTACCCCAACTTCCCGACCGAAGAGGTCTTTACCAGTCCGGATCCCCGGGGGACGACAGGAACGTTTCGCTGCACGACGCCGCTGTCGTTCAGCGGCCGGGTCATCGAGACGATCACCGGTGAGTTTCGTGGGGGTCGCCTGATCGACATCGCGGCCAAACGCGATGTCGACGGTGAGCTTCTGGCCGCGACGTTCAAGACCGACCGGGGCGCGGGTCGGTTGGGTGAGGTCGCCCTCGTCGACCGTAACTCACGGATCGGGCAGGCCGGGCGTGTCTATGGCGACACGCTCCTGGACGAGAACGCCGCCGCCCACATCGCGTTTGGCGACGGGTTCGGCGCGACGCGGTCCGCGAAGGGGCCGATCAACCGCTCTGCCGTGCATCTTGACGTGATGATCGGCTCCGACGAGGTCGATGTCACCGGCGTCGGCGCGCGTGGTCGCCGCCTGCCGCTCATCGTCGGCGGCGAGTGGCAGCTCTCCGAGGACTGATCCGTCAGCGACGGACCGCCGTCTCGCGTGCTTCGCGTTCGAACGAATTTCGACGGTCGCCGCAGGTACGAGAGCGCAAGCCGGATCGGGTGGTGCTGCAACTGCCACCCGTCGCAGAGTTCGACAACGCGCAGGTCGTCGCGCTCCCTGCACGGTCGGCGCAGGAGATCATCCGCCACACCCGTATCCGTCGAACCGACGCAGGAATGCCAGGAGAAACGACGCCGGCCAGACGATGACGCGAACGCGGTCGCCCCGAGCGGGGAGAGTTGGAGCGCATCCAACCGCGCTTTGGCGCGGACCAGATGAGGGTCGGCGGTCACTCTCCGCCGATCGTCGCCAGTCGCTCGACACGCCGTATGAAGGCATCGGTGCTAAACGGCCGTCCGGTTGCCGTCTCCATCAACGTGCGGGTGGGGGAGCGACTGCCGGCGGCGTGGACGCGCGTGCGCATGAACTCCAAGACGACGTCGAGTCGTCCGGCGCGGACGAGGTCGTCGAGCGGGCCCTCGGCCGCTTCCAATGCGTCCGCGAGCTGCGCCGCGTAGATGTTGCCGAGCGTGTACGTGGGGAAGTAGCCGAACATGCCCCAAGCCCAGTGGATGTCCTGCATGCACCCTTGGGTGTCATCGGCCGGCGTGACGTGCAACAGCCGTTCGCTCGCCGCGCGCCATGCCTCGGGCAGATCGACGACCGTCAGCGAGCCGCGTATCAACGCCAGCTCGAGTTCGAACCGCAGGATGATGTGCAGGTCGTACGTGACCTCGTCCGCATCCACACGACACCATCCGCGCTCCACGCGGGTGACGGCGCGCACCAGGTCCTGTGGGCGCAGACCGTCCATGCTCCCGCCGAACCGTGCCACGAGGGTCGGGTGCAGGTGCTCCCAAAACGCGAGTCGCCTGCCCAGATGATTCTCGAAGAACCGTGATTGTGATTCGTCCGCGCCGAGTGAGGGTGATGCATAGAGCAGTGTCCGCTCGTACGCCGCGGGGAGTCCCTGCGCGTAGAGCGCGTGGCCCGCCTCGTGCAGCGTCACCAGTATGTTCGCCGAAGGATCGTTGTCCGTGACTCGAGTCGTGAACCGCACGTCGCCTTTGTGCGGTGTGTCGGTGAAGGGGTGCGCCGACACGGCGATGACGCCGGCGTCCATGTCAAACCCGACCATCCGGGCGATGTCCTCGGCCACCGCGAGCTGCACGGCAACCGGCCAGTCGCGACCGCGGAACGACGTGGTGGGCGCCGCCACATCGGCACCCGCGACAATCGTTGCGAGCTTGGGGCCGAGGTCGGCGAACAGCGACTCGATCTCGGCGGTCGACGTGCCCGGCTCGTAGTCGTCGAGCAACCCGTCGTAGGGCTCGTCACCGATACCGACGGCCTCGCCGATCTCCCGTGTCAGGGCGACTACCCGTGTCAAAGCAGGCGCGAACGACGCGAAGTCACCGGCCTCTCGCCCGGCAAGCCACGCGGTCAGCCCGGCGGACACCGCCTCTCCGTGCGCTCGAACAAGGGCCTCGGGAATGCGAGTGGCGCGCGCGCGCTCATGGCGCGCCAGTGCGATCATCCGGCGCTCGGCATCGGAGGGATTGCCCTGTTCCTCGATCAACGCCATGTCGTGGTCCACGCCGTCGCGCAATGTCTCGCGGTGGCCCACGGCCCGGAGCGTGCCGACCTGCTGCCCTCGCGCGGTCGCGCCTTTGACCGGCATCAGCGTCTCGCGATCCCAATCGAGCAGCCGGGACGCTCCGTGGAGGTCGTACAGCGTTGCCATCCAGTCCCCAAAACGTTCGCGGGCTGTCGTGAGCGGGCTCCGTTCCACGTCGTCCGATGATATCGGCGCGCGTCATTGCGCTCAGGAGTCATCGCAGAGACACTTGTCTGCTGTGGGCTGGTGCTAATGTCACCCCATGAACACACCGCGCCGGATTCTTGTCATCGCCAACGAGACGTGCGCAGGCGCCGCAGTCTGCGACGAAGTCAGGTACCGAGCCGGTCATGGGCCCGCCGAGGTGCTGGTTGTGGCGCCTGCACTCGCCGCGTCTCGGATTGGGCATTGGCTGAGTTCCGATGTGGCCGGCGCCCGCGACGCGGCGACGGAACGCCTGGACGCCTCGGTCGCCGCCCTTCAAGCGATCGGGCTCAAGGCCACGGGCCGCCTGGGTGACGCGGACCCGCTCCAGGCGCTCGATGACGCGTACCGGGTGTTCTCGCCGGCTGAGATCGTGATTTCCACCCATCCGCCGGGGCGCTCCAACTGGTTGGAGCGACAGGTCGTGGCCCGTGCGCGTGACCGGTACCCGGTTCCCGTCACGCACGTCGTCGTCGATCTGGTGCATGAAGCCGCACTGACCCATCACGATCCCCGTCCGGCCCCGGCCGCAGCGACCGAGATGATCACGCTGTACCGCGCGGTCGGCTATGACGAGGCGCTGACGGTGCAGCGTTCTGGATTCGAGAACGTGCTCAACGCCGCCGCAGACAGATCCGGCGTGATCTTCACCGAGTCGTCCACGTTCCCGTCCGGCTTGGACGATGCCACTGTGTTCGTCGTCGAGGTGCCGACTGCCGCCGTCGCGAACTACGCGATCGGCGCAGACGGGGAGGATCGCCGCTTTGTCTTGCCGGCAGAGTTCGTCAACCGTCACCACCCTCGGGCGCTCGTGACGGAGTGGTCCGAGTAGCGAGTTCGCCTACGTGTGCGCCGATTGCGCTCACCAACTGGTGGGGTGAGACGGCGAACACTGTGTCCGGGGTGCCTGCTGCGGCCCACACGACGTCGTGCAGAAGGAGATCCAGATCGCAGTAGACGGGAAGGGCCTTCGCGTGGCCAAGCGGAGGGATCCCACCGATCGCGTATCCAGTCGCATCGCGCACAGTGGCCGCATCAGCGCGTGTGATCGCCCCGCCGGTCTCGGCCGCGAGTTTGTCGGTGTCGAGTCGGTTCGACCCCGACACGAGGGCCATGACGGGCGCGCCGCCTGAGAGGAACACGAGGGACTTGACGATTTGTCCGACGGTCGCTCCCACTGCGGTGGCCGCGCCCTCAGCGGTGCGTGCGATTTCGTCGACCCGCACGATCTGGACGTCCAGACCGGCTTGCGCCAGCGCCGCCTGCACACGCAATGTCGCGGCTTTGAATTGCTCCGGACGGGCACTCACTCCCAGGTCAGAAGAAGCGGGGACAACGGGTTGACGGCGGATGTGTTCCGCGGCCGGATCCGCACGGCGAGCGAAAGGGGGCCGGAGGTCCGGCATGGCACCTCGGCGGTGAAGCACTCCTCGGCGCCGTCCACTCCGGCGTGTTGGGCGACGACGTATGTCGGCCGCTCCGGCACTCCGTGGGCATCGGGTGTGCCTGCCGCCACCTCGACGGTGACCTCGTCTGGCGTCAGTCCGGCGAGCCCGGCCCACACGGTCACGGGGACCGTCGCCCCCACCACAAGCCCGCCGCCGGCGTCGGCCTGCGAGCGCAGAGTCACTCTGGGCCACACGGCTTGGACACGTTCGCGCCAGTTGGCCAGGCTACGCGCTTCGGCATGTTTGTCCTTTGCGAGGCTGGTCGCAGCCCGGTGCGCGGGAAGGTATCCCCACTCCGCGTACTCCTGCACCATCCGATGGGTGTTGAACTCCGCTCCCAGACGTGCCATCGACGCGGTCATGCGTGCGACCCACTCACGCGGGAGCCCGCTGGCGTCGCGACGGTAGAAGAGTGGGATGACTTCCTGCTCGAGCAAGTTGAACAGGGCGTCGCATTCAATTGCATCCTGCTCGTCCGGATCATCATAGGCCTCGCGGTTGCCGACGGACCAGCCGACCTCGGGCGAGTACCCCTCATCCCACCAGCCGTCGGGTACGGACACGTTCAAGACACCATTGACGACGGCCTTCATCCCGCTCGTCCCGGAGGCTTCGAGCGGGCGCCGCGGGACGTTGAGCCACACGTCGCAGCCCGAGACGAGGAGGCGCGAGACGCTCATGTCGTAGTCCTCGACGAACACGATGCGCTGCCGCACACGCGGATCCTGTGCGAATCGGACGATGGCCTGGATCAGTTCTTTGCCCGGCGTGTCAGCAGGGTGGGCCTTGCCCGAGAACACAAGCTGTACCGGCCGGTCCGCATCGGTCAAAAGGCGCGCGAGGCGGTCGGCTTGCCGGAACAGCAGCGTGGCGCGTTTGTACGTCGCGAATCGTCGCGCAAAGCCCAAGGTCAGGATGTCGGGGCGCAACGTCTCGTCGGCTTCGCGAAGGGCGGAACGGCTTGCCCCGCGACGCTCCATCTGCTCGCGGAGGCGGTCGCGCGTGACGAGCACCAGGCGCTCTCTTCGCAGCTGCTTGACGCGCCAAAGCTCGCCCGGCGGGATCTTGTCGACACGTTCCCACACGGACTGGTCCTGGGGGTTCTCGAGAAGGCGTGGTCCCAGGTAGCGGTCGAGCAGTTGGCCCATCTCGCGGCTGAGCCATGTGCGGGGGTGAATACCGTTGGTAACGCTCGAGATCGGCACCTCGTCAACCGGCAA
Source organism: Actinomycetota bacterium (assembly GCA_031376485.1). GTDB lineage: Bacteria > Actinomycetota > Thermoleophilia > Miltoncostaeales > Miltoncostaeaceae > CALMEC01. The sequence continues at coordinate 12,298 of JANMDV010000283.1, forward strand.
CTGCGGCCAGAGGGATTGCCACATCCCGCGTGAGACCTCGCCGTGCAGGCGGCTGACGCCGTTGGCGAACGCCGAGGTGCGTAACGCGAGCGGAGTCATGCCGAACTGCGACTCGTCTTGTCCAGGGGCCTGCCCCAGGTCGACGAACGCGTCCCACGCCAACCCGAGGTCCGCTGCAACAGGTTCGAGGTACCGGCGCACCAGCGCGACGTCGAAGACCTCGTTGCCCGCCGGAACTGGCGTGTGGGTCGTGAAGACGGTGGAACCCGCGACCTGCTCGTTCGCCGCAGCGAACGGGAGCTCGTCATCGTGCATCAGGGAGCGGATGCGCTCAAGCGCGAGAAAGGCCGAATGGCCCTCGTTCATGTGGAACACAGTCGGGGAGACGCCGACGGCGGCGAGTGCGCGTAGACCGCCGATCCCCAGGAGCAACTCTTGCCGCACGCGTCGTTCGCGGTCGCCGCCGTAGAGTGATGCGGTGATCTCGCGTAACTCCGGTGTGTTGTCGTCGATGTTGGTATCGAGCAGGTAGAGCGGCACCCGCCCGACCTGCGCACGCCAGATCGCCGCATGCACGACCGTGCCGGCCATGGTGACCTCGATGTGGAGCTGATCGCCCTTGGCGTCGAGCTGCCGATGGACCGGCATGTTGGACCAGTCGTTGGGGGGGTAGCGCTCCAGTTGCCAACCGTCGATGTTGAGGGCCTGACGGAAGTAGCCGTTGCCGTAGAGCAACCCCACCCCGACGAGCGGCAAGGCCAGGTCGGACGCCGACTTGAGGTGGTCGCCCGCAAGGATGCCGAGGCCGCCTGAATAGATCGGGAGGGCGGTATCGAGCCCGAACTCCAGCGAGAAGTAGGCGATGCGGAGGTCCGTGATCCCCGGGTACGCCTCTTGAAACCAGCCGTTGCCCTCTTTGTAGGCGCGAAACGCGGCGTGGATGCGCCCGAGTTCTGCCAGGAACGTCTCGTCGTGTGCAGCGGCGTCGAGCGTCGCCTGCGGCACCTTGGCGAGGGTCATGACCGGGTTACGGTCACAGGCCTGCCAGACATCGGTGTCCAGGCGGGCGAACAACTCAATGGCGTCGCGATGCCACGAATACCACAGGTCGCGCGCGATCTCGTCGAGCGGCTCGAGTTGGGCCGGCAGGTTCGGGTGGACGTCGAATCGGTGAATGCGCATCGCGCCAGGCTACCCGCAGCCCACACCGCCTGCCCCGGCCACCGCGACCATCCCGTCCCGAAACCCACCCCGACCCGGAACCTCCCAGTCTCGGGACCGAGAGGTTCCATGGGGGGTGTCGCTACTGCGGTTCGCGGTCGGAGCGGACTATTCGACGACCAGGCCGTGTCGCATGGTGTTCTCGGTGATGACCTGCGGTTCGACGAACTGCAGGACGTAGTCGGGGCCTCCGACCTTCGCGCCGATGCCGGAGCGGCGGTTGCCGCCGAACGGTTGGCGGGCGACGATCGCCCCTGTGATGGAGCGGTTGATGTAAAGGTTTCCGACCGGGGAGCGCTCGATGACCTTGTCGATGACCCGGGGGTTGCGCGTAAAGATGCCGCCGGTCAACGCGTAGCGCGAGGAATTGACGACATCTAACGCAGCGTCGACGCTCACGACCGCCTCGAGCGTCAGGACGGGCCCAAAGATCTCCTCGCGGCTGACCGCCGAGTTCGGTGGAAGATCGGCGACGATTGTCGGCGGGCAGAACCACCCGACGTCCGGGATGTCTGTCTGCTGGGCACCGATGCGTCCTTCAGAAGCCCCTTTGGCGATGGCGCTCATAACGCGTTGTTGGGCCTCATGCTCGATGACTGGTGGCACGTCGATGCTGAAGTCCTCGGCTTGTCCGACCCGCAGCGACTCGACTGCGCCCCGAAGTCGTCCCAGGAGCGTGGCCGCGACGGCCTCATGGACGAGCACGCGGGCAGCGGCGGAACACTTTTGGCCGGCGAACGCGAACGCCGAGTGCAGGACGTCGGGCACGACCTGGTCCAGATCGGCATCAGAGTCGACGATGATGGCGTTCTTACCGCCCATCTCGGCGACGACCCGCTTGACATGGCCCTGCCCGTCGGGGGTTTCGGCGGCGGCGCGGATGATGGCGAGGCCGACCGGCTCGGATCCGGTGAAAGCGATCGTATGCACTCCGGGGTGGGCGACCAACGCCGCGCCGGTTTCGCCGTACCCGGGGAGCAATTGGATGACGTCGTCGGGAACCCCGCCACGGCGAAGCGCCTGCACCAGGCGGTGTCCCGACGCCGGGGCCTGTTCGGCGGGTTTCAGGATGACTGCGTTGCCGGTCGCGAGCCCCGTCGCCACGAGCCCCGCCGGGATCGCGAGCGGGAAGTTCCACGGCCCGATCGCCGCGACCACCCCACGTGGGCGGTAGCGCAGGACGTTCTTCTCGCCCGGAAGCTGCAACAGCTCTTTGCCGGCTGCGAGCTGGAGCGCCTGCTGCACCGCGTACTCGATGTGGTCGATTGCCTCGCAGACATCGGCATCCGCCTCGGCCCATGGCTTGCCGCATTCGCGCACCTGAATCGCGGCCAGCGTGTGACGTTCTGCACGCAGCAGATTCGCGCCACGACGAAGCGTTTCGGCGCGTTCGGACGGTGTGCGCCGCGCCCAGGCGGGCTGCGCTTGCGATGCGCGCGCAACGGCGTCGGTGACATCCGCGGCCGAGGCGGCACCGGCGCGTGCGACCAACCGGTCCGGACGCCCCGGGTCAGTCGAGTCGATGCCCTCGACGGCGCCTTCGCCGTCGCCGATCAGCACCGGGACTCGGAGTGGCAGCTGGGCATCGAGCCGGCCCAGCGCATCGGTCAGTGCAGCACGTGCGGGCGCGCGCCGAAGTTCCAGGATCGGTTCGTTGACGAACGCGCTCACGGGGCGGCGAGCAGTTGCTCGATGGGCACACCACGGCCGTGGGCCGACAGGAACGAGGAGCTCGCGGTGTTCTCGAGCAGACGCCGCACCAGGTATGCCATCCCCATCACCAGATCACCCACCGGGCAGTACACCCGTGTGCGAATGCGGTGGGCGGTCAGCGCGTCTTTGAGGTCGTCGCCCAACCCCTGCAGCACCTGGATCTCGATGTCCGAGTCGCCGCCACCGGTCAGGCGGTTGTAGGCCACCGCGTGCGAAACGGAGCGCAGGTTGTGCGAGGCGACCGCCAGGCGGATCCCTGGGCGCGCGTCGATCAGGGTACGGGTCAATGCCTCGAAGTTGCGGTCGCTGTCAGCCTTCTCGGTGAACACGGGCGGCTCCCAGCCGCGCTGGCGGGCTTCGGCGACCTCGTGGTCCCAGTAGGCGCCCTTGACCAGTCGGACGGTCAACGGCACCGTTCGGGGATGGGCTCGCGTCCAGTCCAGCACCCGACCGACGATGGCGGGCGACTCACGCAGGTACGCCTGCATCACCACGCCCGCGGATGGCCCGTCGTGGAACTCGGGGTCTGTCAACAGGTCGAGCACCAGGTGCATCGTTGTCTCAAGTGTGTCGACCGACTCCATATCGATGTGCAGGTGCGCGCCGGTGTCGCGCGCCCGGCGAAGCAGCGGGATCAGACGCCGAGCGGCATCCTCGGCGCCGAGCTCGGGCGCGGAGGGTCGGATGAGCGGCGTCAGCGCCGAGATCTTGACCGAGACGTTGGCCCTGGGAATCGGTCCGGCGAAGTCTCGTTCCAAGACTGGGCGTTCGGGCCAGGTGCGCACGGCTGCGCTCAACACCTCGATGGCGTCGGTACACCGTGCCGCATAGTGGTCGGCCTCGTCCTGGGTCACCGTCGCCTCGCCCAGCAGATCCAGGGACGAGCCCGCACCGTCACGCCACAGCTTCTGTAGGTGTCCCGCCGCGGCTTTGGGCGACTCGCCGACGATGAACCGTTGCGCCAGGCGCCGCACGCCGGCCGCCGCGACGCTGCCAACGAGCTTCTCGCCCACACGGCCGCGCGCCAGCGCCTCTGGGGCTTTGAACATCGCCGGTGGGTCCTCGACCTCTTCGAGCAGCGCGGTCAGGTGCTCGGTCAGCTCCTCGGGCGTCCGGCAGGCGGGCGTTGCATCGACGAACCGAAACAGCGCGGCTTGCACGTCTGGCCGGTCGGCGACCATCTGCATCATCCGTTGGTCGACCGTTCGCGACGGGTGGCGGATCGCCGGTGGGTAGGCCGCAGACAGCGAGCGACCGACTTCGTGGATTGCGGCCTCGAGGCCCTGCATGGAACTGAGCATACGCTCGGGTGTCACGTCCAGGGCGCTGCGAGACAGTATCGATGGGCGATCACGCGCCTGCGCTCTATCCTGCCCTTGGGACGTCGACAGAAAGGTGACTGATGCCATCGCTGTTCAATCGCTACAAGAGCCGCATCCCGTCCGTCGAGGACGCGTTGCCCGGGCGCGCCGCCCAGATGCCGGGGGCGGGCCGGCACTTGGTGCTGGACGCGCCGCTGCAGCCCCCGTTTCCCGAGGAGATCGAGACGGCGGTGTTCGGTCTGGGGTGTTTCTGGGGAGCCGAGCGGCTGTTCTGGCAGGCGTCGGGTGTCTACACCACCGCGGTGGGGTACGCCGGTGGCGCCACACCCAATCCCACCTACGAAGAGGTCAGCAGCGGGCGCACCGGCCACACCGAGGTCGTGCTCGTCGCTTGGGACTCCGCCCAGACGAGCTTCGACGAGATGCTCAAGATCTTCTGGGAGGGCCATAACCCGACCCAGGGGATGCGTCAGGGCAACGATGTCGGCACCCAGTATCGGTCGGCGATCTTCACGACGTCCCAGGCGCAACTCGCGGCTGCCGAGCAGTCGGCGCTGATGTTCGCTGAGCGGCTCAAGGGCGTCGGCTTTGGCGATGTCACAACCGAGATCGCGCCGTCAGACGCGTTCTACTTCGCCGAGGACTATCACCAGCAGTACCTCGCGAAGAACCCCAACGGCTACTGCGGTTTGGGCGGCACGGGTGTGACCTGCCCGATCGGTGTCGCGACGGCCGAATAGGCCGCGATATCAGCGTCGGCTGGGCCACGTCTCACGGGCGACCCTGATCAGGTTCGACACGAGAGGCGAGGGGTGCTCGCGGCGCCAGGCCAGGGCGATCGTGATGCGCACTCCTCGCCCCTGCAGTGGGATGTAGACGACGCCGTCGGTGCGCAGGCGTTCCATCGATGCAGGTACGAGCGACACTCCGAGTCCGGCTGCCACCAGGCTGACGATGGTGGGCATCTCACCGGCCTCCTGCACCACGTCGGGGCTGAAGCCCGCGTCGTGGCATGCACTGATGACCTCGTCGTGGAACAACGGGTTGAGCTGGCGGCCGAACAATACGAACGGCTGGTCTGCCAGCGCCGCCAACGGCAGACGGCGTCGGTGCGCCAGGGGATGGAAGTCGGGGAGGGCGATGACGAGCGGCTCCTCTACGAGCGGCCGCGTCGCGACGTCGGTCGACGAGATCGGCATACGAACGAGGCCCGCATCCATGGTTCCGTCCGCGATCGCCGTGACTTGCTCGGTCGTCGCGAGTTCGGTCAGAGTCACGCGCGCATCTGGAACCGCCTCACGGAACCGTCGCAGAAGCGCCGGGAGCACTTCGTGGGCAGCCGACCCGACAAACCCCATGCGTACCGTGCCGGCCGTGCCGGCCGCTGCCCGCCGGACGGCCTCGTTGACCCGGGATGCGTGTGCCAGCAGCGCGCGTGCCTCGTCGAGCAGCACCGCACCGATGTCGGTCAGCTCGACATGCCGGCGGTTGCGGCGAAACAACGCAACGCCCAGGCGAGCTTCGAGACGCTTTATCTGCTGGCTGAGCGGCGGTTGGGCCATGCCCAATGTCTGCGCCGCCCGTCCGAAGTGCAGTTCTTCGGCGACGGCGACGAAGTACCTCAAGTGCCGCAGCTCAATATCGCTTGATATCACGAACGTCTCACAGACTCGGTCACAATGATATTGGACATATTAGACGCGAACTCCTACCGTAATCGACGTGTGCACACCGACGCCAACTCCACGCAGCGCGTTCGGCGCGATGGCCGGATTTCTGGTTGGCGCCAGCGCGATGTTCGCCACGATGTATTCGACGCAGGGCATCCTTCCCGAGATCGGGCGCGTGTTCGCGGTGACCCCCAGCCGCGCTGGACTGACGATCTCGGTACTTGTCATTGCGGTCGTCGCCGGATCGTGGATCTGGGGACCGCTGTCGGACCGGGTGGGACGGCGCGCCTGCTTGATCGCGGCGAGCGCGTTGCTCGTCCCCGCATCGATCGCGGTTGCGTTGGCGCCGACGTTCGAGGCGCTCCTGGTCATCCGGGCGATCCAAGGCCTCGTCTTGCCGGGGCTTCTGGCCGTCGGTATCCCGTACGTGTCCGAGGTCTTCGTTCCCGCGTTCGGTGCCCGGGCGATGGGCTGGTATATGGCGTCCCTGATCTCGGGTGGGCTGATCGGGCGGCTGGGTGTGGCGCTACTGGCGTCGGCCACGGGCTGGCGGTTCGCACTGGGGGTCCTCGCGATCCTGCCTCTTGTCGCCGTCGTGGTGATGATGCGGGGACTGCCGCCCGCACCCGAGCGTCACATCGACCTGGCCCGTGGGCCGATCGCCAACCGGCGCGTCATCGCGGCATCGCTGACCGGGCCGAGTTTGTTCTTCGTGTTCGTCGGTGTGTTCTCGTACATCGGTTTCAGGCTCGAGGCCGCGCCGTTCAACCTGTCGCCCACGGCTGCGTCGCTGGTGTTCGGTCTGTGGGTGGTCGGTGCGGTCGCGCCGCTCGCCGGTCGGTTCGCCGAGCACGTCGGCTGGGCCCGCGTGGCGATGTTCGGCGTCATCTCCGCTGCGATCGGCGTGGCGTTGACCGTGCCCGACGTCCTGCCCGCCACGGTGATCGGCCTCGCGTTCATCACCATCGGGATGTTCACGGTCGTCACTGCTGCGCCGATCGGCGTCGGCGGGGCGCAGGGCGTGCGCCCAGGAGCCGCGAGCGCCCTCTACTACAGCATCTACTACAGCGCCGGCGCGCTCGGGGCGTTCTTGCCAGGGCTGGCATGGCAGGCGGTGGGATGGGTCGGCGTCGCCCTGGTCGTCGGGGCGGTCCTGGCGATCGCCGCGCTCGGCGCGTGGCTCGGCCAGGTCGAGCGCCGACGCGCGCCTCTGGCGGTCGGCCGATTCGGCTTGGGGTAGCGTTCCCAATGGACAGGAGACAGCGGAACGGGGTCGAACGTCTCGACATCGGGTGGCATCGGACAATTGACGGCGTCCGTGCAGCCAACCAACGTGATGGGACGCCGCGATCTGCGGCGTGAGATGAAAGGAACGACGTGGCGCGGCATCTGTTCGACATCAAGGAGCGGGGGACCCATTCGCTCGTGGCCGACCAACTCCGGGCCCTCGCGGATCAGATCGCCACGGGTTCGCTCGACATGGCGTACGACGAGTGGCACGCGCCGACGGTTATCGTCGATCCCATGGACGTGGTCATCGACCTTGTGAAGAAGAAGACCGGTGTCGAGCTGACAATCCAGATGCGCTGGCCCCTGCTGGACCCCGGGGCCTGACGGGCCTTCTGGCGCACGGGGACAACGCCCCGGCCAGCGTTGCGGGAGCCTTGCGTACCTCGTGACGGCACGCAGCTGGATGTCGCCGCACGCTTTCGGGACGTTTGTGGCGCCATCGGCCGTACCTCATGCACACGTCGCGTGAGCGGGGGCCATGGTGGACAGATGTCGCAGTCGATGGATTTGCGCAGCGGCGCTCGTGTCGCTCGCGCTGTGTGCGGCGACCGCATTGGCGGACGGGCTGCCCGTGTTGGGGGTCGATGCCGGGCCGACCGGGGTGACCGACCTGGGCGAGACCACGCGGTTCGTCACCATGCCCTCCGGTCCAGACACGGTCGTCGCGCGAGTTGAGACCGAGGGAGGCCGCATCAGTGCGTCGCAATCCTTGCGCGGGGACCTGACGATCCCTGCGGTCGCATACGACGGGTCCGCCGGTGGACTGTCCGCCGATGGGTCCACCCTGGCTCTCATTCAGCCGCGACGGGCCTTCCCGCGCAGCCGGACACGGTTCGAGCTCATCGCGACGCGCACGCTTCGCACGTTGTCAGTCATCGATCTTCGCGGCGACTTCAGCTTCGACGCGATCTCACCGGACGGCCGGTTCGTCTACCTCGTCAACTACACGTCGCAAACCGACCCGACCCGGTACCGGGTGCGCGCCTACGACGCCCGCGCCGGCAGGCTTCTGCCCAACCCGGTCATCGATCCGACCGAGCCTGACGAGCAGATGCGGGGTACCCCGATGACGCGGGCGATGAGTCCAGACGGCCGGTGGGCCTACACGCTCTACCAGGGCTTTGACGGCACCCCGTTCATCCACGCGCTCGACACGGCGGGGATCACGGCTCGCTGCATCGATCTCGAAAAGCTCGCCGGGCAGGACGTGTCGGCCTTTCGGCTCGATGTGGACTCCTCGGGCGGCGAGCTGGACGTACGCAAGGGCTCGCAGGTCG